>DASRJA010000181.1:0-2692 GCA_035649695.1 Mycobacterium sp. | reverse complement strand
ACACCCTGCTCTGCCTGCTCGATGAGCGTGTCGCGGTAAATCTCCCAGGTAAGATCCTCGGGCCGGCCGCCGACCTTCTCGAGAGCCTGATAGATCGGGACGGTGCCGATCGGCACCGCGGAGTTGCGCAGAATCCACTCGCGCGTCTCGTGGATGTTGCGGCCAGTCGACAGATCCATGATGGTGTCGGCGCCCCAGCGGGTGGCCCACACCATCTTGTCGACCTCCTCGGCGATGGAGCTCGTGACAGCCGAATTGCCGATGTTGGCATTGATTTTCACCGCGAACGCCTTGCCGATGATCATCGGTTCGGTCTCGGGGTGGTTGTGGTTGGCGGGGATCACCGCGCGACCGACGGCCACCTCGTAGCGCACCAGCTCGGCAGGTACACCTTCACGCGCGGCGATGAACGCCATCTCCGCGGTGATCTCGCCTGCCCGTGCCCGCTGTAGCTGCGTGCCTCTATCGCGCACCACACTCGGGCGCGAGGGCAGGCCCTTGTGCAGATCGATCAATGCATGCGGATCCGTATACGGGCCCGAGGTGTCATACAGATCGAGGTACTCGCCATTGGAGAGGCTCACCCTCCGAAACGGCACCCCGTCGCGGTAGATCTTCGTGCTACCCACAATCGGTCCCGTGGTCACAGACGGATCGACAACGATCTCAGTCATCACAAAACTCCCTATCGGTACGAGATCCGCGTCAGCCCAGATGTGCCGGTTGCGGTTTGGTCGGCACCACGATCACGGTTGGACCGTCGGCATCCAACGCGTTCGTGAACTCGCGCGCGAGTTTTTCGCAGTTGTCGACATTCACCGTCCGGCATCCGAACCCTGTTGCAAGGGAGGCGATGTCAAGTCCAGGAAGGTCCAGGCCTGGAACGCCCGGTGTTTCCTCGAGCTCCGCGAACGACTTGAGAATCGAGTACTCCCCGTTGCGCATGACGACGAACACGACCGGCAGCCGGTGTTGGGCCGCCGTATAGATCGCCTGCACCGAGTACTGGCATGACCCGTCGCCGATGGTCGCCACCACCGTCCGCTTGACTCCACGGGCGCGGTCTCCCAGCGCCAGGCCAACCGCGGCAGGCAGTCCCCAGCCGATTCCACCGCTGGCGGTCGCGAAGAAGGAAGCCGGGCGGGTGGTGGGCAGCCAGTGCATTTGCTGGGCCATCGTCGAGGTGGACTCGGTCACCAATGGCGATTCCGCGGGTTTCACCGAAGCCAGGGTCGACCACACCGCGTCTGGGGCGAGCGGCGGGGACGCCGACCAATCGACTGCGGGGTTGCGGACAGGCGCGGCAGGCACTGTCCGATCGCTGTGGTCATCGACCATGCCCACGAGTTGTTCCAGAGCCAACAGTGAGTCGCTGATCAGGCTGTCACCGACCGGTGCGGCCGCGGCAAGCGCCGGATCGTTGGTGATCTGCAGCAGATCGGTGCCCTCGGGCAGATAGTCGCCGGCCACATAGGGGTAGTAGCGGAAGACCTGTGCACCGATGACGATCGCCAGATCGTGACCGCGCAGGGTCTTTTCGGCGCCGGCGATGGTCATCGGCAGCGGACCCTGATAAAGGCGGTGGTTCTCAGGAAAGGACGCCCTGTCTGGAAGGGGGCTGGCGTAAACCGGCGCGCCGACCTTCTCGGCGAATGCCAAGGCGGCGTCCCACGCGCCGCTGCGATCGACTTCCGGGCCGAAGACCAGCATGGGCCGCTGTGCGCGGTTGATACGGTCGGCGAAGGTGCGCAGGCGCTCGGCATCGGGGCCCACCCGATGACTGACCGTTCTCACTACGGCCGGTCCCAACGCGGGCTTGTCCCAGTCGTCAAGCGGGATGGACAAGAAGACTGGGCCCGCCGGCGGCTGAAGGGCCATCGCGTAGGCCCGCATGAACGCCGCGGGAACGTCTTCAGCTCTGGCGGGTTGATAGGCCCATTTCACCCACGGCTGAGGCAACAGGGTCTCCTGGCTGTTGGTCAAATATGGTTCACACAAGACCATTTCGCGGGCTTGCTGACCCGCTGTGACGATGAGGGGGGTGTTGCCTCTGTAGGCGGCCACCAGACTGCCCATCGCATTGCCGGTGCCTGCTCCGGTGTGCACATTGACCAATGCAGGCTTGCCGGTCGACTGTGCGAATCCGTCGGCCATCGCCATCACCGACGCCTCCTGCAGGCCGAGGACGTAGGTGAAGTCGTCGGGGAAGTTCTTCAGAAACGTTTCCTCGGTCGAGCCGGGGTTGCCGAAGACGGTTGTCAGTCCCAGCGAGCGAAGCAGGTCGTAGGTCACCTCGTGGACAGTTTTCTGATCGGCCATCGTCCCGCCAATTCCCTTCGTGTAGTTGAGCATGGTCATCGCGTCGTCGTCAGGCGAGCGCTGTCATTACTCTCGTGGCCGCGTTTGACACCGTCGATGTTCTCGGCGACAACGTGAGGGTTCGGCGGTTGTCGTTTGTTTCATCGACAAAGGGCTGAGCGTCAGGTTGGAATCGTGACCATGCACGCCATCGAAGTCACCGAAACCGGTGGACCCGAGGTCTTGACGTACATCGACAAGCCCCGGCCCTCGCCCGGGCCGGGCGAGGTGTTGATCAAGGCCGAAGCGATCGGCGTGAATTTCGTCGACACCTACTTCCGGTCGGGTGCCTATCCGCACACACTTCCGTTTGTGCTCGGCGCGGAGGTAGGCG
>DASRJA010000180.1:0-7009 GCA_035649695.1 Mycobacterium sp. | reverse complement strand
GGTTGGGCGACACCAGATCGTCGACGTCGGTGACCAACTGGTCGCGCAACACGTCGAAGCCGATCTCGTTGACCGAGGCATAGGTGATGTCGCACTTGTAGGCCTCGCGCCGTTCGTCGGCCGTCGAGTCGGCCCTGATCCAGCCGACCGTCAGGCCCAGGGCTTCGATGAGGGGGCCCATCCATTCGGCGTCGCGGCGGGCCAGGTAGTCGTTGATGGTGATGACATGGACGCTGCGCCCGCCGAGCGCATAGCCGGCCGCGGCGATCGCACCAGACAGCGTCTTGCCCTCACCGGTGGCCATCTCGACCACGTCGCCTGCCAGCATCCGAAGCGCGCCCTGCAGCTGGACGTCGAACGGCTTCAGCTCGGTGGTCCGCTCCGACGCCTCACGGGCGATCGCCAGGAACTGCGGGATGTCGTCCGCCTCGGCCAGGTCGTCAAGGCGCAGCAGTTTGGCGGCCTTGGTCAGTTGCTCGTCGTCGAGGTCGGCGGCCTTCTCTTCGAACTCGGTCGACGCGCGGACCTCTGCCATCGAGCGGGCCTGATCCTTGTCCGTGCTGGCGCCGAGCAGCTGCCAGAACCGGTTGCTGACACGACCTGAGGTGCGGGTTTTCGTCTTCGCCACACATTTACGGTACGCGGAAGTCGATTCGCACCGAATCGCACACCGCTTCGAAGCCGATGCGCTGATAGATGCCGTTCGATGTCGGATTGGCGAGATCGGCGAACAGCACGACGTCCGAGGTGCCGCTGCGGTGCGCCAGATCGGCGGCCGCGGCGGTGACGGCCGAGCCGTAGCCATGGCCACGCCGGGTCAGCGGCGTGAACACCGGCCCGATCCGCGAGACCGCTGCGGCCGGCGCGCGCAGCATGGCCATGCTGACCGGAATGCCATCGACGTCCCACAGCACAAACCGGTCGCCGACCTGGTGCGCGTGGTCGACGAAGGCCTTGCCTGCGTCGTCGTCGCGGGGATGATCGAACGCCTCGCCCAAGAACAGCTCCACCCAATCCACGAGCAAGCTGCGGTCGTCGTCGGTGGCGAGTCGCGCTGTTCCGGCCACACCGCTGGGCCAACGCAACGTGCCCAATCGGTAGAGCCGCTCTTCGCTGCTTGTTGTTCCGGCCCGTCCTGTGATTGCGTGCCATGCGTCGGCGAACGCGGCAGCACGGGACCGCACTCCGCCTAGCCAGGTCGGTGGTGAGTGAATCCATCGCGTCCGTGGGAATACCGTTGCACCCCAGGGGGTATGGCGGCGTTTGTAAGGCGGCGCCGACGGGTACGCCGTTGTCCCACACCGTGAACAGCCAGGTGTCGTCCGGAAACTTGTTCGCTGCCAGCAGTGTCAGCTCGACGGTGTACACGACTGGGTCGCGCCGATACAGCGGTTCCGCGATCGCGCGAAACTCGTCGTACGGAGTCATGCAGTCTTACCTCCACATGCTCAGGATCCGCGCCAATGTCCAACGCGTCCACCGATTTACGGCCGCGAGCGTGCGCGTTTGGACGGATTTCCTCGGCGTGTCGCGTACTGGGGGCACCCCCCGCGTGCAACGGGGGAACACGCACGTCCCCTACTCACGTGTGGGCCCACGCGGCTGTTTTGCTAGGCCAGGTTCGAGCGGCGGGGGTATGCGACGCCGGGGTCGGTGAGCACGTTCACCACGGCGGGCACGCCCACATTGAACGCACGCTCCAGCGCGGGCCGAACCTCCGCCGGCGCCGACACCAGTTCCCCGTGCCCGCCGAGCGTCGTGACAACCTCGTCGTATCGCGTGCCGGGCCGCAATTCGGCCACCACGGAGTAGCCGTACAGCATCTCCATCGGATGCTTCTCCAGCGCCCAGATGCCGTTGTTGCCGATCACCGAAACGACGTGAACGCCGTGACGCACCAACGTGTCCCACTCCATGCCGGAAAACCCGAATGCGCCGTCGCCCTGCAACAGCACCACCTGACGATCGGGCAGGGCAAGCTTCGCGGCAAGTGCATAGCCGGGGCCGGAGCCCAGGCAGCCGAAGGGCCCGCTGTCCAGCCATGCGCCAGGCACGTAACTGTCGATGACCCGTCCGGCGTAGGAACCGAAGTCACCGGCGTCGATCACGACGATCGCGTCGCGGTCTAGCAGCGGCTTGAGCTCGGCGTAGACCCGCATCGGGTGCAGAGGCGTGCGGTCGTCGTCCAACTCCGCCTGCTCGGCTGCCCGCCCTGCGCTCTCGACCGCCCGCAGCTCGCCGAGCCACCCTTCGTGGTCGGATGCACCCGCCGTCGCTAGCGCCGACAAAGAGGTCCTCAGGTCGCCGTAGAGCCCCGCGGCGACCTCGCGCGGATGCGCACGGTCGGGTTCGGCGCGGTCGGCGACGATCAGTTTGGTCTGCCCGCCGAACACCTTGCCGAAGCCGAGCCGGAAGTCCATCGGCACCCCGACCACGAGCGCAACATCGGCCTCCCCCAACGCTTTTGACCGCGCGCGAGAGAACGCCAAGTCGTGGTCGGCGGGCACCGTGCCGCGAGCCATTCCGTTCATCAACACCGGGATGCGCAGCACCTCGGCCAGATTCAGCAGCGCCGTCTCGGCGTGTCCCCACCACACGTTGGTGCCCGCCATGATCACCGGTCGCTGCGCGTCGGCCAGCAGCCGCACGGCGGTGTCCACGGCGTTGCCATCGGGGTCGGCGGTGGCCGGACGATCGACGAGCGCGCCCGGGCCGCCGAGGTCATGCGCCTCGCTGAACACGTGATCCATCGGGAAGTCGATGAACGCGACGCCGGACGGCGCGCCGACTGCGGCCCGAAGGGCATCGTCGATCAACCCGCCCACGGCATCCGCCGACTGCGCCGTCGCGGCGAACCGCGTCAGTGGTGCCACGAACGGCACATGGTCGATCTCCTGCAGCGACCCCTGCCCCCAGCGCGCGGCGGGAGCCCGACCGCCGAGCACCACCAGCGGAGACTGGTTCTGCTGCGCGGCGGCCATCGCGCTCATCCCGTTGGTGACACCCGGACCCGCGGTGAGCGCGGCGACGCCGGGCACCCTGGTCACCTTCGACCAGCCTTCGGCCGCGAACGCCGCGGTCTGCTCGTGGCGGGTGTCGATCAGCCGGATGTTCTCGGCGCGGCAGCCGTCGTAGATGGAGAACAAATGCCCGCCGGAGAGCGTGAAGACCGTGTCGATGCCGCTGGCGCGCAGCCGTCGGGCGATCAGATGTCCGGCGTTGACAGTAACGGGAGCGTCGATGCTCATGGCGGCAGCATAATCACGCGGTGCCCAACACAGATGTCCTCATCGCCGGCGCGGGTCCCATCGGCCTGACCGCAGCCATCGAACTCGTCCGCCGCGGCATCGACTGTCGCATCGTCGACCCGTTGCTCGAGCCGCCCCAGTACGCGAAAGCCGTTGGTGTGCAACCCCGCACGCTCGAGGTGTTCGAGGGCATGGGGGTGCTGCGCCGCATCCTCGACGCCGCGACCCAGATGCACGGCCAGATCGTCTACGTCAACGGCGAAAAAACCGCGCAGCTCGACATGACATTGCCCGACGACATTCCGTTCGGCTTCATCGCGATTCCGCAATATGCCACCGAGCGGATCCTGCGCGAAGAACTCGCGATGCGCGGCGTCCGCGTCGAACGTGGAGTGCGGCTCACCGGGTTCACCCAGGACGACGACGGCGTGACCGCCACCTTCGCCGGTGATACGGGCGAGCAGACCGTGCGGGCCGGCTATCTCGTTGGCGCCGACGGCGCACACAGCATCGTGCGCAAGACGCTCGGCCTGTCCTTCGAAGGCGCGGCGTTCGAGGAGCAGTACATGCTCGGCGACGTCGAAGTGGACTGGGCGATGCCTCGCGGCTACGCGGTCCGGGCGATGCACCAGACCGACGGCAAGACCGACGACCTGCTGGTGTGTATCCCCCTGCCGGGCCGGGGCCGCTATCGCATGTCGATGCTCGTGCCCGACGAGCTGAGTGCCGCGCCGACGGCGGGCGTGGCGCATGGTTTCGAGGGCGACCGCAAGCCCGAGCTGCACCACATCCAGGCCGTGCTGGACCGGCTTTCCCCCGAGCCGACGACAGCGCGAAACCTGCGATGGGCCTCAGTGTTTCGCATCAGCCACCGCATCGTCGACGCCTACGGACGGGGCCGCGTGTTCGTCGCGGGCGACGCTGCGCACATCCACCCGCCGACCGGCGCACAAGGGATGAACACCGGTATTCAGGACGCTCACAACCTGGCGTGGAAGCTGGCGCTGGCCATTGACGGGCACGCCGCGGCCGGGCTGCTCGACAGTTACGACGCCGAACGCAGGCCCGTCGGTGAAGAGGTCGTCGGGCGCACCGTGCGCAGCGCCCGCGAAGGCATCGGTGCCGACTCGACCGACCCCGACTATGTGATCCGCCGCGAGGCCCAGCTGCTGATCAACTATGCGGGCAGCCCGATTGTCGCCGGAGCCGCTGGCCCGGCGACATCGGACACTGTCGGCGCCGGCGGCCGTGCCCCGGACGCGACGGGCCTGACCCGCGACGCCGTGACGGCGCCGCTGAGGCTCTTCGAGCTGCTGGGCAGGCGCGGACACACCACGCTGTTGTATGCGCCGGACTGGTCCGTCGATGTCGCGACCTTCGAGCGGGCCGCGAACGCCGCCGTCGACGCCGCCCATGGCCGGATGGACGTGTATCTGATCGCCGCGCCGGACGCGGACGTCACCGCCACCACGCTGCCTCTGATCCGCGACGCCGGTGGCGAATTCGCCAGGGCCTACCAGCCTTCCGGCCCGTCGGCATACGTCGTGAGGCCTGACGGCTACCTGAGTTTCGCCGCTCAGAGCGTCGACCCGGACCACCTGGTGGCTCACCTGGGTGCGACGTTCGCCCCGCCCGAGGGGGTGCCTGAAGGATGAACACATTCAGACCGTCGATCGACTGGAGCCGCGAATTCCTCGACTCGACCCTGTGGGTGCTGCAGGTATGGGTGATCAGCGCTGCCGTGCTGCTCGTGGTGCTCTTCCTCGTCGGGCGGACGACCGAGTGGGGACGCCAGTTCTGGCGCGTCACCGGCGACTACTTCAAGGGCAGGCAGAGCGCGCCGGTCTGGGCCGTGGTCGGGCTGTTGCTGTTGTCGGCGATCCTCGTTGTCCGCATCAACGTGCTCTTGAGCTACTACGCCAACGATCTGTTCTCGGCGCTTCAAGTCACCTTCCAGCCGGATTCGGCGAGAGACACCGGCATCCACGGGTTTTGGTTGACCATCCTGGTCTTCGCGGTCCTGGCCGTCTGCTATGTGGCGCGCACGCTGGCCGACTTGTACTTGACGCAAACGTTCATCATGCGATGGCGAATCTGGTTGAGCCGTCGCTTCATCGACGACTGGCTCGGCGACTATGCCTACTTCCGCAGCCAGTTCTCGCGGCAGCCGATCGACAACCCGGACCAACGCATCCAGCAGGACATCGACGTCTTCACCGCCGGTGTCGGTGCCGAACCGAACAACCCGGCCCGCACCTCCGATCAGCTGTTGCTGTTCGGCGCCGTCGAGGCCGTCGTATCCGTCTTTTCCTTCGCCGCGATCCTCTGGCGGCTCTCGGGTCCGTTGACGCTGGGCAGTGTCACCCTGCCCAGGGCCCTGTTCTGGATCGTCATCTTCTACGTGCTCGCGGCCACCATCATCGCGTTCGTCATCGGCAGGCCGCTGATCCGGTTGAGCTTCATGAATGAGCTTCTCAACGCCGGCTTCCGATACGCACTGATCCGGTTGAGGGACGCAAGCGCCGCCGTGGGGCTGTACCGGGGCGAAAACGCCGAACGCCACGTGCTCGACCGTCGTCTCACGTCGGTCATGGACAACTACGGCAACTGGCGCAACAGGATGGTGTTGTTCACCGGCTGGAACCTGTCGACGAGCCAGGCGATCGATCCCCTCCCATTCATCGTTCAGGCGCCGCGGCTGTTCGCGCGCGAAATCTCACTCGGCGATATCTTCCAGTCGGCCACCGCGTTTCACACCATCCACAACTCGCTGTCCTTCTTTCGGGACGCGTACGACTCGTTCGCCAGCTATCGGGCGGCGATCATCCGCTTGGACGGCTTGCTCGACGAGAACGCCCTCGCCCGCGGGTTCGCGCACACGACGACGCCCGTGTCAGAGGACGGCCAGCTCGAGGTCGACGGCCTCGGCGTCCGCATTCCCGACGGCCAGCACCTGATCCGCGACCTCGACTTCCGGCTGGAGCCGGGCAACGCGCTGCTGATCAGCGGTCCCTCGGGCATCGGCAAGACCGTTCTGTTGCAGAGCCTGGCCGGGCTGTGGCCGTTCGTGTCCGGTAGCGTGCACCTGCCCTGCAGCCGGGAGGACGCGATGTTCGTTCCTCAGCTGCCCTATATCCCGCTCGGTGACCTGCGCGCGGTGGTGTCGTACCCACATCAGGAGGGTGCCGTCGACGACCGCGAGATCCAGCAGGCGCTGGTCAAGGTCGCCCTCCCGCACCTGGCCATCCGGCTCAACGACGTGCGGGACTGGGCCAAGGTGCTCTCGGTTGGCGAGCAGCAGAGGATCGCGTTCGCCCGCGTCGTGCTGGGTAAGCCGAAAGCGGTGTTCCTCGATGAGTCGACGTCGGCGATGGACGAGGGCCTGGAGCTGATGCTCTACGAGCTGATCCGGGCCGAGCACCCGGACGCCATTTTGGTCAGCGTGAGTCACCGGGGCACGGTGGAACAGTTCCACGGCCGTCACCTGGAGTTAATCGGCGACGGAGAGTGGCGGCTCGACCCCCTCCCGACCAGGAGTTAGGCCCTCGGCGGCGCTCACTGCAGTTTATCGAGGTATTTTGCCGGAATGGACAACATGTTCACCCCGACGCTGGACTGGGGTAACGAGCTTTGGACATCGCTGGTATGGATCGCCAAGGCCTGGGTGATCGCGGCGGTGTGCACGATGGTGATCCTGGTGCTCCTCGCCAGGTACACCACGTGGGGCAGGCAGTACTGGCGCATCACCGGCGACTACTTCA
>DASRJA010000179.1:0-2906 GCA_035649695.1 Mycobacterium sp. | reverse complement strand
CGGCCGCCACGACGCCGTCCCGCTGGTAATCAACCTCGAGCAGACTCCTGATCGCGAGAACCGGATCATGCTCGGAACCGATCGCGATCGATTCGACTTGCCGAAGCCCGAGATCCACTGGCACTGGCGCGATCTCGACCGCCATCATCTGATCCGGATTCGCACGATTGTCGCCGACGAGATCGAGCGCAACGGGATCGGGCGCGTTGTGGTTGATCCCGATGTTCCACCGGATCCGAACGCTCACCACCACATGGGCACCACGCGGATGCACCACGATCCCAGGCGCGGGGTCGTCAGCCCGGATGGCCGCGTCCACGGCGTCTCAAACCTCTTTGTGGCCGGCAGCTCGGTGTTTCCAACGAGCGGGTTCGCCAACCCCACGCTGACCATCGTGGCACTCGCACTGCGGCTTGCCGAGCACCTGTCGGACCGCCACGTGCGCTCGAACTAGGGCTAGATCCCCATCGAGCGGTGGAGGTCAGGATGCTCGCGGCGAGGGGCGCTTTCTTGTGTTGTCGTTGCTACGAAACAAACTACCCAGAAATCCCGCGAACGACCCCCCGCGTGGCAATATACGTGGCAATAAAGCGGCACGCGGATCGGTTCATCCAGCGCGCATGTGACTGGCAGACGTGTCCCTCGTTCATCGCGTCGGCCGGCGCGGCTGGTCGGAACCGACCGCGAAGTAGCAGGCGATAGCACATACCAGGCCGATGATCATGAGCGTAAGAAGCAAGACGTCCGGGGTGACAGGAGAATCAACCAGGATCGCGTGCATGCGGCGACTGACGCTGTCTATTACTCCAACCACTGCTGTACGTCGGTAATATCCGCGCAATTGGAGGTGCGACACAAATGCACACCCATCGACCTTCTCCTCGTAGACGCAACCTTCGCGATGGAACGGATCGCGGACTGGTGTTGCCGCCATGGGCGTGTATGAAGTAAGCATGCTGGGACTGGGTCGTCGCGGGACGGGGATGCCACAGATCGTGGGCATAATCGGCGTGCTTGCGTTCGGATTCAGCGTAGCACCGGCCGCGGCCGACACCACGAGATCGGTCGCTTTCACTGACGTCACTGTGGTGCCGATGGATCGAGAGCGACTGCTCGAGCACCAAACGGTGCTCGTCCAAGGCGACCGGATCGCGGCCATTGGCCCCGTTGACTCGGTCCGGGTGCCCGCTGGGATTGAGCGGGTGGACGGGCGGCAGAAGTACCTGATGCCGGGCATCGCTGAGATGCACGCTCATGTGCCGGGTCCGGATAGCCCTGCTGCAGTCGAGTTCATGGCGCTGTACGTGCTTACCGGCGCAACGACCATTCGCGGCATGTTGGGCACGTCGTATCAACACGAACTTCGTCGCCGGATCGAGAGCGGTGAGATTCTCGGGCCTACGCTGTTCATGGTCGCGCCGCCGTTCAGCGGCAACTCCACTCTGACAGCGGACGAGGCGCGCAAGAAGGTGCGTGAGTATGCGGCGGCGGGCTACCATGTCCTCAAGATTTTTCCGCCGATCTCACGCGAGGTGTACGACGCTATCACCAGTACAGCCCGCGAGGTGGGAATCCAGTACGCCGGACACGTGCCCCCGGAGGTGGGACTCCGCCACGCCATTGAAGAGCGTCAGTCGGTGGAGCATCTGGACGGTTATGTCGAGGCCAGCCGCGGCAACGCGAGGGCGATCGAGGATCTCGCCCGGGCGACGCGCGAGGCTGGAATCTGGAACTCGGCCACGATGGATGTATGGAAGACGATCCTCGGCACGCGATCGCTGGACGAGCTTCACCGCCGACAAGAGCTTCAGTACGTCCCACGCCCGATGATAGAGCAGTGGGCCAAAGAAACCACAGAGTTTGCCCGGAGTAGCCTCAGGCGCCGCGTGCTCGAGCAGATGGGCTTGCGCCCCTCGGCCATGGAGGTCGTCGCGCTGCGCGACCGGATTCTCCACGCGCTTTATCGCGCGGGCGCCGGTCTGATCCTCGGCGCCGATTCTCCCCAGGTATACAGCGTGCCAGGATTCTCCTTGGCGCATGAGATGGGGGCGATGGTGCACGCCGGCTTGCCTATATACGCGGTGCTCGAAGCGGCGACGAAAAATGCATCCGCGTTTTTCAGGCAGGAGGCGGAGTTCGGCACGGTGGAGGTGGGAAAGCGAGCGGATCTAATTCTGGTGGAGGGCAATCCGCTTGAGGATATCCGCAACGTGCACCGGCAGGCCGGGGTAATGGTGCGTGGCCGCTGGTTGCCGAAGCACGAAATCCAGCGGAGGCTGGACGAAATTGCTCAGAAATGGCGGTAAACGGTCAATGTGTTGCCGGCTGCAGGAGAAGGTAACGGCGAAGATCAGTCGAACGAAACGCGAACCTACCCACATCCAAACTGCTGACCGCGCATTCGTGATCTATGTCTGTCGTGGCGGTGAACACGGTCTCGGTGTTGGTGACTGGTTTGAGCGGAACGACAGTTACGGATGGAATTCCAGCCGAAGAAGCGCGCCCTCAGGAAGACTAAACCGTAGGGCGTTTTCTTTCCTCGATCTGGCGACGTTCGGCTGTCGGAGACAACTGAGGATGTCCGACCCGGAGCAGGTCGCGTCGGCGCACATTGTCAGCTTTGACTTTCGCTATCGTTTGACCTGTCCATCATTAGCAAGACAATCCCAACAGCAGTGAGCAATCAGACTAGGCCACGGGTTGATCGCTGGCTTGTTGGCCGCGATGACCAATGCGGCGACGGCCAGGCGAACGCCCACATCATAGGCCGGCGTGGCGGAGGCGTACCACGATATCGGGCGGAAGCCTGTAGCCGTCGCTGTCACGCAATTGGGTCAGCCGTGAGAAGTTTGCCTCGGTACAGCCGGTACGTCTTCTTCGCGTTGATCCGCCAGCCCTCCCGGCGC
>DASRJA010000178.1:0-5075 GCA_035649695.1 Mycobacterium sp. | reverse complement strand
TTGGCCCCACCGCTCGCTCGGCCGACCCGACACCACCACATCGGCGACCGCGGGATGCGACGCGACTGCAGTCTCGACCTCCTCGACGAAGATCTTCTCGCCGCCGGAGTTGATGCACACCGAGTCACGACCGAGAAGTTCGATCGCGCCGTCGGCGAGATGACGCGCGCGGTCGCCCGGCACCGAGTACCGCACGCCGTCGATGACAGGGAACGTCGCCGCTGTCTTCGCCTCATCTCCCTTGTAGCCCAACGGCACATAGCCTCGCTGCGCGAGCCAGCCGATCCCGTCGTGACCCGGCTCGAGGATCGTGCTGAGGTCCTCGGCCGCGACGAACGTGTCGGGACCCGCGTTGAACTTGCCCGTTGCCACCGCCCCGGGAGCCGACATGTGCGTCATCTGGGCTCCGGTCTCCGAGGACCCCACACCGTCGACGACGATCAGGCCGGGCTTGACGTCGATGAGGCGTTGTTTGGCCGTCGGGGTCAGCAGCGCGCCGCCATTGGCTACGACTGCCAACGACGAGAGGTCGGCGCCGCGTTCGATCGCCGCAGCGAGTGGTCGCGCCATCGCGTCGCCGACGACCGTCACCGCCATGATCTTTTCGCGCTCGATCGTGCGGACCACCTCGTCGGCGTCGAACCGGTCGGTGACCGTCGAGAACACCACCGACTGGCCGGTCGTCATCGCGGTCATCACCGCCCATTGCGCCGCACCGTGCATCAACGGCGGCAGGATCATCAGCCGGGATTCCGGCGCATCCGCAACGCGTTTGGCGATGTCTTCGTAGGTGTTGGCAAGCTCGCCCGTGTAGAGGCTGCGGCCGCCGAACGACGTCATGAATATGTCGTGCTGACGCCACAGCACACCCTTGGGCATGCCCGTCGTGCCGCCGGTGTACAACACGTAGAGGTCGTCGGGCGACGGGTCGTCGGGCGGCAACACAGGTACGCCCGACCGCACGATCGACTCGTAGTCGACGGCACCGTGCACCAGATCGTTGCCGGACTTATCGGCGATCTGGATGAGCACGCGAAGGTGGGGAAGTTGGGGCAGCACGTCGGCTACGCGCGGCGCGAAGGCTGCGTGGTAGATCAGCGCGGTGGCACCCGAATCGGCGAGCAGGTAGTGCAGCTCGTTCTTGACGTAGCGGTAGTTGACGTTGAACGGCGCCACCCGGGCGCGCCACGATCCGAGCATCGCCTCGACGTACTCAGGTCCGTTGTAGGCGTAGATGCCCAGTAGGTCTTGGCCGACTTCGTGACCGGCAAGCGTTGAACGTTCGGTCTTGGCGCCCAATCCACGGGAGTGGAGGTATGCGGCGAGCCGGTCGGCCCGCGCGACGACCTGGGCATATGTATAGCGGCGGTCGCCTTGGATGAGGAATTCCCGGTCGCCGATCGCGGCTGCGACGGTGTCGGCGGCGGCCGGGACGGTGAATTGTGTTGCAACCTCGGACATGTCGCCTCTCATGGCTGGTGTGGCAGCAGCCGGATCATCAGGCCACTGGCCTCACTCAACACGGTGCCATCGGAGTCGGTCATCGTCGCGGAGACGAAGGCCTTCCGTCCGTCGATCGTATCGATGCGTCCGCGCGATACCAGTGGTTCCTCGATGGGCGTGACCTTACGGTAGTCGACGTGTAGGTAGGCGGTCCGGCTGTCGGCGCGGCCCGCGGCCGAGACGATCATGCCGAAGTGCCAGTCGAAGAACAGCGGGATGACCCCGCCGTGGACGGCCATGTTGCCACCGACGTGGAAGCGGCTGAAGTGCCCGTGCATGACGACACCGTCGGCGCCTGATTCGGTGATCATCCACGGCGGCATCAGCGGATGGCCCAGGCCGGGCAGGTGTGGGCCCCGACCGGCGGGAGCGACGCCCTCGGGTGCCTCATGGACTGCCAGCCGTTCACAGAGTTCCTCGACGCGCTCGGCGGCGTCGGCCCACACTGCGCCGTCGGGGTTGGTGGACACCGCGATGTCCTGCAAGCGGCGCATGGCCGCCATGAACCGGCCCAGCTCGGGCGGTGCGTCGACAGGCTTGATTTCGGGGAACGCGGTTGTCTCGCTGTCGGTATCGGTCACTTCCACGCCTCGATGAGGTCGTCGGTGGTCGTGATCGTCGCCAACAGAGACAGCGTGTTGTCGATGATCGCGGTGGCGTAATCGGCGGGGATGCCGGCGACCGCATCCCGCGGCACGACAACGCGATACGCCGCGTTCACGGCGTCCATCACGAGGTTGGTGATGGCCACGTTGACCGAGACGCCGACGGCGACGATGGTTGAGATGCCGAGGTTGCGCAGGGTCGCGTCGAGGTCGGTGCCACCCATGGGCCCGATGCCGTGGGACCGATACAGCACGACATCGGTTGGCGCAGGGCCGAGTTCGGGCAGCAGCTGTGCGCCGGGGCTTCCCGGCACAATGTCGACACCGCTTCCAATGGCGAAGATCTTCGCGTTGTGGTTGCCGCCGAGTCCGTCAGGCCGCCGCTGGACGAGGCAGTGCACCACCTTCACCCCGGCGTCGCGGGCTGCGGGCAGCAGACGCCCGATGTTGGGCACCGCTTCGCGGCGCGCTTCCTCGGCGAGCATGGCAAGCCCGGCATTGAGCCCGACGACCGCGCCCTGGCACTCCTGCGTGACGATCGCGGTGTGCGCCGGGCCGGCGATCTCGGCGAGGTCTGGTTTCACGCGGACGCGACCGCGTTGGTCGGGGGCACCTCGTAGAATTGCGTCGCCCATTTACGCATCGCCATATAGGGTTTCGCGTCGACCTTGGATAGCGCCGGGCGTTCGATGTACTCCTGATAGCGCCAGATGTCCAGGTCTTCCCACACCGTGCCGAGGAACTGGCGCTCGACCTGTTCGCGAACCTTGTCGGGCGGCACGTCCGAGGTGTCGCCGGGCAATCGGGGCCACCAGATCGAATAGAACATGTCGGAATAGCCGTCCTCGACCGGCGTGCAGGCGAAGATCAGCCGGTGGTTCGAGGAACCCTCGAATGCACTGATCGCGAAGCCGAGGCCGGAGAAGTGGCTGTGGATATACAGCGCCATCTCGTTCGGCTCGTCACTGCGCGCGTCCGGCCAGCCGGTGAGGAACCGCCATTCCTCGTCGACGGCTTCCCAATTCAGGCACACCGGCGTCACGGTGGCGCCGTGCACGTAGTGGAAGTGCGCGCTGTCGGGCCCGTTCTCAGCGACGATCTGCGGATGCACCGGCTCATGTTCAGCGCGACTCGAAAACTCCGGGTACGGACGGTAATACGCGTCCGGGGCCGTGGCGAACTGCGGGAATTTACCGAACAGATCGGGCAATTCCCACTGCGGTTCCTTGCCGTCCGGCTGATGCCAGGCGAACACACAGCCGTATTGCTCCCGGACGGGGAAGACCCGCAGCCTGAGCGCCTTGTTGGGGCGGTCCGGCTGGTAGGGGATGTAGCGATTGGTGCCGTCGGGTCCCCAGCGCCAGCCGTGGAATGGGCACTCGACGCAGTCGCCGACCACCTTGCCGCCATGGCCGATGTGCGCGCCAAGGTGCCGGCAGTGGCCCGACAAGAGGTGCAGTTCACCGTCCTCGTCGCGGTAGGCGACCAGATCCTCGCCGAAATACCGGAGCGGCCGCACCTCACCGACCGGAAACTCCGCCGACCAGCCGATCACGAACCAGCCGGTGACCTTCCAGGTGAACGGGACTTTCAAGTCAGCCGCCTCTTGAGTCGATGGATACTAAATCGATTACAGTATAGATTTCCGCAAAGAGCAATATCGGCAGGCTGCGACGCCGCGACTATCTTGCTGGCCGCCTTCGCCATCTGCAAACGCCATGGCGCGATCGGCCGGTCTGCCGCCAGCTTTTACAACCGACGCGAAACAGGATGTCAGTCAGTCAATTTGAACTCGCCGCCGCGTCGCAACGTGTGGGCCCTGGGATCGTCAATCAATACTTGATTTTGCGTAAACCTACGGTAGCGTAGGTTACGCAGCCGTAGGTAAGGGACGGAGAGTCGCGATGACGACAACCCAAGAGGCATTGCTCACTGAGCTGGAACCAGTCGTAGAGGCAAACCTGAACCGGCACCTTGAGATGGCGAAGCCCTGGAATCCGCACGACTATGTTCCATGGAGCCGTGGGCGCGACTTCGCTTTACTGGGTGGCCAGGACTGGACTCCGGCGGATTCCCAGCTCGACGAGGTTTCCAAAGCCGCCATGATCGTGAACCTTCTGACCGAGGACAACCTGCCGTCCTACCATCGCGAAATCGCGACGCGTTTCGGGCGTGATGGCGCCTGGGGCCAGTGGGTCGGTCAGTGGACGGCCGAGGAGGGGCGTCACGCCATCGCGATCCGCGACTATCTTCTCGTCACCCGAGGCGTCGATCCCGTGGAACTTGAGCACGGTCGTATGGTGCACACGGCGGCCGGCTACGACTCGGGTGACAAGTCACCGATAGAGGCCCTGGCCTATGTGTCCTTCCAGGAACTGGCGACGCGGATCAGTCACCGCAACACCGGCCGAGCATCTGGATGTCCTATCGCCGAACAACTGCTCACGCGGATAGCAACCGACGAGAACCTGCACATGGTCTTCTATCGGAACCTGGTGAACGCTGCGCTTGATATCGCACCGCACGCGACGATGAAGGCGATCGCTCGCGAAGTGATCAACTTCCAGATGCCGGGAAGCACCATGCCGGGCTTCGCGGAAAATGCTCTAGCGATCGCCAAGGCCGGCATCTACGACCTCCGTTCGCATTTGGACGATGTCGTGCGTCCGGTGTTGCGGTTCTGGGGAGTATTCGAGCGCGAGAATTTCGACGGTGAAGCAGCTCGCGCGCGAGACGAACTGGCGGCATTTCTCGATCTAGTGGAAGAAAAGGCCTCTTACTACGACCAGCGTCGCGAAGAACGGCTGGTCACCTCGGCACGGTAGATCACGGTAGATTTCGCGATCGCTCTTGGCGCCGGGCTCTGATACTGTAATCGTTACAGTATCAGGCTATAGCTGGGATCTTGAGGTGCCGACTTGTGACCATGCCTGCTCGCTTCGACGCGATCGTGATTGGCGCCGGCTT
>DASRJA010000177.1:0-10576 GCA_035649695.1 Mycobacterium sp. | reverse complement strand
GTCGAGCAGCTCGAGGTAGAAGCGGCTGCCACTGGCGGCCGCGATGGCCCGGTGAAATCCGAAGTCGGCCTCCACTTGGTCTTCCGGCGCGGCGGCGACGAAGGCGTCGAGCGCGGCCCGTATCGACTCGGCGCCGGACGTGTCCGCCCGCGCCGCGGCCAATGCGGCTGCCTCGCATTCGATTCCGAGGCGAAAGTCGATCATGTCGAGGACGTCGTGATGGGTCCGGATGGCCGCGGATTCCACGGTGAACGACGTCGGCTCGGGCATCGCCAGCACGAACGAGCCACGGCCCTGGAACGTTTCGACCAGCCCCTCGGCCCGTAGCCGCGTCACCGCCTCACGGACCACCGTTCGCGACACCCCGTACTCGTCGATGAGCTCGGCCTCCGACGGTAGCTTGTGCCCGGGTGGCAGGTCCCCGGCGAGGATCTTGTCCTTCAAACCGGCGACCACGCGCTGCCCGAGTGTCGTCGTCATGCTGCCCCGAAGTCGGCCGTTTCCTTAGTGAGCGCCCGCATCTGCTCGCTGAGCGTGAAGCCGAGGCCCGGCCGATCGGGCACCCAGATCCGGCCGTCGCGAATCTCGATGCGCTCGTTGAAGAGCGGGTTGAGCCATTCGAAGTGTTCGACCCACGGCTCGGTGGGATACGTCGCGGCCAGGTGCAGATGGATCTCCATCGCATAGTGCGGCGCCAACGCCAGGCCGGCATGCGCGGCCAGCGTCGCGAACTTGAGGAACGGCGTGATCCCGCCGATCCGCGGCGCGTCGGGCTGCACAATTCCTCGGTACCCCGCGTCGAGCAGCGCCATGTGCTCGCTTACCGAGGTCAGCATCTCGCCCGTCGCGATAGGGGTGTCAAAGGTTCGGCTGAGATCGGCATGGCCGACGGCGTCCCATGCGTCGAGGGGCTCCTCGACCCACACCAGGCCGAACGCCTCGAGCTCGCGACACATCCGGCGGGCCCTGGCGCGATCCCACTGCTGGTTGGCGTCCACCATGAACGGTGTCTCGCCGAGGTGCTCGCGCAGCACGGCCACGCGGTGCAGGTCGATCTTCCAATCCGGCTGTCCGACTTTGATTTTGATGCCGCCGATGCCGGACGCCAGCGACGCGGTGGCCTTCTCCTTTATCTCGGCAACCGAAGCTTGCAGGAAGCCGCCGGACGTGTTGTAGACCGGGCAGGAGTCGCGGTGCGCGCCAATCAGTTTGGCCAGCGGCAGGCCGGCGCGGCGCGCCTTGAGGTCCCACAGCGCGACGTCGAGCGCGGCGATCGCCTGGGTGGCGACGCCGGAGCGGCCGACCGAGGCGCCGGCCCACAGCAGCGATTGGTAGATCCGGTCGATGTCGGAGGGGTCTTGACCAAGTGCGACGTCCGCGATTTCCGCGAGATGGGTGTACTGCGCAGGGCCGCCGGCGCGCTTGGAGTAGGAGAACCCGGTGCCTTCGTGGCCCTCTTCGGTGAGGACCTCGACGAACAAAAGCACCGTTTCGGTCAGCGGTTCCTGCCGTCCGGTGAGCACCTTCGCGTCGCTGACCGGCGTTTCCAACGGCAGCACGACATGCGAAAGCTTCAGATGGCGGATGCGGTCGGACATCAAGGCTCCCAGGATTAGATATGACAAGTTTGCAACTCATCATACAAGTTGTTCGCTCGTGTTTGAAACCCCCGGGGGAGTGGGAAGCCGTCCGCGGGTATGCCTACGACACTTCGCGACCTCAGCCAATGGCTCCTCACTAACGGCCTGCACATCGTTTTGGTGGTGCTGTTCGCCGTCATCACCACCCGGTTGATCAGATGGATAGCGGGGCGGATCAGCAAGCGGCTCGATGCCGACGACGGCGCAGACGCCGTCCTGCGCCCGGAGCGCGTCAAGCACCGGCAAGCCGTGGCATCAGTTATCTCGTCGGTGGCGATCGCACTGCTCTACGTGGTGGTTTCCATCGATGTCGCCAATCAACTGGGCCTGCCTGTCGGTTCCCTGGTCGCTCCGGCGGCGGTGCTGGGTGCCGCCCTCGGCTTCGGCGCCCAGCGCATCGTTCAGGACCTGCTCAGCGGATTCTTCCTGATCACCGAAAAGCAATACGGGTTCGGTGATTTGGTCGAGCTGACCGTGACCGCAGGCGGCGCCGCGGTCGGAACCGTCGAGGAGGTCACGCTGCGCGTCACCAAGCTGCGCACCAGCGACGGTGAGGTCTTCACCGTGCCGAACGGTCAGATTGTGAAGTCCCTCAACATGTCGAAGGACTGGGCCCGCGCCGTCGTCGATATCCCGGTGCCTGCAGCAGCCGACATCAACAAGGTCACTGACGTCCTGCGAAACGTCTCGACGACGGCGATGCAAGACGACGGGCTGCCGGATCTGCTGCTCGACGAGCCACAACTGATGGGCGTGGAAAGCATCGAGGTCGACACGCTCAACATGCGGATGGTGGCGCGCACGCTGCCGGGCAAGCAGTTCGAGGTCGGCCGCCGGCTACGCGCCCTCGTGGTGGCGGCGCTGCGCCGGGCCGGTATCGCGACCACCGAGGCCGTGACTAGTCAAAGCTGATGAGCTGGCGGACCGCGTGCCCGTCGGCGAGCTGATCCATGCCGGTGTTGATTTCGTCGAGGTTGATCGTCGACGAGACGAGCTTTTCGACCGGCAGCCGGCCCGATCGCCACAGCCCGACGAAGTGCGGGATGTCGTGCGACGGAACGGCCGATCCGAGGTAGCTGCCGATCAGCGAGCGGCCCTCGGCGACAAAACCCAACGGCGACACGGTGATTCGTGCGTCGGGTGACGGTAGGCCGACCGTGACGGTGCGGCCGCCGGGTGCGGTGAGGTCGATCGCGGTCTGCACGGCGAGCGGGTGGCCGACGGCCTCGATCACGACCGCGGCCTTGACGCCGCGCTCGCGTGCCTCGTCGGGCGTGTAGGCCTCGTGCACGCCCATCGACCGCGCCAGGTCGAGCTTGTCGGCGAGCTGGTCGACGCCGATGACGGTGACGTCGTCGTGCGCCAGCGCGGTGATGACCGCGGCCATCCCAACGCCGCCGAGTCCGACGACCACGACGGTTTGGCCGGCTTGTGGTCGTCCGGCGTTGATGACGGCCCCGCCACCGGTGAGGACGGCACAGCCCAGCAGCGCCGCGACGGATGGCGGCACGTCGGCGGGCACCGGCACCACGGAGCGACGGTCGACGACGGCGTAGGTGGCGAAGCCGGAGACACCGAGGTGGTGATGGATGGGTTGGCCGTCGCGCGACAGGCGCCGCTCGCCGGTCATCAGCGTGCCGGCGCCGTTGGCGGCGCTGCCGGGTTCGCAAGGCGTCAGCCCGTTGGTGGCGCACGCCGCACACTGGCCGCATCTCGGCAGAAACGTCATGACGATGCGCTGCCCGACGGGCACGTCGGCGACGGCGGAGCCGGCCTGCTCGACGATGCCTGCCGCCTCGTGCCCGAGCAGCATCGGTACCGGGCGGACCCTGTTGCCGTCGACCACAGACAGATCGGAATGACAGAGGCCCGCAGTCTCGATGCGAACCAGCAACTCGGAGTCGCCGGGCGGCGCCAGGTCGAGCTCGCTGATCGAGAGCGGCCGGGATTCGGCGTAGGGCCGGGGCCTACCGATCTCCTCGAGCACGGCGCCGCGGATCCTCATGACGACCAGCCTGCCGTGCCTGGGACACTGCTGCCATGACTAGCGAGGAATCGCTCACCAGCCGCGACTTCCCGGTGCACTGGCCGGTGCTGACCCGCTGGACCGACAACGACATGTTCGGTCACCTCAACAATGCGGTGTATTACGAGCTGTTCGACACCGCGATCAATGCGTGGATCAACACGAGCTGCGCGATCGACCCGCTGTCGGTGCCGTGGCAGGGTGTGGTCGCGGAATCGGGCTGCAAGTACTCGTCCGAGTTGAAGTTCCCCGACCCGCTGACTGTTGGGCTGGCGGTGGCCCGATTGGGCAACAGCAGCGTCACCTACCGGCTGGCCCTGTTTCAAAAGGACGGGCCGGTTGCCGCGGTCGGCCATTGGGTGCATGTCTATATCGACAGGACCACCCGGCGCCCCGTGCCCATCCCGGCGAGCATTCGGTCGCTGCTGGAGTCGATATGCTCGGCCGATGCCGCTCGTAAGCAAGACAGTTGAGGTCGCCGCGCCCGCGGAATCGATCATGGCGATCGTCGCCGATTTCGAGTCGTATCCATTGTGGAACGAGGAGATCAAGGGCTGCTGGGTGCTGGCCCGATATGAGGACGGCAGGCCGAGCCAGCTGCGCCTCGATGTCGTGGTCCAGGGCCAGTCGGGCACGTTCATCACCGCGGTCTACTACCCCGCGGAGAACCAGATCTACACCGTGCTGCAGCAGGGCGAGTTCTTCGAGAAGCAGGAGCAGAAGTTCTCCGTGGTGCCGATCGGGGCGACCTCACTGCTGACGGTCGACTTCGACGTCGAGACCAAGCTGCCGATCCCCAAGCCGATGGTGAAGAAGGCGATCGGCGACACGCTGGACTATCTGGCCGACAACCTCAAGGCGCGCGCCGAGCAGCTGGCCGCCAGCCCGTAGCTGCCGTCAGCTCCACAACCCGATCTCGTCGAGCCGCGCCACCAACCGCTGCGCCGCGTCGCTGAACTCCCCGCTGGTGAGCCGGACGACCGTATCGACGTCACGCCTGCGCAACGCCGCAATCAGCTCACGGTGGCCGGCCACCGCCGCCGCACCCCACGCCGCATCGCTGGCATAGATCTGCCCCGGCAGATACCGCGCGACGTGCAACAGGAACCAGGCCAGCTTGATTCGGCCCGTTGCCCGGTTGAACGCCCGGTGGAACGCGAACTCCGCCGCCACGACCTCCTCGGGATCGCCACTCTCGACGGCCGCCGCGAGGCCCTCATTGAGCCGTTCCAGCTCATCGATCTGCGCATCCGTGATCCGTTCGGCCGCCGTCGCGGCGAGCTCTTTGGCGATCGTCGCCTGCAGCCAGAAGATGTCCTCGATGTCGCCCCGCGTCAGCGGCACCACCACATGCCCGCGGTGCGGCTCCAGCTGCACCATGCCCTCGCCGCGCAGGGTCCGCAGCGCCTCACGCACCGGCGTGATGCTGACCCCGAGCGCGGCGGCCGTCTCGTCGAGCCGGATGAACGTCCCGGGCCGCAGCGTGCCGGTCATGATGTCGGTGCGCAACCGGGCGGCGACCTCGTCGGAGAGCTGCTCGCGACGTACCGCCCGGCGCCGCTGAGCGCGGGGCCTGGCGGGTGCGTTCATGACTGTCTCCGGTTGTCTGGCGCGGGGTTGTCCCCGGGCCGCCAAGGCCATAGTGTGACCACGGCAACACCATGTTTGATCAAATATCAACGTCGCGCAACCTACCGCCCGAGGGAGCACCAGCCGTTGACCGAGCCGCCGCCTACCGCGCAGCCGTATCTGGCGCGCAGGCAGAACTGGGCCAACCAGCTCGCCAGGCACGCACTGATGCAGCCCAACGCCGTCGCGCTGCGGTTTCTCGGTCACACGACGACCTGGGCTGATCTCGATCGCCGGGTGGGTTCCCTGGCCAGTGCGCTAAGCAGGCGCGGCGTCAGCCTCGGTGACCGCGTGCTGATCCTGATGCTCAACCGCACCGAGTTCATCGAGTCGTTCCTCGCGGCCACCAGACTCGGTGCCATCGCCGTGCCGGTGAACTTCCGGATGACGCCGCCAGAGATCGCCTTCCTGGTCAGCGACTGCCAGGCCAGGGTGGTGGTCACCGAAGCCGTGCTGGCCAAGGTCGCCACCGCCGTACGCGACATCGACCCGACGCTCGCGACCGTGATCGTCGCGGGCGCTGGCACCGACGACGAGGTCGTCGGCTACGACGACCTGATCGCCGAAGAAGGTGCCGCAGGCCCGGATCCCATCGACATCCCCAACGACTCGCCTGCGCTGATCATGTACACCTCCGGCACCACCGGTAGGCCCAAGGGCGCGGTGCTCACCCACACCAACCTCGCCGGCCAGGCGATGACCAACCTGTTCACCATCGGCGCCGACATCAATCGGGACGTCGGGTTCGTCGGGGTGCCGCTGTTCCACATCGCCGGCATCGGCAACATGATCACCCCACTGCAGCTCGGGCTGCCGACCGTCCTCTATCCGCTCGGGGCCTTCGACCCCGGTGCACTGCTCGACGTGCTCGAGGCCGAGCAAGTCACCTCGATGTTCCTGGTGCCCGCGCAGTGGCAGGCGGTGGTCGCCGAGCAGCGGATCAACCCACGCAAGTTGGTGCTGCGAGTGCTGTCGTGGGGTGCCGCGCCGGCGTCGGATACGCTGCTGCGCGACATGGCCGAGACCTTTCCTGGCACCCAGATCTACGCCGCGTTCGGACAGACCGAGATGTCGCCCGTCACGTGTATGTTGTTGGCGCAGGACGCAATTCGCAAGCTCGGGTCTGTCGGCAAGGTGATCCCCACGGTGGCCGCTCGTGTCGTCGACGAGAACATGAACGATGTTCCCGTCGGCCAGGTCGGCGAGATCGTGTATCGGGCGCCGACGCTGATGGCGGGCTATTGGAACAACCCGAAAGCCACGGCCGAGGCCTTCGCCGGCGGTTGGTTCCACTCGGGCGACCTGGTCCGCCAGGACGACGAGGGCTACGTCTGGGTCGTCGACCGCAAGAAGGACATGATCATCTCGGGCGGCGAGAACATCTACTGCGCCGAGGTCGAGAACGCCCTGGCCGGGCATCCCGCCATCGTCGAAGTGGCGGTGATCGGCCGCCCTGACCCCAAGTGGGGCGAGGTTCCCGTCGCCGTGGCTGCCGTTCACACCGATCTTGACCTGGCCGACCTCGACGAATTCCTCACCGAACGGCTGGCGCGGTACAAGCATCCGAAGGCGCTGGAGATCGTCGACGCCCTGCCGCGCAACCCCGCTGGCAAAGTCCTCAAAACGGAACTGCGAGCGCGTTTCGGTGCGCAAGAATTGATTGACGCTGGCGAAAGTTCCACTCCGCCAACGGTTTCTGCTGGGGCACAAGACAATTAAGGGCTGGGGGTGGGTTTGCTAACGGTTACGGGCACAATCCGGCCGATGCGGTGTACGGCGGGTACAGCATCGGGTACAGTCCTGTGGTCTGTCTTACTACCCGCTAGTAAGGAGACGGTGGTCACACACACCGGGTTGGGGCAAGGAGGGGGCGTGCGACAGGGTCTGCCGCTGCGCCACGACAGTCGCGGTTTCGTCGTGCGAGGCGACCGGTGACGGCGTCGACCGGCGTGGTCGACTACGTCCGCGATCAGACCAGGCCCGCGCTGACGGCTGTCGGCGGCTTCGTCCGCATGTGTGTACTCACCGGAAAGGCCTTATTCAGGCCGCCGTTTCAGTGGCGCGAGTTCATCCTGCAGTCCTGGTTCTTGTTCCGGGTGTCGTTCCTGCCCACGCTCGCGGTCTCAGCACCGCTGACCGTGCTCCTGATCTTCCTGCTGAACATCCTGCTCGCCGAATTCGGCGCCGCCGATGTCTCCGGCGCGGGCGCGGCGATCGGCGCCGTCACCCAGCTGGGCCCATTGGTAACAGTGCTCGTGGTGGCGGGCGCCGGATCGACGGCCATCTGCGCCGACCTCGGCGCACGCACCATTCGTGAGGAGATCGACGCGCTCGAGGTGCTCGGCATCGACCCGATCCACCGCCTGGTCGTTCCCCGCGTGGTCGCCTCGACGTTCGTCGCCCTGCTGCTCAACGGAGCGGTGATCACCATCGGCCTGGTCGGTGGCTTCGTCTTCGGCGTGTATCTGCAGAATGTCTCGGCCGGCGCGTATGTCTCGACGCTGACGCTGATCACTGGCCTCCCTGAGGTGCTCATTTCGGTGGTCAAAGCCACCGTCTTTGGTTTGATCGCCGGGCTGGTGGGCTGCTATCGCGGCCTCACAGTGTCGGGTGGCGCCAAGGGCGTCGGCACCGCTGTCAACGAGACGCTGGTGCTGTGCGTCATCGCGCTGTTCGCGGTCAACGTGGTGCTGACCACGATTGGTGTCCGGTTCGGAACGGGGCGCTGACATGTCAACGACCCAAGTCCTGCGCTCTCGATTCCCGCGGGGAGTCGCCCGCGCCGAGAAAGTCGCCGGTGCGCCTGCACGTGGCCTCGACAGCGTCGGCCATGTCGCGTGGTTCGTCGTCACCTCGATGGGCTCGATCGGGCATGCCCTGCGCTATTACCGCAAGGAGACGCTGCGGCTGATCGCCGAGATCGGCATGGGCACTGGCGCGATGGCCGTGGTCGGCGGTACCGCCGCGATCGTCGGCTTCGTCAGTTTGTCCGGTTCATCGCTGGTCGCGATCCAGGGATTCGCGTCGCTGGGCAACATCGGTGTGGAGGCGTTCACCGGCTTCTTCGCCGCAATGATCAACGTGCGCTCCGCTGCTCCACTCGTGTCGGGTGTCGCTCTCGCTGCGGTCGTGGGGGCAGGCGCCACTGCTGAGTTGGGGGCCATGCGCATCAGCGAGGAGATCGACGCCCTCGAGGTGATGGGCATCAAGTCGATCTCGTATCTGGTGTCGACGCGAATCATGGCCGGCTTTGTGGTGATCATCCCGCTGTACGCGATGGCGATGATCTTGTCGTTCCTGTCCGGTCAGGTGACGACCACACTGTTTTACGGGCAATCCACTGGCACGTACGAGCACTACTTCAGTACGTTCCTGCGGCCCGAGGACGTGTTCTGGTCGTTCGTGGACGCGATCATCATTTCGATCATCGTGATGCTCAACCACTGCTACTACGGCTATTACGCCAGCGGTGGGCCGGTCGGCGTCGGCGAGGCCGTCGGTCGAGCGATGCGAGCGTCACTCGTGGCGGTGGCACTCGTGGTCCTGTTTGTTGCGTTGGCGCTCTACGGCGTCGACCCGAACTTCAACCTGACGGTGTAGCCGATGACCGCACCGCTGAACAAGCCTCGGACACCGCCATTCAAGTTGGCGGGTTTGATTTTGACGTTGCTGACCGTCGTCGTGCTGGTCCTGGTTTACGTGTTGTTTCGCGGCTACAACCTGGATCGCGAACAGCTGACCATGATCTCGTCGCGCGCGGGCCTGTCGATGGACCCGGGGGCGAAGGTCACCTACAACGGCGTGGAGATCGGCAGGGTCGCCAAGGTCGAGGAGATCACCGTTGGCGATCAGCCGCGGGCCAAGGTCATCCTGGACGTGAACCCCAAGTACTTCAGTCTCATCCCGAAGAACGTCAATGCGGATATCACCGCCACCACGGTGTTCGGCAATAAGTACATCTCCTTCTCGTCGCCGAAAGACCCGTCACCACAACGTATTACGACTTCCGATGTGATTGATGTGACGTCGGTGACCACCGAGTTCAACACGTTGTTCGAGACCGTGGTGGAGGTGGCTCAGCAGGTCGATCCGATCAAGTTGAACCAAACCTTGTCCGCCACTGCGGAATCGCTCAACGGGCTCGGTGATCGGTTCGGCCAGTCGATCATTCACGGCAACGAGATCCTGGCCGACATCAACCCGCAGATGCCCCAGATCCGGCGCGACAACCAGTTGTTGGCCGACCTCGGTGACGTGTATGCCAATGCGGCGCCCGATCTGTTCGACGGGCTGGAGAACGCGGTGACGACCGCGCGCACGCTCAACGAGCAGCAGGCCAACATCGATCAGGCGTTGATGGCCTCGATCGGCTTCGGCAACACCGGCGGCGACATCTTCGAACGCAGCGGGCCCTATCTCGTGCGCGGCACCGAGGACCTGGTGCCCACCTCACAACTGCTCGACACGTACAGCCCCGCGCTGTTCTGCACGATCCGCAACTTCCACGATGTCGAACCGAAGGTCGCCGCGTCGTTGGGCGGCAACGGATACTCGTTGCGGACCACTTCCGAACTTATCGGCGCGGGTAACGCCTACGTCTATCCCGACAACCTGCCGCGGGTGAACGCGCGAGGCGGTCCCGAGGGCAGGCCCGGCTGCTGGCAGCCGATCACCCGCGACCTCTGGCCCGCGCCGTACCTGGTGATGGACACCGGGGCCTCCATCGCGCCGTACAACCACATCGAGCTTGCGTCGCCGTTCGGTTGCGCCGGGCTGCCGCCTTGCCTCATTCCGCTTCTGCCGGCGCCGATTCCGCTGATCATTCCTGGGATCGAATACGTCTGGGGCCGCCAGTTCGGGGAGAACACGATCAACCCATGAAAATCACCGGAACTGCTGTCAAGCTCGGCATCTTCTCGCTGGTGCTGCTGCTGTTCACCGCGATGCTCATCGTGGTGTTCGGGCAGATGCGGTTCGACCGCACCACCGGTTATTCGGCGATCTTCTCCAATACGAGTGGCCTTCGCGCGGGCCAGTTCGTTCGCGCCTCCGGCGTTGAGGTCGGCAAGGTCTCGAAGGTCGAACTGCTGGACGGCGGATCCCAAGCCCGCGTCGACTTCGACGTCGATCGCTCGCTGCCGCTGTTCGAGGGGACGACCGCGTCTGTCCGCTACCTGAACCTGATCGGCGACCGGTACTTGGAGCTCAAGCGCGGCGACAGCGACAAGCGGATGCCGGCCGGCGGCACCATCCCGATCGAGCACACCGAGCCCGCGCTCGA
>DASRJA010000176.1:0-2405 GCA_035649695.1 Mycobacterium sp. | reverse complement strand
CGCTGCAGATCCACGGATCGATTGGCGTCACCGATGAAATGCCGTTCCTCGGATTCATCCGTGACTCCTTCAACATGGCGCTCGCCGACGGCCCGACCGAGGTCCACCTGACCAACCTTGCCCGCGCCATCCTCCGCGGATATGAACCCGACGAGGACGTCTTCCCCGACTACCACACACCGCGCCGCCTCGAGCGGGCGCGAATCAAGTACGCCGACGTTCTGCGTCGCCACGGCCTCCAGCCAGCAGCGCACACCGCCAGCGTTTGACCACCGCGAAGTACATGAACAGGAAGCGAAGATGACGACCGACGTGGTTTTCCCCCAGCGGGAACGGTACACCGATGATCTTGGGGGCATGCTCGCCGCACTGCGGAAGGTGCATGCGAGCGGCCGCACGCGTCCGCTTGCCTGGCGCCTAGAGCAGCTCGCCGGCATCGAACGCCTAGTCAAGGAGCGGGAAGCCGACTTCGCCGAGGCTCTGCGAGAAGACCTCGGGCGCAGTGCGGTCGAGGCCTGGCTGGGGGACTTGGCCGGCTCCGCGGGTGAGGCAACCTATGCGCGAAAGAACCTCAAGAAGTGGATGAAGCGCAAGAAGCAGCGCATGCCGCTGAGCCAACTGCCCGGTGCTGGCTGGGTGCAATGCGATCCGCTAGGAGTGGTCCTGGTCATCGGCCCGTGGAACTACCCGGTGTTCCTGAGCCTGAGCCCATTGGTCGCCGCCGTAGCGGCGGGAAATTGCGCGGTCCTCAAACCGTCCGAGCTCGCACCGGCGACCTCGGCGCTGCTCGCACGGCTCATTCCGCAGTACGTCGATCCCGACGCCGTCAAGGTGATCGAGGGCGACGGCGCGACAACCCAAGAGTTGCTGTCGCTGGGCTTCGACCATGCCCTGTTCACCGGGGGCATCGAGATCGGCAAGAAGATCATGGCCGGGGCGGCCGAAACCTTGACCCCAGTGACCCTCGAACTCGGCGGCAAGAGCCCGGTCATCGTTTCCAGTGACGCCGACATCGACGTAGTTGCGCGCCGCATCGCGTGGGTCAAACTGATGAACTCCGGTCAGACCTGCATCGCGCCCGATTATGTATTGGCCCACAATACGATTCGCGATGAGCTGGTAACCAAGATCACCGCGGCGCTGGCGCAGTTCCAGGCCGGCGCCGACCCCCGTGGTCTACGGATCGTCAACGAGCGACAGTTCGACCGTTTGGCGGGTTACCTGGCTGCGACGAAGGGCACCGTGGTGGCCGGCGGCGGCGCGGACCGCGGTCAACTGCTCATCCAGGCGACGGTACTGGTGGACCCCGATCCCAACGAACCTGCGATGACCGACGAGATCTTCGGGCCGATCCTGCCCGTGCTGTCCGTGGATTCGGATCAGGTGGCGATCGACTTCGTCAACTCCCGACCCAAGCCGTTGGCGCTCTATGTCTTTACCAAGTCCAAGACGACGGGCGAGCGCCTGATCGACGCCATCCCCTCCGGCGGTGCGGTCCTCAACCACGTCGCCATGCACTGTCTGGTACCTGCACTGCCGTTCGGTGGCGTGGGGTCCAGCGGTATGGGGGCGTATCACGGCCGGTGGGGTTTCGAGGCTTTGAGCCATCGCCGTGCGGTGCTCGCCAAACCGAGTCGGCCAGACCCAGGATTCGTCTATCCGCCCTACACCGACCGCGCCATCGCGATCATGCGCAGATTGTTTTGACGCCACCAACCAGGCGCCCGCGTGATGAGACAAGAGTTAGGAAGCGACGACAGTGAAGACCAAAGCGGCCGTGCTATGGGGTTTGAACCAGAAGTGGGAGGTCGAGGAAGTCGACCTCGACGGGCCTAAGCACGGCGAAGTCACCGTCAAGCTGGCCGCTAGTGGCCTGTGCCATTCCGACTACCACATCGTCACCGGAGACATGCCCCGACCTCTACCGTGCGTCGGCGGGCACGAGGGCGCCGGCATCGTGGTGGAGGTCGGCAAAGGTGTGCACGACCTCGCCGAGGGTGACCCGGTTGTCTTTAGTTTCCTGCCCGCGTGTGGCCGATGCCGACCGTGCGCGAGCGGGATGAGCAACATGTGCGAACTGGGGGCCTACCTGATGCTCGGACCGCAGATCGATGGAACCTACCGCTTCCACGCCCGTGGCCAGGACGTCGGTCAGAACTGCGTACTTGGAGCGTTCTCCGAGTACACAACCGTTCCGGAGGCGTCGGTCATCAAGATCGATGCTTCCATCCCACTGGACAAGGCGGCGCTGGTCGGTTGCGGGGTGACCACCGGCTACGGCAGCGCGGTACACACCGGAGAGGCGCGTGACGGCGACACGGTGGTCGTCATGGGAGTCGGTGGCATCGGGATCAACGCCGTGCAGGGTGCCCGGATCGCGGGTGCGCGCAACGTCATTGCGCTCG
>DASRJA010000175.1:0-2856 GCA_035649695.1 Mycobacterium sp. | reverse complement strand
GTGCTGTTGTTCGACGAGTCCAGCAGCCTGCAGGGCACCGATCCTCAGGCGGCCCGGGTGCAGGCGGCGCGCTACCTGCTGCAGACGCTGGGCAGATACGCCGACCGGGTCGGCGCGAATCTCGAGGTCGCCACCTCCGGGTTCGCCGACACCTATACACGCGAACAGGATTGGACGAAGCTGACCGGATCCACCGCCGACCAGGTAGGTGCGCAGCTGTCGAGCATCGCCACCAAGAACACCGGTATTGACACCGACTACTGGCTGGCGCTCGACGGGGCCCGCCAGGAGTTGGCGTCGCGCGGGCAAGGGCCCAACGGCGGACAGCGCTGCCAAGCGATCGCATGGTTCTCCGACGGCAAGATCGATTTCACGTCGCGGGCGACGTCCAAGCCCTACGCCGACGGGGTCACCCTCGACAGCCCGACCGGTGTCGAGGACACCACCAAACGGGCCGTGGAGTCGATCTGCCGGCCGGGCGGCGTCGCCGACCAGTTGCGCAGCAGCGGCATCATCATGCTGGGAATCGGCCTGGGCGCCAACAAGACACCCAGCGACTTCGACGTGATGTCGGCGATAAGCACGGCCCGCGGACTCAACGGCATGGCGTGCGGGGAGATCACTGATCCGATACCGGGTGACTTCTATCCCGTCTCCAACATCGACGACATGCTGTTCGGATTCGACGCGCTCAACCCGGACCCCGGCACCACCGGGCAAGGCCCGGTCTGCCAGCTGCGCGTGTGCCCGGAGGCGCGGCACAACTTCACGTTGGACCGCTCGATCAAGTCGGTGGACATCCTCGGTTCCGGCGGAGTGGCCGGTGTGGTGCCCTACCTGATCTCGCCGTCGGGCAAGACGCTGGAACTGCCCAAGAAGGACGGCCGCAACACCGCCGACATCGACGGCGTGCCGGTGACGTATGAGTGGCGATCCGATTCAGCGCAGACCATTTCGCTGCAGAACACCGGCGGCCCGCAGTGGCCGGGGCAGTGGGCGATCGTCTACGTCGACACCACCGGTCAGCACCCCGACGCGGTATCGCGGGTCAGCATTCACATCACCACCGACATCTTTCCGGCGCTTACCAACGCCGACAAAGTTCCTTGGCGCAGCGGGCAGGTGGTCAAGGGTCTGACGTTCGGTCTGGTCGACGGGCAGGGCAAGCCCATGCTTCCGACCGACCTTGCCGGGACCGCGACCATGTCGGTGGCGCTGGCGCCCGACGGCGCGGCGCCCATCCCGCTGCTGGATTCGGTGGCCAAAGCCGACATCGCCAACCCGGTGGACGCCGACCTGACGAAGGTGAATCCCGGGCGCGCGCTGCTGCGGATGTCGTTGGTGATCACCACCGCGCCGGCCACCGACCCATCCGGCGCTCAGATCGCGCCCGGCACTCAGCTGTCACCCCAGGACGTCGAAGTCCCCGTGCAGATCCTGCCCAAGCTCGGCCTGCCGGTGCCGGGCGAGCGGATCGATTTCGGCACCGTGCAGGCGGCCAAGGGCGCGACCGCGTCGCTCAACATCACCGGCCCAGGCTGCGCCTGGATGGCCGACACCGATGCCGCCAAGGTGGTGGCCGCGCCCGATGACATCGGCACCGCGCGGCTGTCCTCCACCGCGAACTCCGCGCAGAATTGCGTGAAGGTGCAGGCCGGGCAGACCGGGCAGCTCTCGGTGACGCTGCGCACCGACCGCGACGGACACGGCGGGCTGAACGGGACCGTGCCGATACACGTTGCGGCGCTTGACAACCCGGGCGATGCACAGGTCATCGATGTTCCGTTCGTCGCGTCGCTGATCAAGCCGTTGAACACCACCAACTTCGTGCTGGTGTTCCTGGCCGCGCTGCTGCTGGGTCCGGGGATCCCGCTGGCACTGCTGTACGCGGCGAAGTGGTGGGTCAGCAAGATCCCCGACACGCCGATGCTGGCCGATCGGATCCCGGTCGAGGTGAACAACGATGTGGTACTGCGCGACGGGGAACCCTTCACGCCGGCCGACACCGACCTGATTCGCCCGGTGCCCGGCCTGGCCGGGGGTGCTCGCAAAGTCTCGGTGCAAGGTGTCACGCTGACCACGACCGTCGGCCGCAGCCCCTTCGGCCCCGGCTACGTGACCGTCGACGCCGACGGTCTGGTCAGTGTGGGTTCGGCGCTGCCCGCAACCGACCGCAGCGGGCTGCGCGCGGTGCTGCCGCTGGCCGTGCACAACAAGTGGGTGGTCCTGCACGATCCCCGCGGACCGGCCAACGTCGCCGATGTGCTGCTGCTGGTCGGCGGACGCACCGACACCGCGGCACGTGAGCGGCTCTACGAAGACGTCGGCCGTCGACTGCCCGAGCTGCTCAACGGGCTGCGGTTGCGGGCGGTTGAAGCCGGGCTGGCTGTCTCGGACGACGAAGCGCGACAAGCAGTTTCGCCGTTCGGTGAACCCGCGCAGGGCGGGTCGGCGGCCCATGACCCAGATCCGTTCGACCCGTACAGGGAAGGAAACTGAATGCGACGATTCCTCATAGTGGGATGCGGTGGTTCCGGCGGTGCCACGCTGGCGTTCATCATGGATCAGCTGCGCTCCGAACTGCACTCCGCGGGCATCGAAAAACTCTTGGGCGGTTGGCAATTCGTTCAGATCGACGTGCCAAGCGCGCCGGAGACGGGCCCTGAGGGACTGGCCAACGTTCCCGAACAGGGCGGCACCTACATCGGCTGCGGACCGCAGGGCAGTAGCTACGCGATCCTCGACGGGGCACTGTCGCAGCGGCTGACCGCCGAATCGGCGTTGGACACCACCGCCACCTGGGCGCCGCGCAACCCGCAGGAGGTGTCCATCCCGATCTCGGCCGGCGCCGGCCAG
>DASRJA010000174.1:0-4558 GCA_035649695.1 Mycobacterium sp. | reverse complement strand
GTCCTGAGCGGCCAATTCGGCCCGCGCGGTGTCGAGCCTGCGGGCCATCACATCCGGGGTCTCGGTGCCACGCGCAGACAGCCGGCTCTCCAGCGCCTCCCAACTCGGTGGGGCCAGGAAGACGGTGATGACCTCGGGCATTGCTTGTTTGACGGCGCGCGCGCCGGCTAGGTCGACCTCGATCAAGACGGGCTTGCCGGCGGCGGTCGCCGCGCGGACCGGCCCGGCCGGCGTTCCGGATCTATGCAGGCCACCGTGGATTTCCGCCCATTCCAGCAGGGCGCCGTCGTCGATCAGCTGCTGGAACCGCTCGGCGGTCACGAACGAGTAGTCGACGCCATCCACCTCACCGGGGCGGGGCGCCCTGGTGGTGACGGAAACGGAAAAGTGCAGGTCGGGAACGCGTTCACGCAAGCAGCGGACAACGGTCGATTTCCCGACGGCAGACGGGCCGGACAGCACCAAGACCGGTGCCTTGAGGCGCTCAGCCCTGCCCGGCCCTCCGCCTTCGCTCACTGACTCGCTACTGGTCGAACTTCTCCAGCAGCGCCTTCCGCTGACGGTCGCCCAGGCCGCGCAGGCGGCGGGTGGGGGCGATCTCGAGTTCGGTCATGATTTCCTGCGCCTTGACCTTGCCGACCTTGGGCAACGCCTCCAGAAGGGCAGAAACCTTCATCTTGCCCAAGACCTCGTTGGTCTCGGCATCCTTGAGCACCTGCTTGAGGTTGGTGCCGCCGCGCTTGAGCCGATCCTTGAGTTCGGCACGTGCTCGACGTGCGGCAGCAGCCTTCTCCAACGCTGCCGCGCGCTGTTCGTCGGTCAACTGGGGAAGGGCCACGGGTTCCTCCGTCTCGTCACCATCATCTGTTTTGTCTCGGCTGACCCGTAAATCAGCCAGCGACGACGACCGTACCCACGCATTCTGACGAAAGCTAACCCCACCCCCTGGTTATCGGGTCAAAAGCCCAGCGTGTAGTGCGCACGCGCAGGCCGCGCAAAGCTGCGTCGGATGGCGGCGGTGACGCGATTTTTCGCCCGATTTCGGTGGAAGTGCCTGCATATCAAGGGTTTTCGCGGTTAGTGGCAGCTGTCACCGCCGCGGTCGGGGTGTAACGTCGCCCGCCACCCAAGTTCGCACGAGGGTCCAAAAATAAAATTTTGCCTGGTCATGGTGTGTCGGGCGTGTCGCGGCCGGTCAGTTGACAGGTATTCCGCCCAGGAAAGGCCACGCCGTTTGCATTCAAACGACATTGGTGTGACTCATGCGTCTGATGGTGCCAGTGTTGCCGTTTGGTGATCCTTGGCAGCCTAGGCGCGGTCAACTACAGTGCGTAGTAGATCCATTCGCGGCACTGGGAGCGGTCCATGCGACAGGCTTTTCAAGCGTTTCTCGCCCTGTTCGGTGTCATCGTGATCGCCATTTCGCTCGCGCATTTGGCGATCGGCCCGCGAGCGATCATCGGCGCCGTCGCGGTGAACCCGACTGTTTTTGTGCACTGGGATCGCGCTGCTGTGGTGCTCACGCGATGTGCATCGGAAACGCATCTACGTGAATCTGCTGGCGGCGGTCTTCTTCGTCGGCGGGATCGGCCGGTCCCCAGCTTCGCGTGGGCCCACCTTGGGGTCGTGCTCGACGGCACGCCAAATGGGTTCTATCTCGCGATGCTCGCCGTCGAGCTGGCGCTGCCGCCGCTGATGGTCGTCGTGGCCGGGCGAGTCGCTGAGCCTGTCAGCGTTTGATCTCGACCAACAGAACCCAGGCGTTGGCGGTCGCAGACACGAAACCCGTTGCAACAGCTGCAGTTACCCAATAGAGACCGCCGCCGCGCTGCAGCCACAGCGAAACAGCGGCGACGATCAACAGCAGCGCCGGGACTCCAAGTAACAGCGTCGACGTCAGAGCGCGCGCCGGGTGCTGGCCCTTCCGCTGTTGCCGCAGACCGACAATCACGCCCACCACCGTCGCCAGGCCGACGACGCCGACCTCGGCGGCCAGCACGCGATGGTCTTGGCCGGGCGTGGCGACGAAGATTGCGGTCAGCAATATCGCCACGGTGAGCCCGAGCGTGACCGCGGCGCGGGCTGGGACGCCCGGATACTTCAGCACCTCGGAGAGATTCAGCGAGAGCCCGACGAACAACAGGCCCGCCAGCGCGGCCGCTCCCCCGGCGACGGTGTTCGCGAAGTCGGCCCATTCCGCGATGTCGTAGGAGGTCATGCCAGATACTCCACCGCATCACGGAAGCGCTCCGCGGCGGCGCGTACGGCAGCCACGTCGGGGCCGGCACGCAGCACATCGCGGGACACCGCGGGCAAGAGCTGCCCAGGATGGGCCCCGCCGAAACCGCCGAGCGCGTCGGGCCGTCCGCCCTGCGCGCCGACGCCGGGTACCAGGACGGGACCGCCCAGCGCGCTGAGGTCGGGCGGGTCGGACAGCGTGGCGCCGACGACGACGCCGACCGAGCCGGGCTCGGGCGATGACTGGCGGTTGACGGCCGCCGCCGCGTCGACGATCGATTGTGCGACGGTGCCGCCGTCCGTCTTGGCTCGCTGCACGCTGGCGCCCTCGGGGTTCGACGTCGCGGCCAACACGAACACGCCGCGGCCATATGCCTTGGCGGTGTCGAGAAGGGGTTGAAGCGAACCGAATCCGAGATACGGCGAGGCCGTCACGGCGTCGGCGGCCAGCGGTGAATCACCCGCCCACGCGTCGGCGCAGGCCGCCATCGTCGAGCCGATGTCGCCGCGTTTCGCGTCGGCCAGCACCAGCACATCAGACGCCTGCAGCGCACCGATGGTGCATTCCAGCACCGCATAACCGGCCGCGCCGTAGGCCTCGAAGAACGCCACTTGCGGCTTGACGATGGCGAATTCGGCGAACGCCGTAACGCAGATTTCGCAGAACCTGCTGAGCCCGTCGGCGTCGGCTGCCAGCCCCCACGCCCGCAACAGCTCGGGATGCGGATCGATGCCGGGACATAGCGGGCCACGCTGGGCGATCGCGTCGGCCAGCCGGCGACCGAATCCGGTCACGGTTATGAACCCAGCTCGCTGTGCAACTCTTGCAGCGACATCACGTCGATATCGCCGCGGATGCCGGCCTCAATGCCCTGCACCGCGGCGGACGCGCCCTGCACGGTCGTCACGCAGGGGATGTTCATCGACACTGCTGCCGAACGGATTTCGTAGCCGTCGATGCGAGGGCCGGAGTTGCCGTACGGGGTGTTGATCACCATATCGACCTCGCCCGCCTTGATGGCGTCGACGGCCGAGAGCGCGGGCCTGCCCTCGCTGGGCGGTTCGAAATGCTTACGCACCTCGTCACAGGGAATGCCGTTGCGGCGCAACATCTCCGCGGTGCCTGCGGTGGCCAGCACCCGGAAACCCAAATCGGCCAGCCGCTTTACCGGGAACACCAGCGAGCGCTTGTCGCGGTTGGCCACCGACACGAACACCGTGCCCTCGGCGGGCAATGAGCCATAGGCGGCGGTCTGGCTCTTGGCGAATGCACTGCCGAATTCGTGATTGATACCCATCACCTCGCCGGTCGACTTCATCTCCGGGCCGAGCAGCGAGTCGACCTGCGCACCGTCGGCCTTGCGGAACCGGTTGAACGGCAGCACGGCTTCCTTGACGGCGACGGGCGCATTGCGCGGTGCGACGGCACCGTCTCCGCTCTTGGCGAGGACACCCTCCTCGCGCAATTGGGAGATGGTGGCGCCCAGCATGATTCGCGCACACGCCTTCGCGAGTGGCACCGCGGTGGCCTTGGAGACGAAGGGCACGGTTCGGCTCGCACGTGGGTTGGCCTCCAGCACGTAGAGCACGTCGTCCTTGAGCGCGTACTGAACGTTGAGCAGGCCGACCACCCCGATACCGTGGGCGATCGCCTCGGTGGCGCGCCGCACCGACTCGATATCGCTGCGGCCCAACGTCACTGGGGGCAGCGCGCACGCCGAGTCCCCGGAGTGGATGCCAGCCTCCTCGATGTGCTCCATGATCCCGCCGATGTACACCTCGGCACCGTCGCAGAGCGCGTCGACGTCGATCTCGATGGCGTCCTCGAGGAACCGGTCGACCAGCACCGGATGTTCGGGCGACAGCTGGGTGGCACGGGTGATGTAGCCCTCGAGCGTCTCGTCGTCGTAGACGATCTCCATGCCGCGACCGCCCAGCACGTAGGACGGCCGGACGAGTACCGGGTAGCCGATGTCGGCGGCGATGCGGCGGGCCTGATCGAAGCTGGTGGCCATGCCGAACTTAGGTGCCGGCAGGCCCGCGGCCCGCAGTACTTCGCCGAACGCACCGCGGTCCTCGGCAAGGTCGATCGCCTTGGGGCTGGTGCCGACTATCGGCACGCCTGCCTTCTCGAGGCGATCCGCCAAACCGAGCGGCGTCTGCCCGCCGAGCTGCACGATGACGCCGACGACGCCGGGACCGCCCTTGCCCGAGGCGGATTCGGCGTAGTACACCTCCAGCACGTCCTCGAACGTCAGCGGCTCGAAATACAGCCGGTCGGCGGTGTCGTAGTCGGTAGACACCGTCTCGGGGTTGCAGT
>DASRJA010000173.1:0-6446 GCA_035649695.1 Mycobacterium sp. | reverse complement strand
CCAGAGCGGCATCGGCTCGGCGATCAACAACGCAGTGTCCCGGATCGCGGGCCTCATCGCGGTCGCGTTCACCGGTGTAATCATCGGCGGTGCAATGGATTTCGCCGGTTTTCGGCAGGGTGCGTTGGTGACGGCGGCGCTGTTCGCGGTCGCGGGCGTCATCTCAGCGATCGGCATCCGCAATGCCGAATGCGATTTCGACCGGGTATCACCCGAGGATGCGGCGTGCTGCCACGACCGCGCGACGCCGCCGCCTGCCTACGCCCGGCGCTAGGGCTCAGCGCGACTGCTGGTTTAGCAGCAGTGCCTGCAGCTCGTCCTCGACCTCGGTGGTGGCCACGAACAACAGCTCGTCGCCGCCCTCGAGTGGCTCGTCGGCCTCCGGCACGATCACCCGGGGCCCCCGCAGAATCGTCACCAGCGAGGCGTCGCGCGGTAGATCCAGCCGCTTGACCGGCTTTCCGCCCCACGGCGTGTCGTCGGGCAGCGTGATCTCGACCAGATTGGCCTGGCCCTTGCGGAACTCCATCAGCCGCACCAGATCGCCGACGGCGACAGCTTCTTCGACGAGCGACGCCAGCATGCGTGGCGTCGACACCGCGACGTCCACCCCCCAGTTCTCGTCGAACAACCACTCGTTGCGGGGGTCGTTGACGCGGGCCACCACACGCGGCACCGCGAACTCGGTCTTGGCGAGCAGGCTCACCACCACATTGACCTTGTCATCGCCGGTCGCGGCGATCACGACGTCGAACTCCTCCAGCTTCACCGACTCCAAAAGGCTCAGCTCGCACGCATCGCCAAGCCGCCAGTGCGCCGCAGGTATCGCGTCGACGTCGATGTGGTCAGGGTTGCGCTCCAGCAGCGTCACGTCATGGGTCTCGACGAGCTCGCGCGCGATGGACCGCCCGACGGCCCCGGCCCCGGCGATGGCGACTTTCATTGGGCCTCGGTGTCCTCGCTTGGCGGCAGCGCCGCTATGGCCAATGCTTCGGCGATATGTCCGGCGATAGCTGCCATGTACACCTGATCGCCGGCTTGAATGACGGTCTTCGGGTCGGGCAGCAGACCGGCGCCGAACCGGATCAGGAAAGCCACGCGCGCCCCGGTGGCCGCCTCCAGGTTGGTGATCCGGTGGCCGGCCCACTCCTCGTGAAGCGCCATCTCGGTGACGCCGACGTTGCCGGTCGGGTCGCGCCACTTGGTGGTCTCGGTCTCGCGGGTCAGCACGTTGAGCAGACGGTCCGTCGTCCACGGCACGGTGGCAACCGTCGGGATGCCGAGCCGTTCGTAGACGGCCGCGCGCTTGGCGTCGTAGATGCGGGCCACCACGCGCTCGATGCCGAACGTCTCGCGGGCCACCCGCGCCGAGATGATGTTGGAGTTGTCGCCCGACGATACGGCCGCGAACGCACCAGCCTCCTCGATGCCTGCCCGCAGCAGCACATCGCGGTCGAAGCCCATGCCAAGCACGCGCTCACCCGAAAACTCGGGGGACAGGCGGTGAAATGCCGTGCTGTCGCGATCGATGACGGCCACGTCGTGACCGATCCGGGCCAGGCTGTCTGATAGTGACGCGCCCACCCGGCCGCATCCCATGACCACTACACGCACCTGACGGTCCTTTCCGGCCTGTCTGTAGCGAACCTGCGCACTCGGAACGCTACAGCCATTCGCCCGTGGGCTTACTCTTGGCTCTCGTGTCCAAGCTTTCGACCGCTGCGCGCCGGTTGGTTCTAGGGAGGCCGTTCCGCAGCGACAAGCTCGCCCACACGCTGTTACCCAAGCGGATCGCGCTGCCGGTGTTCGCGTCCGACGCGCTGTCGTCGGTGGCCTACGCGCCGGAGGAAATCTTTCTGGTGCTGTCGGTCGCGGGCCTGGCCGCGTTCTCGATGGCACCGTGGATCGGGCTTGCCGTCGGTGCCGTCATGCTCGTCGTGATCGCGAGCTACCGGCAGAACGTGCACGCCTACCCGTCGGGCGGCGGCGACTACGAGGTGGTCACCACCAATCTGGGCCACACCGCGGGCCTGACGGTGGCCAGCGCCCTGCTAGTCGACTACGTGCTCACGGTCGCGGTCTCGATGGCATCGGCGATGGCCAACATCGGGTCGGCGGTGCCGCTCATCAACCATCACAAGGTGTTGTTCGCCGTCATCGCGATCCTGATTTTGGCGTCGTTGAACCTGCGTGGCATCCGCGAATCGGGCACCGCGTTCGCGGTTCCGACCTACGCGTTCATGATCGGCATGTACATCATGCTGGCCTGGGGCCTGTTCCAGATCTATGTGCTGGGCAATCCACTGCGCGCCGAATCAGCTGGGTTCGAGGTGCATTCCGAACACGGCGAGGTGCTGGGTTTCGCGATGGTCTTTCTGGTGGCACGGGCGTTCTCGTCCGGCTGCGCGGCGCTGACGGGTGTCGAAGCGATCAGCAATGGGGTGCCGGCGTTCCGGAAACCCAAGTCCCGCAACGCCGCGACGACACTGCTGATGCTTGGCGTCATCGCGGTGTCACTGTTCATGGGCATCATCATGCTGGCCAAGGAGACCGGCGTGAAGATGGCTGAAAACCCTGAGCAGCTGGTCGGGGCGCCGCCGAACTATCACCAGAAGACACTGATCGCGCAGCTCGCGGACGCGGTTTTTCACGACTTCCCGCTAGGGCTGTACCTCATCGCGGGCGTCACCGCACTGATCCTGGTGCTGGCCGCCAACACCGCGTTCAACGGCTTTCCGGTGCTGGGATCGATTCTGGCCCAAGACCGTTACCTGCCGCGGCAGCTTCACACTCGCGGCGACCGGCTGGCGTTCTCCAACGGCATCCTGTTCTTGGCCTTCGCCGCCATCGCGTTTGTGGTCGCGTTCCGCGCCGAGGTGACCGCGCTGATCCAGCTGTACATCGTCGGCGTGTTCGTGTCCTTTACGCTCAGCCAGATCGGGATGGTTCGGCACTGGACGCGGCTGCTGCGCACCGAGACCGACTCGGCCGTCCGTCGCCACATGGTGCGGTCGCGGGTGATCAACACGATCGGCTTTATCTGCACCGGGACCGTGCTGATCATCGTGGTGGTGACGAAGTTCGTCGCGGGCGCGTGGATCGCGATCCTGGCGATGGGCGCGCTGTTCATGATCATGAAGATGATCCACAAGCACTACGACACCGTCGCCCACGAGCTCGACAGGCGAGCCGAGGAACAGGGCGATGACATGGTGTTGCCGAGCCGCAACCACGCCGTCGTGCTGGTGTCCAAGCTGCACCTGCCGACGAAGCGGGCGCTGGCCTATGCCCGGGCCACCAGGCCCGACGTGCTGGAGGCCATCACGGTCAGCGTCGACGACGCCGAAACGCGCGAGCTCGTGCACCGATGGGAAGACAGCGATATCAGCGTGCCGCTCAAGGTGATTGCCTCGCCGTACCGCGAGATCACCCGACCGGTGCTCGACTATGTCAAGCGGGTCACCAAGGAGTCGCCGCGCACCGTCGTCACGGTATTCATTCCGGAGTACGTCGTTGGGCACTGGTGGGAACAGGTGCTGCACAACCAGAGCGCACTGCGGTTGAAGGGCCGATTGCTGTTCGAGCCGAACGTGATGGTGACATCGGTTCCGTGGCAACTGACTTCGTCGGAGCGACTCAAGACACTGCAGCCGCACGCTGCACCTGGTGACGCACGCAGGGGCTTCTTGGATTGAGCGAACAGGTCGACGAGCCGCCGCCCTGGCCGGCGGAACTGACGCTGACCGCCGGGCCGCCCGCCAACGGCGGTAGCTGCGTTGCGCGCCACGAAGGCCGGGTGGTGTTCGTGCGGTATGCGTTGCCCGGTGAGACAGTAAAAGTGCGGGTCGTCGGCGACCACGGATCCTATTGGCACGCAGACGTTGTCGAGGTCATCGAACCGTCACCCAACCGCATCGACTCGCTGTGCCCGATCGCCGGCGTGGACGGCGCCGGTTGCTGCGATCTGGCGTTCGCCGACCCCGATGCCACGCGCCGACTGAAGGGCACCGTCGTCGCCAATCAATTGGCCCGACTGGGTGGCTACCAATGGTGCGACGAGGACTCCGCCGTCGCCGAGCCGGTCGGAGACGGCAGCGCCACCGGTTGGCGGACGCGGGTGCGGCTCGACACGTCGGCCGAGGGCAGGGCCGGCTTCCATCGCTATCACAGCTCGCAGCTCGTCACCGAGCTGAACTGCGCGCAGCTTCCCGCCGGCATGCTCGACGGGTTGAACGAGTGGAGGTGGCCACCGGGCGCGCAGCTGCACGTGGCGATCGACGACGACGAAGTGCGGCACGTCGTGCAGTCAGGGCCGCGGACCGGACGCAAGACGACGACCGTTGTCGCCGAGGGTCACTACGAGGCGGTGCAGCGGGTCGGGGACCGAATCTGGCGGGTGCCGGTGACCGCGTTCTGGCAGGCGCACCGCGACGCGGCCCGGATCTACAGCGAACTGGTGGCCAGCTGGGCGCAGCTGAGCGCCGGTCAGACGGCATGGGATTTGTACGGTGGGGCAGGGCTTTTCGCTGCGGCGCTGGCTGAGGGGGTCGGGGAGCGCGGCAAGGTCCTGACTGTCGATACGTCGCGTGGCGCGTCGCGATCGGCGCGCACGGCGCTGGCCGACCTCGGCTGGGTGTCGGTGGTGACCGACTCGGTGCGACGGGCGCTCGCGGCCCAGACCGAGCGAGCCGATGTGGCGGTGCTGGATCCACCCCGGTCCGGGGCCGGCCGCGAGGTGATCGACCTGCTGGCCGCCGCCGAGGTGCCCCGGGTGATCCACATCGGCTGCGAGGCGGCGTCCTTTGCCCGCGACATCGGGCTGTATCTCGGGCACGGCTATGCCGTCGAGGATCTGCGGGTGTTCGACTCGTTTCCGCTGACACACCATGTCGAATGTGTCGCGGCGCTGACCCGCTGACCGTTTGTCGTTGCATTTGGTGGGTACCCGCCCGGCCATGGTGGACAACGGCCAGAACGCAAAGCAAGACCAGCTCGACGGCTCGCGCGTCAGCCGAGAGACCGGGTACCTGACCACCCAGCAGGCGGTGCGCGTCGATCACACTGACGATGCGCTGACCGTGGGAGAACGCGGTCCCACCCTGCTCGAGGACTTCCATGCGCGCGAGAAGATCACGCATTTCGATCATGAGCGCATTCCGGAGCGGGTGGTGCATGCCCGCGGTGCGGGTGCCTACGGCTATTTCGAGCCGTACAACGATTCGCTCGCCGAGTACACGGTCGCGAAGTTCTTGACCACGCCGGGCAAGCAGACACCCGTGTTCGTGCGGTTTTCCACGGTGGCCGGCTCGCGCGGCTCGGCCGACACGGTGCGGGATGTGCGCGGCTTCGCGACGAAGTTCTACACCGACCAGGGCAACTACGACCTCGTCGGCAACAACTTTCCGGTGTTCTTCATTCAGGACGGCATCAAGTTCCCGGACTTCGTGCACGCGGTGAAACCGGAGCCCCACAACGAGATTCCGCAGGCCGCGTCGGCCCACGACACACTGTGGGATTTCGTGTCGCTACAGCCGGAGACGCTGCACGCGATCATGTGGCTGATGTCGGACCGGGCGCTGCCGCGCAGCTACCGGATGATGCAGGGCTTCGGCGTGCACACCTTCCGCTTCGTCAACGCCCGCGGGGACGGCACGTTCGTCAAGTTTCACTGGAAGCCCAAGCTGGGTGTGCATTCGTTGGTGTGGGACGAGTGCCAGAAGGTCGCGGGCAAGGACCCGGACTTCAACCGCCGCGACTTGTGGGACGCCATCGAGGCCGGCGACTTCCCGGAGTGGGAGCTCGGCGTGCAACTGGTGCCCGAGACCGACGAATTCAACTTCGCATTCGATCTGCTGGATGCGACGAAATTGATTCCGGAGGAACAGGTTCCGGTTCAACCGGTGGGCAAGATGGTGCTCAACCGCAATCCCGACAACTTCTTCGCCGAGACCGAACAGGTCGCGTTTCACACCGCCAACGTGGTGCCCGGGATCGACTTCACCAACGATCCGCTGCTGCAGTTCCGCAACTTCTCGTACCTGGATACCCAGCTGATCCGGCTGGGTGGGCCGAACTTCGCCCAGCTGCCCGTCAACCGGCCGCTGGCCGACGTCCGCAACAACCAGCAGGACGGCTACGGACAGCACGCAATACCGCAGGGGCGGTCAAGCTATTTCAAGAACACGCTCGGCGGCGGCTGCCCGGCACTGGCCGACGAGGACGTGTTCCGGCACTACACGGAGAAGGTCGACGGCAACAAGATCCGCCAGCGCGCCAAGAGCTTTGAGGACCACTACAGCCAGGCGCGGATGTTTTGGAAGAGCATGTCGCCGGTGGAGGCCAAACACATCGTCGCCGCGTATGCGTTCGAACTGGGCAAGGTGGAGGTCCCCGAGATCCGTACCCGCGTCGTCGACCAACTCAACCTGGTCGATCACGACCTGGCG
>DASRJA010000172.1:0-9157 GCA_035649695.1 Mycobacterium sp. | reverse complement strand
GCTGGCCCCCGACGAGATCATGGTGAACGTCGTCTCGCCGGGCAGCATCCTTTCGGAGTCGCTGGCGGGCTGGGCAGACTCCGTTGGCATCGACGGGAGCGACCCCTACGCCGTAATGGCAGGCATAGACAAGCATTTCGGGCATCCTGCACATCTGCCCCGCGCGGGAAAGCCCGACGAGATCGGCCCCGTCGTCGCATTTTTGGTCTCGCGGCGCAACTCCTACATGACCGGCGCCAACATCAACGTCGACGGCGGTAGTGATTTCACCTAGGGAGTGAATTATGGCGACTGCCATCCAAGCTCGTGATTGGGCGCGTGCAACGCTGCGCGGCATCGGCAACAGTCTCTACACACCCTTCAGTGGTGTCGACGGCGACGACATCGACTGGGATGCTTACCGAACGCTGGTGCGCTACTGCGTCGGCGAGCTGCGACACCCGATGCTGTGGTGCACCAGCGGCATCGCGGAGTTCTGGTCTTTGACGCTCGACGAGCGAAAGCGCTTGCTGGAGGTCGCGATTGAGGAAGGGCGTGCGGCCGACCCCGATGTCGTCGTGCAGGCCTGCACGGCTGCAATGTCGGCCAAGGATTGCCTGGAATTGACGCGGCACGCCCAGCAGGCCGGGGCGGACATCGTCTACATCCAGACTCCGATGATGGAGGCCCACGGCGGCGAAGGCGTACTGAAGTTCTTCCGCTACGTCGCCGAGCGCACCGACATCGCGCTTGGCATGTTCAATTCACCGTCGTCCGGATATGTGCTGACTCCCGCTGAGAGTGCGCGCATCTACGACGAAATCCCAGCCGTCTGCGCCACCAAGGAGGGTGCGTTCCGGCCGGCGAGCAGCCGGATGTTGCACGAGCTCGCGCCCGACCTGGTGATCTGGGAATGCGACTTGACTGTCTACCGCGCAGGGTGGCTGCGTGCCGGCATCGTCGGGCCCGCACAACTCGGCACGGCCGGCTATCTCTACGAAACTCCGCAACAGCCAATAATTTCCGAGTATTGGGACCTGGTGTGGAACGACAAGCTGATCGAGGCGATGGACTTCGCCGAGAAGTCCGGGCTCGACCAGTTCGGTGTCGACATGCGCTCGTGGTTTACCTGCTATCCCGGCCGTCCCGACTACTTCACCCACTGGGGCGGCGCATTCAAATACGCGGCGTCGCTGCTCGGCCTGCCGATCGGGGACTATCCGCATTCGAGGCCTCCACAAGCGGAGCTGCCCGACGAGGGGCGGACACAGATTCGAACGGCGTATCAGCGCTTCGGATTGATCGCGCAATAGGGCCGTTGGGGCGCCCCTCGGCCGCTTGCGGAAGGCACTACCGATAGGTGTACAGTATGGGAATACATCGAGCTCGATGCCACTCCCGAGGAGGTCTGCTGCGTGAGCGTCCCTGACCGCGTCGCGGAACCCCCGGTGACGTCGGATCCGGTCCTCTACGCGATCCGCGACACCGGCGTCGCGGTATTGACCCTCAATCGGCCCGAGCGGATGAACGGGTGGGGCGGCGGTCTCGCGACCACGTTTTACTCACTGCTCGACGACGCGGAGGCCGATCCCGACGTCCGGGCCATCGTGGTCACCGGCAGCGGCCGCGCGTTCTGCGCGGGCGCGGACATGGGCGACCTGACCACGATCAGCAATGCCACCGTCGACGCCGCCGGAGACACCGATGTCAGCAAGCTCGTCGGCGCTCGGCATCCGCACCACGTAATGACCATGCGCAAGCCCGTCATCGCCGCGATCAACGGCGCCTGCGCAGGAATGGGCCTGACGATGGCGTTGGCCTGCGATGTCCGCTTTGCCGCCGCGGGCGCCAAGTTCACGACGTCGTTCGCGCGACGCGGGCTGATCGCGGAGTACGGGATCTCCTGGATTCTTCCCCGGCTCGTCGGCCAGGCTGTCGCGCTCGACCTGCTGCTCAGCGGTCGGGCCTTCTACGCCGACGAGGCGGCCGAGTTGGGTCTCGTCAAGGAAGTCGTGCCGCCCGAAGAGCTGTTGCCGCGGGCGATCGCCTACGCCCAGGACATCGCCGCCAACTGTGCACCCAGTTCTCTAGCGGTGATCAAGCAACAGGTGTACGCAGACAGCATGTCCGATGTCTTCGAGGCCAGCGACCGCTCGGAGAAGCTCATGCACGAGTCCATGCAGCGGCCCGACTTCATCGAGGGCATCACGAGCTTTTTCGAAAAGCGTCCGCCCAACTTCCCGCCGTTGAAAGGACAGGACCAGTGACACTGGACTACAAGGCGATCGACGTCGACAACCACTACTACGAGCCACTCGACGCGCTGACCCGGCACCTGCCCAAGGAGTTCAAGCGCCGTGGCGTGCAGATGGTTCAGGACGGCAAGCGCACCTGGGCGGTGATGGGTGAACGCGTCAACCATTTCATCCCGAACCCGACATTCGACCCCATCATCGAGCCGGGCTGCCTGGATCTGTTGTTCCGCGGCGAGATTCCGGAAGGCGTCGACCCCGCGTCGCTGATGAAGGTCGACCGGTTGGCAGATCACCCCGAGTACCAGAACCGCGATGCCCGAGTGAAGATCCTCGACAAGCAGAACCTCGAAACGGCGTTCATGCTGCCGACGTTCGCGTGCGGCGTCGAGGAGGCGCTCAAGAACGACATCGAGGCGACGATGGCATCGATGCACGCGTTCAACCTCTGGCTCGACGAGGACTGGGGCTTCGATCGTCCCGACCACCGGTTCATTTCGGCGCCGATCATTTCGCTGGCCGATCCGGACAAGGCCGTCGAGGAAGTCGAGTTCGTCCTCGGTCGCGGCGCGAAGATGGTCCTGGTCCGACCGGCACCGGTGCCGGGTGTGGTCAAGCCGCGCTCGCTGGGCGACCCGCTGCACGATCCGGTGTGGGCGCGGCTGGCGGAGGCCGGGGTCCCGGTGGGCTTCCACCTGTCGGACAGTGGCTATCTCGCGATCGCGGCGTTGTGGGGCGGCAAGGCGACGTTCGAGGGATTCGGCAAGAAGGATCCGCTCGATCAGGTGCTGCTGGACGACCGGGCCATCCACGACACGATGGCCTCGATGATCGTGCACCAGGTGTTCACCCGCCATCCCAAGCTGAAGGTCGCCAGCATCGAAAACGGCTCGTACTTCGTCTACCGGTTGATCAAACGCCTGAAGAAGGCCGCCAACACCGCGCCCTACCACTTCAAGGAGGACCCGGTCGAGCAGCTGCGCAACCACGTCTGGATCGCGCCGTACTACGAGGACGACGTGAAGCTGCTCGCCGAAACCATTGGCGTGGACAAGATTCTGTTCGGCTCGGACTGGCCGCACGGCGAGGGACTCGCGGATCCCATGTCCTTCACCGCAGACATCCCCCAGTTCCCTGAGTTCAGCGCGGAAGACACCCGGAAGGTTATGCGCGACAACGCTCTTGACCTGCTCGGCGTCAAGGTGTCGGCGTAGCAGCCCAAGCACATGAGCGAATGGACGATCGGCGCGGTTCTGGACGCGATTGCTGAGGCCGTTCCGGATCGCCTGATGACGGTCTGCGGCGGACGCAGCAGCACGTTCGGCGAATCGGCGGATCGAACCCGCCGGCTGGCCAATTTTCTTGCCAGCAGCGGGTTTGGTGTCCACCGTGAGCGCGAGGAGCTCGAGAACTGGGAGTGCGGTCAGGATCGGGTTGCGCTCATCATGCACAACGATCTGTACCCCGACATGGTGATCGGCTGTCTGAAGGCCCGAACGGTCCCGGCCAACGTCAACTACAACTACACGCCGCGCGAGGTCGCCGAACTGCTGGACTACCTCAAGCCGCGGGCCATCATCTACCACCGGTCATTCGGCGCGAAGTTCGCCGACGTATTGACCGCCGGCACGGCCGAACTGATCATCTCGGTTGACGACGGCACCGAGGATGCAGAGCTACCCGCAGCGGTGAAGCTGGAAGATGCACTGGCCCAAGGACATACGGATCAAGACATCACGCCCTCTCCGGACGATCTGATGATGGTCTGCACCGGCGGTACCACCGGCAGGCCCAAGGGTGTCATGTGGCGGCAGAGCGACACCTACGTCGTATCGATGAACGGCGCCGACCACGAATCCGCCGACGAGATACGCGAAAAGGTGCGCCACGGCGGGCAGCCGTGGTTTGCCGTGTCGCCGCTGATGCACGCGGCGGGCATGTGGACGGCCTTCGCGGCCCTCCTCAACGGCCTGCCCGTCGTGCTCTACGACCGGACGAAGTTCGACCCGCCCGCCGTGCTCGAGACTGCGGAGCGCCACAAGGTCGGAATGATGACGATGGTCGGCGACGCCTACGCCGGGCCGTTGGTCGAGGAGCTGCGACGCGGTTCCTACGATCTGTCGTCGATGTTCGCGATCGGCACCGGGGGAGCGGCCACGAACCCGAAATACCAACAGGCGCTGCTGGAATTGCTGCCGCAGATCACGCTGATCAACGGGTACGGCTCGTCGGAGACCGGGAACGTGGGCTTCGGTCGCAGTCAGCGTGGGGACCAGAAGGACACCTTCGCGCTGCGCGAGGGCGGTTTGGTGGTCTCCGATGACTATCGCCGGTTCTTGCAGCCCGGCGAGGACGAGATCGGATATGTCGCCCGCGCAGGCCGCATCCCGCTGGGCTATTTCGACGATCCCGTCGCCACTCGCAAGACATTTCCGGTCGTCGACGGACAGCGTGTGGTGATTTCCGGGGACCGCGGCTCGCTGGCGGCCGACGGAACGATGCGGCTGTTCGGTCGCGACTCCTTGGTCATCAACACCGGCGGCGAGAAGGTGTTCGTGGAGGAAGTCGAAGAGGTGCTTCGCGCGCACCCGGCCGTCGCCGACGCGTTGGTGGTAGGCAGGCCGAGTGAACGATGGGGTCAGGAAGTCGTCGCACTGGTGGCATTGCGCGACGGTGGCGAGGCCGATCATGGGGTGCTGCACGAGCAGTGCACGTCACAGCTCGCTCGATTCAAAGCACCGAAGGAGTTCATCTTCGTCGAGCAGGTCCGCCGGCTGGGCAATGGCAAGGCGGACTATCGATGGGCGAAAAGCGCTGCGACACAAAAGGCAAACGTATGACTCACAGAGCGATCGACGGTTTGGTCAACGTGCACTTCGGCGAAACGGAGAAGCAGCCGACCTGGATGCTCAAGGTGCGCGACGACTACTTCAAGGGTCCGGAGTCGATGTTCGCGCCGGTGGACCTGACGGAGCTGCTCGACGAGATGGATGAGCAGGGCGTGGCGAAGGCGATCCTGATGGACAATCTCGCCAAACCATCGGTGACCGCGCGCAAGTTCGTCGAAGCGAAGCCGGACCGGTTCGCTCTGGCGATGGGTGGCGTCAACTTGCTGCGGCCGATGCCCTCACTGCGGGAATTGGCCGCAGTGGTCAACGACCTGCCGGTGGCGTATGCCGTTGTCGGCCCAAGCTTTTGGGGCGATGGCCAATACCCGCCCAGCGACGCCGTGTACTACCCGCTGTACACCAAATGCGCCGAACTCGGGCTGCCGCTGTGCATCAACACCGGCATCCCAGGGCCGCCGATCCCCGGTGAAGTACAGAACCCAATCCACCTCGACCGGGTTTGCGTACGCTTCCCCGAACTCAAGCTCTGCATGATTCACGGCGCCGACCCCTGGTGGGACATCGCGATCCGGCTGATGATCAAGTACAAGAATCTGCGCCTCATGACGTCGGCCTGGTCACCCAAGCGACTCCCCGACAGCCTCTTGCACTACATGCGGACGCGAGGCCGGGACAAGGTGATCTACGCGTCGGACTGGCCGGTGCTGAAGATGCGCCGCGTCGTCCCCGAGGCACTTGTGCTGGATCTGCCCGCCGACGTACTCGACAACTATCTCTACAACAACGCCAACGAATTCTTTTTCGGGGACCGCGCACGCGAGGAGCACTGATGGATCGCTACGAACTTCGCAGACTCGACTACAGCCTGACGGAGGACCATCAGGCACTACAGGCTGCTTACAAGGACTTTTTCAAGACGCATTGTTCGATCGAAACGGTGCGGGCCGCGGAGGAGCCAGGGTTCGACAAGAGCCTGTGGGAGCGGTTGTGCGCGATGGGTGCGACGACGATGGCGTTACCGGAATCCGTTGGGGGAGACGGGGCGACACTGGTCGACTTGACGCTGGTGGCCGAGGAGATCGGACGCTCGCTTGCACCCGTGCCATGGATCGACCACATCTGCGCCGCCCGGCTGCTCGCCCGCTTGGACGCGCTCCAGCCAGACGTCGTCAACGGCAAGCAGCTGGCCGCGTTCGATCCGCAGCATGACAATGTGTCCGGCGTCAGGCTGATCCCGACCGGATCGATCGCCGACCAGATCGTCGTGCGTGACGGCGAGGACATTGTGCGACTGACGTTCGGTACCCGTCCGGCGAAGGTCGACAACATCGGCAAGCTGCCGATGGCGTGGGTCGACCCAGCGTCGGCCGACAGTCGCACGGTTTTGGCCAGCGGGGCTCAGGCACTGGCGGAATACCAACGCGCGCTGGACGAATGGCGAGTTCTGATCGCTGCCGCATTGGTGGGGCTGGTCGAGGAGTCACTGACGATCGCCGCGGAGTTCGCCAAGACCCGCTACACGTTGGGTGTGCCGATCTCGACATTGCAGGGCATCTCGCATCCTCTGGCCAACATCGCGATCACCGTGCAGGGCGGCCGCAATCTGGCCCGCCGCGCAGCGTGGTTCTTGGACAACGAGCCCGACGAACGGCCGGAGTTGGCGCCATCGTCGTTTGTGTTCATGGCCGAGGAAGCATCGAAGGCCGCAACGATGTGTGTGCACGTCCAAGGCGGTCTGGGTGTCTCCGCAGAGGCGGCCGCGACGGCCTATCTGGTCCGCGCTCGCGGCTGGGCGCTAGCCGGTGGTGACCCGGGTGCGAGCGCCAAGTACATCGCCGAAATCGTCGCGGCCCGCGAAAGTGGTTCAGGAAAGGGCGCATAAGTGGATTTCTCACGGGTTCAGCTGTCCGAGGATGATCAGGCATTCCTCGAGGAGGCGCGCGACTTCCTGCGTACGCACGTCACCGACGACGTCATCCGCCGCGATCGCGAAACCGGCGACAACTTCGACGAAGGCGTGCATCTCGCTTTGGGCGCCGCGGGATACCTGACGCAAGACTGGAAGCCGGAATCCGCAGGCGGCTTCAACCGGGTGCGGCGGCGGATCTGGGAACTGGAGAAGCGACGCGCGCACGTGCCGTGGGTGACCTCGGGTACCACCGCGATGATCGCGCGGTCGGTGGAGAAGTTCGGCTCAGCGGAACTCAAGGCCGAAGTGATGCCGGGCGTGTTCAGCGGTCATATCCGGCTGTGCCTGGGCTACACCGAACCTGAGGGCGGCTCCGATGTGGCCACGTGCAAGACCCGCGCGGTGCGCGACGGTGACGGCTGGATCATCAACGGCTCCAAGATGTTCACTACCGGCGCGCACAACTGCCAGTACGTCTTCTTGATCACCAACACCGATCCGGACGCGCCGAAGCACAAGAGCCTGACCATGTTCCTGGTCCCGCTGGCTTCGCCGGGAATCGAGATCCAGGGCGTCCGCACCGTGGACGGCGACCGCACCAACATCGTCTTCTACAGCGACGTTCGCGTCGACGACAAATACCGGCTCGGCGAGGTCAACGATGGCTGGACGGTGGTGCGTGAACCGCTCAACGTCGAGCACGGCGCCGTGGACGCGGCAGCGGACGGTCTGCAGGATGTGTCGATCATGATGCATCAGGCTGGTTTCATGGCGGCGGCTGTCGACACGGCGGCGGCGAAGGTCGCCGAGGCGGATCCCAACGGCCGCCGGTTGATCGACGATCAGTCGGTGTCATATCGGTTGGGACGCAGCGTTGCTCGGATGGAAGCGGCGCTGAGCGCCTCGACGATCTTCGGCAGGGTGGCACTGGCGCAGACGATGCGTGACATCTCGCCGGACCTGATGGACATCCTGGGCACCGCGTCGACGCTGCCCGTCGGTACCGACGGCGCGGCCGATGACGGCGCGGCAGAATACGCTTACCGGTTCGCTCCGCTGGTCGGCATCTATGGCGGCACGCTGGAGGTGTTCCGCAACATGATCGCGCAGTACGTGCTCGGGCTGGGCAAGCCCGCATACGCGCCGCCGGCGCAGAAGAAGGCTTCCTAGCGCGAGCAGACGCAAACATGCCTATTTTCCGTGGATTATGGGCACTTTTGCGTCTGCTCGGCGTTAGAAGGTGGCCAACACGGGTGGCTTGACCGCGGCCGGGTCCGGGTTCGCGATCGGCAGACCCATGAACCGGCGGGCGTTGTCGCCCATGAAGTCGTAGGTCCGCCGCTCGTCCATGCCTTCGGCGTAGCGCCAGAAACCCTTTGGCTCGGCGAGACCTTCGGGGTGCGGGTAGTCCGAACCGAACAACACCTTGTCCCAGCCGACGGTGTTGACGACGTCGGCCACGCAGCCCTCCCAGAACGGGCTGACCCAGATGTTGCGCCGGAACACGTCGTGCGGATGCTCCGGGAAGTTCTGCGGCATCTTCTTGTGCAGGTCTTCGAAGTCACCGAACAACGGGTAGATCCACGAGCTGCCGTTCTCGACGCTGGCTATGCGCAACTTGGGGAAGCGGGTCAGGGTGCCGTGGCAGATCAGGCTGGTGATCATGTCGGAAATTTCGCGGTGGCCCAGCACCATCCAGCGAAACGCGCTCTGCGCCATGAAATTCTGCGTGTGCGGCGGCTCCCACTTGGCGACGTAGTCGTCGAGCGGCGGATAGCTGGCGTGCAAGACGATCGGCAGGCCCGCGGCCTCGACGTCACGCCAGAACGGGTCGAACTCCGGTAGTGCGGGGGAGCGCCAGCCGTGGATGCCATTGACCGGGCCGGGCTTGACCAGTGCGACCTTGACGCCGTTGTTCAGCAGGTACTCGAGTTCCCGCTGGGCGCCGTCGACTTCCGACAGGTTGATGATCGGCGTGGAGAACACGCGATTCTCGTAGTTGTAGGTCCAGTGCTCGAGCATCCACTGGTTGAGGGCGTGGATGATCGCCAGCGTCAGCTCGGGGTCGTCGGCGGTAGCGTGCTCGATGAGGCTGGCCAGCGTCGGGTAGTTCAGTGCCTCGGCGACGCCCTGGCGGTCCAGTTCGGCGATGCGGTCGGCAGGGTTGC
>DASRJA010000171.1:0-4709 GCA_035649695.1 Mycobacterium sp. | reverse complement strand
GTGGATCGACGCCAACGACTCGGCCAACAATGTGCTGAGCTTCCTGCGCTACGGCGACGACGGGTCGGTGATGGCATGCGTGTTCAACTTCTCCGGCTCCGAACACAGCCGCTACCAACTCGGCTTGCCGCACGCGGGCACGTGGCGCGAGGTGCTCAACACCGACGCCGACCTCTACAACGGCACCGGTATCGGCAACTACGGCGCAGTGCAAGCCACCGACGAGCCATGGCACGGCCGCCCGGCATCAGCGGTGATGGTGCTACCACCGCTGGCCGCGCTGTGGTTCGAACCGGCCTGATTACGCCGAGCAGACGCAAAACTGCCCTATTTCGGCCCAAATAGGGCACTTTTGCGTCTGCTCGCCATGCTTAATAGAGCGCATTGGCGAGGTTGCGCCGGCCCGCGATCACCTCGGGGTCGGCGGGGTCGAACAGATCGAACAACTCGATCAGCCGGGTGCGGACCTTGGTGCGCTCGTCACCGGCGGTCCGCTTGATCAGTGCGATGAGCCGATCGAACGCCGAAGCGACGCTCTGCTGCAAGATCTCGACATCGGCTGCGGCGAAAGCCAACTCAATGTCATCGGGTTTGGCGTCGGCGGCGACGATCGCGCCGGGCGCGCGGGAGGTCGCGCGCTGTAGGAACCCAATCTGCCGCACCGCGCCCTTGGCTTCCGCATGGTTCGGGTTGGCGTCGAGCAGCGCTTGATACGCCTTCAGGGCCGCGTCGAAGTCCCCGCCGTCGAGGTGTTCGCGGGCCTTCGCGAGTTCGGGGTCGACCTGCTCAGGCTCATCGCCATCTGCCGCGCCGCCGAGCTTGCCCGCCGTCGCGTTCAGCAGCGAGTCGACCCACCGGCGCAGCTGCTCCGGCGGCTGTACACCTTGGAAGCTCGAAATCGGCTGGCCCGCAGCGAGCGCCACGACCGTCGGCACGGCCTGCACACCGAACATCTGCGCGACCCGCGGTACCGCGTCGACGTTCACGGTGGCCAGCGACCACTTGCCACCGTCGGTGGCCGCGAGTTGGCCCAGCACATCGCCGAGTTGCGCGCTCGCCTCACTGCGGGGCGACCACAGCAGCACGACGACCGGCATCTGACTGGACCGGACCAGCACCTCGGCTTCGAGGTTGGCCTCGGTTATCTCCACTCCAGACGGCGAGGCCGCGGCGCCTTCGCCGGCGGGTGCCGCGCGTTGTTTGAGGGCGGACAGATCAACCGCGCCGGCCATGGAGGCCGCGACAGGGGGTCGGGGGCGACTCACGACCCCAAGTCTGTCACGTCGTTTCGGGTGCGCGCCGCCCCGGTTGCGCGACGGCCGAAGTGGCTTCCGTAAGTCCCATTCGGCCCGTCCTATCGGCCCATATGAGGAAGATCACACTGCACAGTGGCACGATGCTCGCCAGCAACGCCAGCAACCATGTGCCGGCCGCCCATTTGAACGCGATTCCGACGAGCAGACCGACCACGACGAAGGCGATGAAGATCAGCCCGTGGGCCATGCCGAACACCTTGACGCCGATCTCGGTGCGCGGCGTGCCCAGGTACTTGAGGTACATGCCGATCAGCAGCCCGACCCAGCTGGCGGCCTCCGCCAGGGCGATCAATCGGAACCAGCCGGCAGCGGACCGAAGGTCAAATGCGGGTGTCATGGGCGCCATTGTGCACGAAAAACGCCCGAGCTACTACATTGCGTCGTAGACGGCTATCCTGCGCGCAGGATCAGGGCGTCGCCCTGACCGCCGGCCCCGCACAACGCGGCCACCGCGTAGCCGGAACCACGTCGTGCCAGCTCAAGGGCGGCGTGAAGGGTGATCCGTGCTCCGGACATGCCGATCGGATGGCCGATCGCGATGGCTCCGCCGTTCACGTTGACCTTCTTCGGATCGACGCCGAGTTCCTTCATCGACGCCAGCGCGACCGCCGAGAAGGCCTCGTTGATCTCGATGACATCGAGCTGGTCGACCGAAATGCCCTCGCGGGCAATGGCTTTCTTGATGGCGTTCGCCGGCTGCGACTGCAGAGTGGAGTCCGGACCCGCGACAACGCCGTGGGCACCGATCTCGGCGAGCCACGTCAGGCCCAGCTCCTGCGCCTTGGCCTTGTTCATCACCACGACCGCGGCCGCGCCGTCGGAGATCTGCGAGGCGGACCCGGCGGTGATGGTGCCGTCCTTGCGGAACGCGGGCTTCAGTCCGGCCAGCGATTCGGCCGTGGTGTTGGCGCGGATGCCCTCGTCCTCGGTGAACTCGATCGGATCACCCTTGCGCTGCGGAATCTTCACCGGCACCACCTCGTCGGCGTAGACGCCGTCCTTCCATGCCGCAGCGGCCTTTTGGTGCGACTGCGCAGCGAACTCGTCCTGCTCCGCGCGGGTGAACTGATCGACATCGTTGCGGTGCTCGGTCAGCGCGCCCATCGGCTGGTCGGTGAACACGTCGTGCAGGCCGTCGTAGGCCATGTGATCGAGCACCGTGACGTCGCCATATTTGTAGCCCGCCCGGCTATCCATCAAAAGATGCGGCGCCTTGGTCATCGACTCCTGCCCGCCGGCCACGACCACATCGAACTCGCCGGCCCGGATCAGCTGATCGGCCAGTGCAATGGCATCTATGCCGGACAAACACATCTTGTTGATGGTCAGCGAAGGCACATCCCAGCCGATACCGGCGGCGACCGCGGCTTGCCGCGCTGGCATCTGCCCAGCGCCGGCGGTCAGAACCTGGCCCATGATCACGTACTCCACCAGCGACGCCGGGACACCGGCTTTCTCCAGCGCACCGGAGATGGCGATGGCGCCCAGATCGCTGCCCGAGAAATCCTTCAGCGAACCCATCAATTTGCCGACCGGCGTGCGGGCTCCAGCAACGATCACAGACGTCGTCATTCCTACCTCCAAAGGCTCTTCTGAACCGCTCAAGTCGCCAACCGGCGAGGCGCAATCTTTCCCGCCAGGTTACCGTTACGTTATGACCGCCGAGCAAGTCGATGCCCGCCCGTTGCTGGCCACCGCCCTGGTGACAGCAATCGATCACATCGGCATTGCCGTGGCCGATCTGGACGCGGCGATCAAGTGGTATCACGACCACCTCGGCATGATTGTCCTGCACGAAGAGGTCAACGAGGACCAAGGTGTCCGCGAGGCAATGCTGTCGGTGCGGGGCGCGCCGGTGGGCAGCGCCCAGCTCCAGCTAATGGCCCCGCTGGACGAGACCTCGACGATCGCGAAGTTCCTCGACAAGCGCGGCCCCGGCCTGCAGCAGCTGGCCTACCGCGTCAGCGATATCGACGCGCTGACCGAGCGGCTGCGCGAGCAGGGCGTCCGGCTGCTCTACGAGGCGCCGCGGCGCGGCACCGCCGATTCCCGGATCAACTTCATTCACCCCAAGGACGCCGGCGGGGTACTGGTCGAGCTCGTCGAGCCGGCCGCCGAGCACTGATCCGTTAAGACCATCTGCGCGTCGGGCTGCGTGTAGCTCTGTGCGTCCAGCACGGCGTATGCCAATGGCGACGCTCGTCGACCGCCCGCTCCCCCAAATCAGTTGGCCACACTACTAAATGCGCTGTGCCAATGACGATTTCGTGGTCACACCCAGGACAGCGGTAGATCTTGGTGGCACGTGAAGCGGGGATCGGCCTTACCTCGTAGTCGTAGCCGTCAGGTCCGGCCTCGATCCGGCGGGCCGCAGGCAACGGCGCTAGGGGCTGTTGCCTGCGAGGCGGATTCCGGCGCCTAGGCATGTCACCAGTCTGTCAGAACAGCCGGAATTCGTCGCTGTCCATACCGCGCATCGCGTCGTAATCCAAAGTCACACAACGGATCCCGCGATCGGTGGCCAGGGTTCGAGCCTGCGGCTTGATCTGCTGGGCCGCGAAAATACCGCTGACGGGCGCCAGCACGGTGTCGCGGTTGAGCAGGTCGAGGTAGCGGGTGAGCTGTTCGACTCCATCGATCTCGCCGCGTCGCTTGATCTCGACGGCCACCGAACGGCCCTGCTCGTCGCGGCATAGCAGGTCGACCGGCCCGATGGCGGTCATGTACTCCCGGCGCACCAGCGTGTAGCCAGTGCCGAGCACTTCGACGTGTTCGGCCAGCAGCGCCTGCAGGTGGGCTTCGACGCCATCCTTGACCAGACCGGGATCGACGCCGAGCTCGTGGCTGGAATCGTGCTCAACGTCCTCCACCGTGATGCGCAGCTGCTCGCCCGACTTGTTCTCGACGACCCACACGGGCACCGGCCCGTCGAGTTCCTCGGACAGCCAGCAGGGCGGGCTCATCCAGTTGAGCGGTTTATACGCCCGGTCGTCGGCGTGCACGCTGACCGAGCCGTCGGCCTTGAACAGCAGCAGCCGGCGGGCGGAGGCCAGATGGGCTGTGAGCCGCCCGACGTAGTCAACGGTGCACTGAGCGATCACGAGACGCACCCGAACACCTTATGTGCCGGCACCGCCAAATTAGGCTGGGCCCACGATGAACTCCAAGAAGAGTGTCGCGCATCGGCTGGGCCGGGTCCTGGAGACAGTCACCCGGCAGAGCGGTCGGCTGCCCGATACGCCTGAGTTCGGCTCCTGGCTGCTAGGCAAATCCACTGAAAGCCCGGCACGCAGGCGGGTCCGCATTCAGGTCATCCTGACGGTGTTGATCCTGGCCACAAACATGCTCGGCATCGGCATAGCCATACTGCTGGTCACCGTCGTGTTCCCGGTC
>DASRJA010000170.1:0-5070 GCA_035649695.1 Mycobacterium sp. | reverse complement strand
CGCCCAGTTCGCGAGTGGTGTCGTTCACGGCCGAACCGACGCCGGCCTTGTCGGCGGACAGCGAGCCCATGATCGACTCGGTGGCCGGCGCCGTGGTGAGTCCCAGGCCGCCGCCGAGAAGCACCATCTGCAAGGCGATTTGGATGTACGGCGTAGCGGCGTCGGCGGTCGATGCCCATGCGAGTCCTGCCGCGAAGGTGACCAAGCCGCCGGCGACCACCGCGGTGGTGCCGATGCGTTCGACGATGCGCGGTCCGACGATGCTGGCGACCGCAATCGAAATCGCGACAGGCAACAACCGGACGCCGGTCTCGAATGCGCTGTAGCCCTTGATGAATTGGAAGTACTGGGTGATGACGAAGATGAAGCCGAACAAGGTCAGAAAACCTGCCGTGACCGCAAGGCTTCCGCCGGAGAACCGCCGGTTGACGAACACCGACACGTCGAGCATCGGATGCGGGGTGCGCCGCTCCCACAGCGCGAAGACGGCGAGCACGACGGCGCCTACCGCGAACCCGATGGCGGTGTGCGCGCTGCGCCACCCCCAGTTGGGCGCCTCGATGACGGTGTAGACCACCGCGGTGATGCCGACCGAGGACAGGATCAAGCCGGGCACGTCGACCGGTGGTGCCGCCGGGTCGCGCGAGGTCGGGATGAACAGGACACCGCCGATGATGGCCACCGCGGCGATCGGCACATTGACCATGAACACCGAGCCCCACGAGAAGTGTTCGAGCAGCCAGCCGCCCGAGATCGGGCCTGCGGCCACGCCGACGCCAACCATCGCCGCCCACAGCCCGATCGCCTTCGCCCGCTTGACGGGATCGACGAAGATGTTGGTGATCAGCGAGAGCGTGGCCGGGAAGATCACCGCGGCGCCGACGCCCATGGCCGCGCGCGCCCAGATCAGGGCGTCCGCCGAATCCACCTGTGCGGCATAGACAGATGTGATCGCAAAGAGGGCGAGCCCGGCGCTGAGCCAGCCCCGTCGGCCGAAGCGGTCACTCAGGCTGCCCATCGACAGCATTAGACCGGCCATGACCAGTGTGTAAGCGTCGACGATCCATTGCAGCTGTGCGGTGTCGGCGTCCAGTTCCCGCGACAGCGTGGGCAGGGCGACGTTGACGATGGTGGCGTCGACGCTGATGACGAAGACGCTCAGGCAGATGAAGACAAGCGCGGCGACCGGGTGGTCTTTGAAAACTGGAGTTTGGGTACTCATGGACAGAACCGTAAACCTTTCAGACATGTTTTTCAAGTGATATGACTAGATACTTGTCTGAGTGGTATAGTTATTCCCGTGCCTAGGAGCTATCAGCAGAACTGCCCGATCGCCAAGGGCCTCGACGTGCTCGGCGAGCGATGGACGCTGCTGATCCTGCGGGAACTCATCGGCGGCCCCCGCCGGTACGGTGACCTGCGCGCACAGCTGCCCGGCATCGCCACGAACCTGCTGGCCGACCGGCTTCGCGAGCTCGAGGACGCCGGTCTCGTCGATCGCGAGGAACTTCCCCCACCCGTCGCGCGAACTGTCTACACGCTGAGCGGGACGGGCTGGCGCAAAGTGCTGCCGGTGGTGAAGGCCATCGCGACGTTCGGACTCGACATGGTGGTGCCCGACGAGAGCGCGCTGACGCCGCTGAACGGGTTCCTGGCAGGCATCTTGCTGGGCATCGATACCGGGCTGGCGGCCGAGCTTAACGCCTCGTACCGCATTGAGATCGACGATCGCCGGTTCGATTTCGAAGTCGACGGCGCCGGGCTGGCTGCCGCGAAGGGTGCGCCCGCCGTGACCGTGACCGCGACGGCCGGCGACCTGATCACCGCGCGCCTGGGTGCGACTGCTGCCGAACGCAAGGCCGCGCTGCGCCGGGTGAAGTTCGACGGCGACGCCGGTGCAGTCGACGCGATGCGACGCGTGTTCGGGTTATCCGGAGATCCGGGCCTGGTGGCTTAGTGCGTTGACCTTGCGGCTAGGGCGCGAAAGTACGAGTGGCCCACGCCCGGTACGCAGAGTCAACGTCGCCGGGGCAGCCGCCGACGCAGTCACGCCATCAAGATTGCATTCAGGGCTGTGAATAGGGCGGAAGTTGCAACCCTCTGTGCAATCTTCACAACGGCCACGCGCTTATCAGCAAGCGCCGCCGTCCCCTAGGCGTTCGACCAGTCGAACTCGTAGAAGATCCAGTTGGTGTCGGTGAAGCCGAGACGAAGGCCCTCAGCGTCGACCTGGAACGTCCCGATGCCGCATTCACCCTTTTTCCAGATGAAGCCGTCAGGCAGAACGATGTGAGCGATGTGCGGCTCGCCGGTCACCGGGTTCTTGAACGTGTCGCCGGTGGCACGCCCGAGGCCCTCGGCCGTCATCGTGGCCGTCACGCCGGTGCCCTCGAAACTGATCGGCGCCTTCGCGAGCCCGACGACCTCGTACGTCGTGCCGAGGATCCCCCACGGGTCGCCGCCGAGCTGGCCGGTATAGATCTGCGACAAGCACTCGATCTGCTCGTCGGTGGTTTCAGGCGCGACGATGAACACCGCCTTGCCGTTGCCGTCGTGAATCGCCTTCGGCCAGTCGATGACCGCGATCGCCTTCACGCCGGACAGGTCCACGTCACCGCACGACCCCTCGAGGATGTGGTTACCGACCATGGCCTTACAGCTGCCGTCCGCGGACGTCGGAAACCCGTGAAAGTTGCAGCCGCACCCCGGTGCACAGTTGCAGAACTCGTATCCGCGCCCCTTGAGAAACCACCGGGTGCGTTGTTCAGTCGTTGTCATGGCATGCCTTTCGATCAGACGAGATGGGTAACGAAGTCGGGGCGCACCAGCAGCGCGACACCCAGAACCAACAGCGCCGCGCCCGTCACGCGCGCAAGCTGTTCACCAAACGGTGCGATCTTCTCCAATAGGATCAGGACCGCGAGAACCAGCATCCACACCAATTGCATTGCGCCGAACGCGATTAGCAGCGCCATCAACATCCAACAGCAACCGACGCAGAACATCCCGTGGCGGACACCGGCAACGAATGCGCCAGTCGGACGGTCGAGATGCTTACCGTGGCGCATGAAGAACGAGAGTGGTGATCGGCAGTGGCGCAGGCACACTGACTTCAGCGGCGTGAGTTGGTACAGCCCTGCAGCGACCGCCACCGCGCCTGCAACGCGCCCGGCCCATGAGCTGCCCTGCATGAGGGGCTCGTTCAGCCGACTCCACGCGAAGAACGCGGGGATGCCGACGACGGCCCACAGCACGATGTACCCGCCGACGAAGACCGCCACCGGCGCCGCCTGACCGTTGGCTGCGGCCCTGGCGTAGAGGCGGACCACGGGCAGGACCGCCGGAAACATCATCGCCGCCATCATCGCCACCCACGCCACCAGGAATGCGACGAACGACATCGCCATCGCGGGCTGCGGCTCCATCGGCATGCCGTCCATTGGCATGCCGTCCATTGGCACCGCGTCGCCGGCCATGTCACCGGCGCTAACGGCAGACCACCACCAACCGAGACCCGCCAGGATCAGCAGCGCGACAGGCAGCCAGATGTCGCTTCTGCCCGCTACCCCACGAACTTCGCTCGCGCTCAACTCGGCCCCCACCGCGTCGTCCCTGACCAACTATGGCACCCGGCGGCGGCCGAGGCGGCGGATTGCCCGCCTACGCTGTCAGCTCGATGTGGTGCGCGCCCGTCACGCTGGCATACCGCTCGGGGCTGCAGGTCAACACGATCACCTGGCCGTCGCCACCGACGGTGTTGAACACCGACCCCATCTTGATCAGCCGGTCAGCGTCGGAGAAGCCGAGCGCGTCGTCGATGACCACGGGAACACTGTCCTCCTTGGCCACCAGGGCCGCCCCCGCCAACCGCGCGACGATGCCCATCTGCTCCTTCGCGCCGCCCGACAGCGACTCGTACGGAACGGTGCGGCCTGACAGTGTCCGGCTGCAGATGCGCAGCGCGCTGTCGATCTCGACCTCGAAGCTGTCGCCGAACACGATGCGGCCCAGCCGCTCCACCTGGTTGCGGAACGGGTCGACATACCGCAGCCGGGTGGCGTCGCGGTGGCGCACCATCACCGAACGCAGCAGTTGCGCAGCGCGAGCGCGTCGATGCATGCGCAGATAGTCCCCTTCGGCGTGCTCGCGTTCGGTTTGGGCGGCGTCCAGTTGCCCCTTGCGGCCCTCGGTGCCGTAGACCTTGAGCTGTGTGGTCACCTCGCGCAGCGCTTCGGACACGTCGATGTGCCGGTTGTCCAGCGAATCGGCCCGGCGGACAGCATCATTCAGCGCGGCGGTAACGGTGTCCGGTGCGCTGCGCGCCAATTCAGCGCCCAGTTCGGCGACGAGGCCGGTTGCGCGCCGGGCCTCCTCACCGTCGGCCTCCGCCTTGACCGCGAGATCGTCATCACCCGCCGTCGAACGCTGCAGCGTCAGCCTCTCACGTGCGGCGGTCAGTTCCCCTTCAGCGGCGACTAGCTTCTCGCGGGCGACGTTGGCGCGTGACGTCCTCTCCCCCAGCCGCTTTGCGGCGGCTTCCGCGACCTTGCGATGCGTCTCGCAATCCGCCATGGCTTGCTTGTGTGCGGCGATCGCCGCGTCGAGATCGGCCCGGGCGACGGTCGGATCCACGGTATCCCAGAGGCCCTGCACGGCGGGCTCGGCTTCGCGCAATTCGGCCAGCCGCGTTCGCAATTCGTCGACGCTGTCGTCGCCAACCAGAGCTTCGGAAGTGGCGTGCAGCTTCTCGCGAGCAGCGATCAACTCGCGACGGCGGTCATCCAGGCGCCGCGCCTCGGCAACATCGGCGGCCCGCACCTTCGTCAGCGCTGCCACCAAAACCTCTTGGGCCGCTTCGAGTTTTGCCTGTGAATCCGATGCCGGGGTGCCAGGCACCACCCGCGCACGCAGCAGACCCGGCAGTTCGATCTCGGTCGGCGCGCTGACACTGGCGGCGCAGGTGCCGCCGGCCTCGAGGGCGATCGGATCACCGTCGAGCCGCATCTCGACGTCGGCGATCGCGACGAATTCGATCTGGGCAGAGGCGAGTTCGGCTTGACCGGCAGCCCT
>DASRJA010000169.1:0-5791 GCA_035649695.1 Mycobacterium sp. | reverse complement strand
CTGGGCCGCGATGATGTTCAGGTTGCGTGACCACTGCTCGATGTTGTCGCCGGAGTCGGCCTGGCTCTGCAGGATCGGCGTCGAGTGCGCGATGATGTCGTCGACCTGCGGCAGGTTGTCCTTGAAGCCCTGCGCGATGTTCGTCGTCGAGTCGACCAACCGCTGCAGCGCCGGGCCCAATCCGCCTACGGCGTTGGAGGTTTCGGTGAGCAGCTGATCGATCTTCTCCTTTGGCAGCACCGCCAGCCCGCGATTCGCGGAGTCCAGCGCCGGACCGACCTCGCTGGGCACCGTGCCCATTTGCGTGATCATCTGACCGTTCTGGTAGTACTGCCCCGGGTTACCCGTCGACACGAGGTCCAGGTACTGCTCGCCGATCGCTGACACGGAGTGCACGTTGGGTACCGAGTCGATCGGGATTTTGTAGCGGTTGTCGATCCGAAGCGTGGCCTCCGCCCCCGTCTCGGTGGGCTTGACGTCGATCACCTTCCCGATCTGCGTGCCTCGATACGTCACGTTCGCAGTCGAGTACAAGCCGCCGGACCGGGGCAGCTTGGCATGCAGGTCGTAGGTCCCGACGCCGGCAACGCTCGGCAGCCTCAGGTAGTACCAGCCCAGTACTACGAGCGCGACTACGGTGAGGATGGTGAACAGCACCAGCTGGATCTTGATGAAACGGGTCAGCACTGCTCACTCACCCCTTTCCACAAGCGGTCCGTTCGGCGCGTCGTGCGGGTTCGGCGTGAACCGCACATCCGGGATCATCGTCTCCGGATCACGACCCCAGGACTGCTCGAGTGCGCGCAGCGTGCCCGAGATACCGGTGCCGGACAAGAACCCGTTGTCCAACGCCGAAGGGGTGATGTCGACCATCAGCGACACATTCAGGTAGTCGCCGCGCACCACCTTCGGCACGTTCTCGATGGAGAACGGCGCCGTCAGCATCAGCTTGAGCGCACCGATCAGGTACGGCGACGCCCTGCCCAACTGCTTGAGTGGCCGCTGCAGATTCTGCAGGTTGGTGTGCAGGTTGGCGCTCGACGGAGCCAGGGCGCCGTCGGCCGCCCTGCTGATCCGACCAAGCGCCTCCACCGCGTCGGCGAACAGATCCCGGGTGTCGGCGAAATGCTTGATCAGCGGCGGGAATTCGGTCAGCACCCGGTCCAGGGTTTCGTTGCGCTGGCCCACGATCACCAGCAGCCGATTGGTGGAATCAATCGCCCGGGTGATGTCCTGGCGCTGCTTGTTCAGCTCATCGGTGAACGTGTCCAACCGATTCAGGAACTCCCGGATCTGATCGGCCCGACCGGTCAGCAGGTTGTTGATCTCGGTCTGGATGGTTTCCAGATTCTGGATGCCGCCGCCGCGCAGGATGGTGGCGATACTCGCCAGCGTCCGCTCGGTAGTCGGGAACGCCGAGCTGTTCTTCAGCGGAATGGTGTCACCATTGCGCAACAGCTGCGGCGACGGATCCGGCGGCGCGTCCAACTGCACGTGCTGGCTGCCCAGCAGGCTGGTCTGGCCGATCTTGGCCAGCGTGTTCACCGGCAGCTTGACGCCGGGGTCCAGATCCAATGTGAGCGTCGCGACCCAGTTCTTGAGTGCGATCTCACGCACCCGGCCGACGTAGACGTCGGCCACCCGCACCCGGCTATTGACGTTGAGCGCCAACGTCTCCGGCATCTGCACATAGATCGTCATCTTGTTGGATGACGTGCCAGGCCCGCCGGGCAGCGGAACATTCGCGATGCCCTTCCACGACCCGCACGAGCTCAGTACCAGCGCGACCATCACCAGCGCGAGGGCACGGCTGGCGATACGGCTCCAGTTACGCATGCTTATCCACCTGACTCAGCGGGTAGCGGTGGTCCCGCCGGCGCGGGTCCGGCAGGGGCGGCCGGTCCGGGGCCGGGCCCCGGCGCAGGCCCGGACAGCGGAGACGGACCACCCGGATCGCCGGGTATGACGCCCGGTGCGGGAGGAGGCGGCGGTCCCGGCTGCGGATACCACGGCGGCGGCAGCGGGTTGTTCTCGTCATACGCGTTGGACGGCCCTGGCAAGTGCCCGCCGGGCGGCACGCCGAACGCGGCCGGCGCCCCCGGAATCGCGCAGTCGGGTCCGCCCATCAGCTCGCCGAGGCACTCCGGCGTCAGCATGTTCGCGGTGAACGGCTGCACGTCGATGCCCTGCATGCCAGGCGCGGTGACCCAGCCCGGCTCGTGGTTGCCGTGTGAGAACAAGGTGTCGCGTGAGAAGAGGCCGGGCACGGTGGTGTCCTTGTAGCCGCCCGGCGGCTGCAGGCGTGGCTCCGAGTACGCAACCTGCTTGGGCAGCGTCATCGCGGTCACGAATTGGTTGATACCGATCGGGGGGAAGTTGAACTTGATCGCGTCGAGGATCGGTGCCAGGTATTGCGCACACAGCTCGGCGGACTCCTGATACCCCAGCCGGCTACCCGCCTGAATGGCGCTGCAGACCAACTGCATTGGGTTCGCAAAGTTCGCGATAACGGGGATGCCCATGACACCACCGGTCACCGGCGAGACGATGTTCATCAGGTTCGCGCCGAGCGTGGGGAACACGTGCAGGGCAGTTTCCAAACCGTTGAGCGGATCGGGTTGCACGATCGCGTTGGTCGCATCGGCCAGGTTGTTGATGTCCTGGGTCAGCACCTCGCCGTTCTTGTTGATGAATTGACGGGTGGTGGTCAACAACTCGTTGAGGTCCTGCAGCGCGTTGGCCACTTCCCGGTTCGTGTTGGTGAACGCGTTGGTGAACTGCGCGAGATCGTCGTTGAGTGCGACGAACTGCTGATCGCTCTTGTACAACGCGTTGACGAACAGCGCCAGGCTCTTGATCACACTGAAGAAGTCGCCCCGGCCCTCGTTCAGGGTATAGAGGGCTTCTGACAACGAATTCAGCGTTTTGTTGAGCTGTTCGCCCTTGCCTGCGAACCCGTTGGCCGCGGATTCGATGATGTCACCGAACGGGCCCTTGGGCTGATCCGGTGTCGGACCGAGGTCGGTCAGGATCCGGTTGATCGAGTCGCGCAACTCGTCGTACTCGACGGGCACCTGGGTGCGGTCGATCGGGATGACCGCGTTGTCCTCCATCACCGGTCCGCCGGTGTACGGGGGCGACAGCTGGATGTTGCGCGACGCCACCAGGCTGGGGTTGAGGATCGATGCTGTGGCGTTGGCCGGAACCTTGAAGCTGTTGTCGTAGCTGAAGGTCACCTTCATCTTGTCGCCGGCAGGCTCGATCTTGTCGATCGAGCCGACCTTGACGCCCATGATGTTCACCCTGTCGCCGGCATACAGCGCAAGGGTCTCGGGGAAGTAGGCGACAACGGTGTTGGTGGTCAGCTTCTTGTACAGGTTGTAGCCGACGATGGCGGCCACCAGCGCCAGGATCACGACCAGCGTGCCGATGATGACCGAGGCCCGAGACACGGCCGGCATCTTCACGTTTCGGATGTTGAAGATCTGCGACATCGATCAGCCCTCCTGCGAACCGGGCGGGAGGTACGGAGGGTTGCCTGGCAGCGGCGGGGTATCAGCCGGCGCCAGCACCGGACCCGGTCCGGGCGGCGGCGGCGGACCCGTCAGGGCCGGCGGCAACGGCGCGATGCCGGGCGTGAAGTCCGGCGGCTCAGGAGGCAGCGGGCCCACCGGCACGGTGCGCGCACCGGGCGGCGCAGGCGGCAGCGGCATGGGAGCGCCGGGCATATCCGGCGGCAATTGACCGGGGATGGCCGCGGCGGGTACGCCCGGTGTGAAGCCAGGCCCGTGTGCATTCGGATCGGATGTCGCCACGTCGGGCGGGCCGTAGTTGGGGCCGTACGGATTGTCGCCGAAGGGGCCGACGCTCAGGCCCGCGCACGGCAGTGGGTTGTCGGGCCTTGGCAGGCCGTCGGGCGGCGGCGTGTAGGAGCACGGCGTGCCCGCCCGCACCGCGGGCCCAGGATGTTCGGGCGTGCCTTCGAGCACCGCCGGCCCCGGCGCCGGAGCACCGTTGTCGAACCGCTGAGCATTCGGATCGGGGAACCGCCAGGCCGGCAGGCCAGCATTGCGCCAGAACTCCTCCGGGTCGATGCCGCGCTTCTTGAAAGCGGCGTCGACGAACGGTTGCAGAATCTGGTAGGGCAGCAGGTTCGCCAACAACACTTTGAAGAACGGACCCGACGAGACCGCCTCACCAAGGGAGGCAACGAATTTGGCCACGGTGGACAGCGTGTCCATCAGGTCGAACCTGCGGTCGCGCAGGATGCCGCTGACGGTGCGCAGCTGCTCCAGCACGTGGTTGAGGTTTGGGTTGTCGTCGATGAAACCCTTCACCTGCTCGGAAAAGGCCGCCACCCGCTCCAGCAGCATGCTGACCGCGTACTGGCGTTCGTTGATCGCCGCCAACAGTGACTGCGCGTTGACCAGTAACCGATTGATCTGCTCGCTGCGGTTGCCCAGAATGCCCGCGATCTTGTTAGCGTTGGCCAGCAGTTGCTTGATCTGGTCGTCGCGCTTGCCGATCGTGTCGGAGAACCGTTCCACGCCCTCGAGCGCCGCGGACAGATGTGGATACGTCTGATCGATGGTCTCCGACAACACATTCAGTGACCGCTTCACCGTCTGGGTGTCCCAGCCGGACGCCGCCTTGGTGACGTCGAAGAACGCGTCGTAGATCTGATACGGCGTCGTGGTCTGCCCGAGTGGCAGAACGCCGTTGGCGCGCAACGGATCTGTGCCACGCGGCTCGATCTCCATGTTGCGCCGGCCCAGGATCGTGTCCGTGCGGATGGACGCGCGGCTCTGTGTGCCGATCTGGGTCCCACCGAGCGAATAGCCGATGACGACCTTGTCGCCGTCGATCCGCATGGATTGCACTCGTCCGACATCCACGCCGGCGATGCGCACCTTGTCGCCAGTGCCGATGCCGCCGGTGTCGGCGAACTGGGCGTAGTAGGTCGGCGTCGCGAACAGCATCGGCACGCTGGCGAAGCTCTGTCCGACACCAAGAACGAGGAGTAGGACAACTATGCCCATCAACCCGTTTCGTACGCGGTTCGAACCCTCGAGTGTCCTCATTTCGGCGTGCACCTACCGGATGGCTGCGACGTGAGCTTGACGGTGCGGACCGGCCCGCCGGGCTGCAAACCGAAAGTCTTCAACGTGATGTCGCAGGCATAGAAGTTGAAGAAGTCGCCATAGATACCGCCGGCCCGCCCGATGATCTTGAACGCGGTCGGCAGCCGAACCAGGATGTCGTTGAGCTGATCCTTCTGATCCACAAGCGGCTGCTGAACCCCCTCGAGATAAGTGATGGTGCTTTGCAGCAGCGGGCGGTTGTCGGCAAGCAGATCGCCGACGGTGCCCGCCGCGTCGCTGATGTCGGCGACCGAACTGGCGATCGGGTCGGCACGGTTATTGAGCCCTGTGATGAGCTTCTCGAAATCCTGCACCGTTTGGTCGAATTGCTGCTGATGCTTGACCGTCGTGTCCAGCACGGTGTTCAGGTTCTTGATCACCTCGCCGATGGCCTGATCGCGATCCGCCAGCGCGGACGTCAGTGACGCGGTTTGGTCCAGGATGTCGTTGATCGTGCCGCCCTGTCCCTGGAAGATCGTGATGATCGACTGGGCGATGTTGTTCACCTTGTCGGGGTCAAGCGCCCGGAACACGGGCCTGAATCCGCCGATCAGCGCATCGAGGTCGAGCGCGGGCTCGGTGCGCTCCAACGGAATGGTGCCCCCCGCGGGCAGTCGCTGGTCGTTGTCGCCACGCTTGAGCTCGAGGTA
>DASRJA010000168.1:0-5218 GCA_035649695.1 Mycobacterium sp. | reverse complement strand
CGGCCGCATGGGTGGAACTGATGGGAAGGCTCGGCTACAGCAAGTTCGCAGCCCACGGCGGCGACTGGGGAGGTGTGATCACCACGGTCCTCGGCGGCAGGTTCCCGGCGCACGTTCTCGGCATCCACACGCTGACCCCGCAGGCGCCGCCCGGGTTGACAACGGACGGGCTGACGGCGTCCGAGCGCACATGGACCGAGGAAACCCGCGATTTCTGGGGCGGCCCCCGCGCGGCGTTCGCGAAGCAGCAGGCGACCCGACCGCAGACCATCGGCTACTCGCTCGTCGACTCACCAGTCGGGCTTCTCGCCTGGATCCTCGACAAGTTCGCCGAGTGGACCGACACCGAAGACAGCCCGTTCGAGACGATTTCCAGAGACAGCATTCTTGACAACGTCACCCTGTATTGGCTGACGCGGACCGGCGCATCGTCGGCCCGCATCTACTACGAAAGCCACGGCGGTGTCAACGCGTTCGACCCCGAACTTCGGGTCGATGTCCCGTCAGCAATCAGTGTGTATCCCCGCGACATCGAGAAGTGTCCGCGCGCCTGGGCGCAGGAGCGGTTCCGACAGATCGTCCGATGGAGGTCGCCCGAAACCGGGGGACATTTCCCGTCGCTGGAGGTTCCCGAGTATTTCGTCAAGGATCTGCAAGAAGGCCTCACGGCAGTGCTGGCCGCTAATCGGTGAACGCGGCTGGGTCTGAGTGCGACGATGCGCAGGCCGTCCGGCAATCGTCCTACAGGCCGACAGAGGGTGAACCGCCGAGTGGTGCTGTTAGCGACTTGTCAGCAACCGAACGATCACAGCCACACCCGCCGAGGTGATTGCCGGGTTGGTTTCCCTGTTCACCGAAAACCGGTGCTCTCCAGTACATTTGGCCGAGTGCGGCCCAGGCGGCAGGTGAGGGTCACTCGAAACGGAGTCCTCAACCTGACATAATGTGGCTTATCGGCGTTTAAACTAACTGCGAGTTGCATTAGATGAAAGTGCTCGCACGGTCTCGCTCAACTCGCTGAGGTCTATCTGCTGTGTGCGTTTCTGCATGCCAACAGTCAACGACTTAGAGTTGACTCTAAGTCAAGCCCCAGAGCTAGGAGGACCATGACCACCACTCTGACGATCGGCGAATTGGCGCTTCAGGCGGACGTCGCGGCGACCGCTCTGCGCTACTACGAGCGGATCGGACTCATCCACTCCCCTGCCCGAGTCGGCGGTCAACGCCGCTACGACGACTCGATCCTCGCCCGTCTCGACGTGATCAGACTGTGCAAGACCGCCGGCTTCGCACTCGATGAGATCCAGTTGTTGTTCGCCGACGACGCCCCCGGCCGACCCGCCAGCCGGGCCCTCGCTGAGACCAAGCTGGCGGAGATCGACGCCCGGATCGCCGAACTGCAACGCGCCCGGCAGATCATCGAGTGGGGCATGCGCTGCACCTGCCCGTCCATCGACGACTGCACATGCGGCATCCACACCGTCAAGCCGTTCAATTCGTCACTGTGACAATTCATGGCCATGAAACTCCCTGGGCGGCAACAGCTTCCATAATCACGGCTTGAGCACGTAGCGGCCGCGCACCCCGCCCTTCGCCATCGCACGGTGCGCATCCGCGACTTGGTCAAGCGGCATGACCGCGTGCACGCGAGCCGGCAGCTCACCGGACGCAGTGCGCTCAAGCAGCTCGCCCAGTCGCGGACCGTCGGGGTGAGACACCACGGCAGCCACGGTGATCCCGCGCTCGGTGTCCGGTTCCGCACCCGGTTGCACGCCGACGAAAGACCCGCCATCGCGCACCAGGGCGAGGCCGCGCTCCTGCAGCTTCGCAGCATCGGCGACCGCGTCCCATCCCGGCCTGGCGTCAGCGGTGAAGTCGGCGCCGAGGCCGCGGACGAACTCTGCGTCGCCGGGTCGCGCCAGACCGGTGACGTGCCAACCGCGGTCCTGTGCGAGCTTGATGAGGTAGCTGCCGACCGCGCCAGCCGCCCCTGTCACGAGCAGCCTGGCGTCAGCGGACGGCTCGCCGAGCAGGTCGAGCATCTGCGCGGCGGCCAGCCCGTTGAGCGGCACCGTCGACGCCGCGACCAGATCCAGTCCGTCCGGCACGACAGCGACGTCGACAGCCGCCACGACAAGCTTCTCCGCATAGGTGCCGTAATCACGGTCGAAACCAGCGACCATGCCGGCCACCCTGGTGCCGACCTCCAGGTCCACGCCGGCGCCCGTGGCCTCGACGGTGCCAGCGAAATCCCACCCCAAGCCGGTGTGCTCAGGCTGGTTGACCAGCCCCATCCCGTGGAAGATGCCGCCGGCGACTCCTAGGTCGACCGGGTTGACCGACGCGGCGGCGATCCGGACGCGGACCTCGCCGGGGCCGGGCTCAACGACGGGAACGTCGATGATCTCGATCGAATCGGGTCCGGCCGGGGTGCGAACGACCGCGGTGCGGAAGGTGGAGGCAGTCATGGTGTTGCTCCTCTCGGTGTGATTGACTGTTTGCTCCACTTTGGATGGGTTACTCTCCGTTGGGAAGTACGCACTCCAAAGTGCGTAGGTCACCGCTCGGTAGGAAGGGGCCCGTCGATGGCAACGAGGACCGCGGCTCAGAAGCGTGCACGAGCAAAGGTGGACTACGACGCGTTCCTGGCGCAATGCCCCAGCCGCCAACTGCTCGACCGGATCTCCGACAAGTGGGTTGCGCTGATTTTGGCCGCGCTCGGCAGCGGCGGCCCGCATCCCGGCGAGATCGACTACGTCGACGCCCCGCGGCCCATGCGCTACTCCGAGCTGTCCCGACGCCTGGCCGGGGTGAGCCAGAAGATGCTTACCCAGACGCTGCGCTCGCTCGAGCGCGACGGCCTGGTCATCCGGACCGTGACGCCGACCGTGCCGGTCACAGTCACGTACGAGCTAACCGATCTCGGTCTGTCGCTTCAGCAGATGATGCGCGGCATCAAGCTGTGGGCCGAGGCCCACATGGATGAGGTGCTCGCCAATCGCGAGGAGTACGACACCCGCAGCGCCTGAACCTAGGAGACGGTCCGGCGACGAGCCTGCTCCTTGATCTCGTCGGGCAACGCGTCTGCCGCCAGGAGTCCAGGCAGCAGATCGGGCTCCAGCGTCAGTGCCCGAAAGACGAGGCCGATCGTCACGTCGTGGTCCGGTCTGTCGGCTACGACGATCGAGTCGCCGGCGCGCACCGTTCCGGATTCGATGACTCGCAGATACGCACCGGGCGTCGCCGCCTTGGTGAAAGTCTTGACCCAACCCTGGATCGACAGCCACGTCGCGAATGTCCGACACGGAATACGGGGCGCTGACACCTCAAGCACCACACCGTCGGAGCCCACGTGCCATCGCTCGCCGATACGAGAACCGGTGACATCGACCCCTGCGGTGGTGAAGTTTTCGCCGAACATTCCGTTGCCGAGGTCTCGCTCCAGCTCCTGCTGCCAGACGTCGAGGTCCTCGCGTGCGTACGCGTACACCGCCTGATCGTCGCCGCCGTGGAACTGCGTATCGCCGATGAAATCGCCAACCAAACCACTGCCGAGACCGTCGTGCATTGGTCCTGGAGCACGGACGCTAATCGCGTCGTTCGTGGGCCGCTTATCAATCCCGGTCCGCAACTTACCCTTGTCCGAATTCGGTCGCGGGTGGGCGAGATTGACGGTCAACACGCTCGGCATGTGCTGGAGCGTACTGACCGGTCACGCGCCTTGCACAACCAATTAAGCGGGACCATCTTCGACGAACGGGGAACGGACACGCTCTAACCTTGTGGTATGTCCCGCGTCGGCAAGCGGCGTCTCCTCGTTGTGGTCGCGTCCGCGCCCTGCGCGTCCCTGGTCGCGCTCGTCGGCGGACCCGGACAGGCGTCTGCGACTCCGCCGGATCAACCGGCGCCCACTATCCCGCTACCGTCCAACATTTCGGCTCTGCCGCTGCCCGTCCTTCCGATGCCCGTCGGCCTTCCCCCATTCCCTTACCCGGCGGACGTCCCGATCGTCGAACTGCCAAGCGACATCCCCGCGGTCCAGTTACCTTCGGCGATTCCTCGCGTCGAGCTGCCCGCCGATGTGCCCGCGGTCCAGCTTCCCGCCGAAGTTCCACCGATTCAGCTGCCGGCGCCCGTCCCGCCAGGCTTGTTGTAGCGGCTGTCAGGCGCCGACGTAGTCCGCCAGGTGCTCACCAGTGAGCGTCGACTGGTCCGCGACGAGATCACCTGGCGTGCCCTCGAAGACGATCCGGCCGCCGTCGTGGCCGGCCCCAGGGCCAAGGTCGATGATCCAATCCGCATGCGCCATGACTGCCTGGTGGTGCTCGATGACGATGACGGACTTGCCGGAGTCGACGAGCCGGTCGAGCAACCCGAGTAGCTGTTCGACGTCGGCGAGGTGCAGGCCGCTGGTCGGCTCGTCGAGGATGTACACGTCGCCTTTCTCGGCCATCTGCGTAGCCAGCTTGAGTCGCTGCCGCTCGCCACCGGACAGCGTCGTGAGCGGCTGACCCAATGACAGATAGCCGAGCCCAACATCAGCGAGTCGATCCAGGATCTTGTGCGCAGCAGGCACTTTCGCGTCGCCGTCCGCGAAGAACGCCAACGCCTCGGTGACCGACATCGCGAGCACCTCGCTGATGTCGCGACCGCCAAACTTGTACTCGAGCACCGATGCCTCGAATCGCTTGCCCTCGCACACGTCACACGTGGTGGCGACGCCGGCCATCATCCCCAGATCGGTGTAGATGACGCCGGCGCCATTGCAGTTGGGGCAGGCACCCTCGGAGTTCGCGCTGAACAACGCTGGCTTCACACCGTTTTCCTTAGCGAACGCCTTGCGGATGGGTTCGAGCAGTCCGGTGTACGTCGCGGGGTTGCTGCGTCGCGAGCCCCGAATCGGCGTCTGATCGATCGCCACCACTGCGTCCCGCCCGGCCACCGATGCGTGGATCAGCGAGCTCTTGCCCGAGCCCGCCACTCCGGTCACCACGACGAGCACACCGAGTGGGATGTCGACATCGACGTCCTGCAGATTATGTGTACTGGCACGACGAATTTCCAACGCGCCGTTGGGTTTCCGCACCGTCTCCTTCAGCTCAGCCCGATCGTCGAGGTGTCGGCCGGTGACGGTGTCGCTTTCCCGCAGCGCCTCGACGGTGCCCGCGAAGACCACTTCGCCGCCGGCGGCACCCGCGCCGGGGCCGAGGTCGACGAC
>DASRJA010000167.1:0-2193 GCA_035649695.1 Mycobacterium sp. | reverse complement strand
CACCGGCTTGCCCAGTTTCCGCGACAGTACCGCGGCCTCCGCGGCGTAGTCCGGCTTCGACTTTCGACCAAAGCCACCGCCGAGCAGCGTGACGTGACAGATGACGTTCTTCTTGTCGATGCCGAGTACCGCCGACACGGCGTCCTGCACGGCCTGCGGATTCTGCGTCGGCGCCCAGATGGTGGCCTTGCCATCCCGCACGTCCGCAACAGCGGCCGGCGGCTCCATAGATGCGTGAGCCGCCAGTGGCGTGTAGTACGTCGCCTCGAGCAGCTTGCCACCCTTGCCAAACTCGGCGTCCACGTTGCCGACATTCCGCGCGACCTTCGCTGGCTGACTCACCGTCTGCAGCAGCTGCTTCTTGAATGCCTCGGACTCGAAGGCCGCATGGCCACCGTCGTTCCAATCGACCTTGAGCTTCTTGCGACCCTGCAGCGCTGCCCACGTGTTGTTGGCGATCACCGCGACACCGCCGAGTGGCTGGAAGAGATGCGGCGGCTTGAACGTGTCCAGAGTGACCGTCTCCTGGACGCCCTTGACCGCGCGCGCGTCCGCATCGCTGACGCTCTTCACCGTGCCACCGAGCACAGGCGGGTGTTCGATCGAGGCGTAGACCATGCCCTCGCGAAACACGTCGAGGCCGAACTGCGCCTTCCCGGTTACGATGTCCTGCTGATCGTAGGTCGACGTCTCCTGACCAACCAGCCGCCATGCAGCCTTCGGTTTGAACTGGAGGCTCTCAGCCTTCGGCACCGTCAGTTTCGCGGCGGCCGGAACGAGCGCGCCGTATGCGAGTCGCCTGTTGCTCGCCTCGTGAATGACTTCGTGGTTTCTCGTGGTGCATTCGGAGGCCGGCACTTTCCACTGCGCGGCCGCGGCACTCACGAGCATCGACCTGGCGGAGGCGCCAGCCTGTCGGAATGCGACGTAGAAATCGCGAATCGACCGCGACCCGTCTGTATTCTGGTCGCCGTATCGAGCATCACCGATGCCCTGCTCGATTCGCACGCGACCCCAGTCCGCATCGAGCTCGTCTGCGGCAACCATCGGCAGGGTCGTGCGGATCCCGGTGCCCATCTCCGAGCGATGCGTGACGATGAACACGGTGCCATCGGGCTGGATGCCGAGATAGACACTCGGGTTCAGCGCTGCACCATCGGCATTCGTGCGAAAGGCCGGAGCGGCCGCCTGGGCCCACGCGGATTCGGGCAGCACGCGTGCGGCGAGCACGAACGCACCGGTCGAGAACACACCCTCGATGAACCGGCGGCGACTGACGTTTTCAATGGCGCTCATGCCCGCTCCTTGGCCGCGGTCTTGATCGCGGCGCGGATGCGCTGGTAGGTGCCGCATCGACAGATGTTGCCGGTCATGGCGCGATCGATGTCCTGATCCGTGGGGTTCGGGGTTCGCTCGAGGAGTGACGCGGCCTGCATGATCTGCCCGGTCTGACAGTAGCCGCACTGCGCGACGTCGTGCGTGACCCAGGCGCGTTGCACCGGATGACGCCCATCCGGGCTCAGCCCTTCAATCGTGACCACGCGCTTGTTCTGCAGCGTGCGCAGCGGTGTCTGGCACGAGCGAACGGCGAGCCCGTCCAGATGCACCGTGCACGCGCCGCACAAGCCGGCTCCGCAGCCGAACCTCGTGCCCGTCAGTCGCAGATCGTCCCGCAGATACCACAGCAACGGCATATCCTCATCGCCGTCGAAAGTGCGGGCAGTTCCATTCACTGTCAGCTTGACCATGTCAGCTCCCAACCACCAAAGCCCAACTCCCGGCTACCAACTTCCAACCCCGGCCTCACGCCCCGGGCGCCTTGTAATCGATCGACTTCTTGCTTGCCGCATCGATCTCCTCGGGCGTGATCAACGGAATCGTCTCCAGGCGAACAGCGCCCGTCGCGTTGACGGTCAGGCTCAGGGCCACGCCGCTGATCGCATCCGGAAGGTCCGCAATGATGACCGCGTCGTCGGCTCCATATGCGTAATAGAACGCTTCGAGCTTGCCTCCCAGGCCTTCAATCAGTTTCTGCACGACAGCACGCCGCTTGGACCCACCTTCCTTGATGAGTCCACGGACACCGTCCGGGTTGTAGGACGCCTTGATCAAGAACTTCGGCATGTCGCACCTCCTGCGGCCGACGATGGTACCACTAGCGAGGCTGCGCCTCAGGGCCCATTTTCACGACCT
>DASRJA010000166.1:0-2917 GCA_035649695.1 Mycobacterium sp. | reverse complement strand
CGACGACGTGGCGCCAGCCGGCCTCGCTTTCGGGTGCGTTGATGAATGCCGCTTCGTCAGGCTGGCCCACCGCCGGCATGTACTCACCGCGGCTCGCGGCGAGCATCATCCTCGCGCGAACGCGCGGCTTCGCCCGATATGCCTGGCGAATGTCCAGGAACGGCACCTGGCTGATTACCGCCGCCACCTCGCCATCGTGGACGGCCGCCGCCAGTGCGTTGCCGCCACCCATCGAGGATCCAAATGTGACAACGCGTTTCGCATCGACGCCGGCCCGTCGACGGGCGAACGCAATCGCGTGCCGCCAGTCTTCGAGCTGACGCCCGGGCTCGAACAGATCTGGAGTACCGCCGCTGTCTCCGAATCCACGGTGGTCGAAGACGAGCGCGAAGCAGTTGCGCTGTGCGAAACGCTCGGCGAACGCCCCCAGTCGATCACGTCGGGTACCGGAGAGTCCATGCGCCATCACTACGATCGGCGCGTCGTCCGAGTCCGTCGTCTCAGGCTCGTACTTCCATGCGGCGCACGCGTCGCCCGCAACGTCGAACTGCACATCGATTCGGTTCACACCTGGTAGACGCGGGCGGACGATCAAATGTGAGATCGCAGTTTGGCGACGAACGCCTGCGTCTCTTCCCACGTGGGCAGCAGACCCGCGGATTGCGCCTGCGCAAGACTGGGCGCGTCGCGGTCGCGGTCGGAGAGAATCGGCTGGTCGACTCCAGCGGGCCACGCGATGTCCAACGCGGGGTCGAGCGCGTTGATGGTGTGCTCGCGACCCGGGTCATACTCCGCCGAGCACAGGTACATCACCGTCGAATCATCCTCCAGCGCCAGGAACGCATGGCCCAGGCCCTCGGAGAGGTAGACCGAACGGCGATGTTGATCGTCGAGCACCACCGCGTCCCATTTCCCGAATGTCGGTGAGCCGACCCGAATGTCGACGATCACGTCGAACACCGAGCCGGTCAGGCAGGTGACGTACTTCGCCTGGCTCGGCGGCAACTGCGCGAAATGCACACCCCGCAACGCGCCGGCCGACGACACCGAGCAGTTGGCTTGGCGCAGATCGAGCCGGTGTCCGGCGAACTCGGTGAACCCCGAATCGGTGAACCATTCGAAGAACAGGCCACGCGAGTCGGTGTGCACCTGTGGGGTGATTTCCCATGCGCCGGGGACGCTCAATTCGCGGGCTTTCACTGGCCGCGCTCCTCGTAGCCGGCCTCGACCGCGTCTTTCAGTGGGCGCCACCAGGATTCGTTGTCGCGGTACCACTCGATGGTGGCACGCAGGCCTTCTTCGAAATCGGTGTGCTTTGGGCCCCAGCCGAGTTCGTGGTACAGCGGTGATGGGTCGATCGCGTACCGCAAGTCATGGCCGGCCCGGTCGGTGACGTGGTCGAAGTCGTCGGGGTCACGGCCCATCAGCCGAAGGATGGTTCGCATCACCGACAGGTTGTCCCGTTCTCCTTCTGCGCCAATGAGATACGTGCGGCCGACCTGGCCGTCGGCGATGATCCGCCACACCGCGCTGTTGTGGTCGTCGACATGGATCCAGTCACGAACGTTCGCGCCGTTGCCGTAGAGCTTCGGCCGCCGCCCGGACAGCACATTGGTGATCTGGCGGGGGATGAACTTCTCCACGTGTTGATACGGCCCGTAGTTGTTTGAGCAGTTCGATATCGTTGCGGCCACCCCGTAGGACCGCACCCATGCGCGTACGAGCAAGTCGGCCGCTGCCTTGGTCGACGAGTACGGGCTCGATGGGTTGTACGGCGTCGACTCGGTGAACCGTTGCGCAGAACCGAGTTCCAAGTCGCCGTACACCTCGTCGGTCGACACGTGATGCAACCGCACACCGTGTGCGCGCACCGCCTCCAACACCGTGAAGGTGCCGACGACGTTGGCGTGCAGGAACGGCTCTGGATTGGCCAGGGCGTTGTCGACGTGGGTCTCGGCGGCGAAATGCACGACGGCGTCGGCCTCGGCGATGAGCTTGGACACCAACTCGGCATCGGTGATGTCACCCTGCACCAGCCGGATGTCATCTGCGACCGGGGCCAGTGATTCGCGGCTGCCCGCATAGGTCAGCACATCGAGCACCGTCACGCGGTCGTCGGGGTGCTCGCGCACGATGCCGTGCACGAAGTTAGCGCCGATGAACCCCGCTCCGCCGGTGACCAGCAACCGCATGAACCCACCGTAGCGGTCGTGGTCCGGTCAGCCCTTCAGGCCAAGCGGACGCGCCAATTCGGTCAGCGTCGGCAACAGCTTGTCCTTGCCGCCAAGCACCTGGATCAATACCGAATCGGCACCCGAGTCCAGATGCTCGTTGAGCCGCTTGGCGACGTCGTCACCGCTCCCGTGCGCGACCACCGCGTCGATCAGCTTGTCGCTGCCGGGCTTCGCGATGTCCTCGTCCGTGAAGCCGAGCCGCTTCCAGTTGTTGAGGTAATTGCTCAGGTTCAGATAGAAGTCGACGGTCTTGCGGCCGATCGCGCGGGCTTCCTCGGCGTCTGTGGTCAGCACCACCTTGTGCTCGGGCGCCAAATACACCGTCGGCCCGATCCATTCGCGTGCCTGCGCCGTGTGCTCCGGCGTCGTCAGGTACGGGTGCGAACCCGCACTGCGCTTTGCCGCCAGCTCGTGCACCTTCTTGCCCAGCGCGGCCACGACCCGACGACTGGTCGGCACCTTCTTGGCATCGAGCACGTCGAGGTACTCGACGAGCGTGTCGTAGGGCTTGCGGTACTCCTGTGTGTTCTCGGGGTGGCCGACTCCGATGCCGAGCAGGAAGCGTCCGGGAAAGGCCTTTTCGATGCGGTGATACGAGGACGCGACTTCGTTCGCGTCTGCCGACCAGATGTTGACGATGCCGGTGGCGACCTGCATCGTCTCCGTGGCCTCGAGGATCGGCT
>DASRJA010000165.1:0-2531 GCA_035649695.1 Mycobacterium sp. | reverse complement strand
GATCCTCGACTTCGTGCGTGAAGCGCTGGCCGTCTGCGACATCGACCTGCAGATCGTCATCTTCGAAAGCTTCGACGAGCCCAACGACCTGCTTATCGCCCGTCGGTTGCATGCGAACTTCTTTCAGTACCTGCCGTTCCTCGACGATTTCAACCGTCGCACCGGCAACAGGCTGGTGCCGGTGGCGCCGGTGCACATCGAGCCGTTCGGGCTGTACTCCTCGTCGATACCCGATCTCGACGCGATTCCCGACTATGCCGAGGTCGCGCTGCCGTCGGATCCAGTGAACGTGGACCGGTCGTTGGTGATGCTCAACCAGCTGGGGCTGATCGAATGCGCGCCCGCGCGCAGAGGCCTGGTCAGCGTCGGCGATGTGCGGTCGAATCCGCGCCGGCTGGTGTTCAAGGAGCTGACCAGCTGGCTGCTCGGCGACGTGCGCGAGGATTTCGACTTGGTGTTCCTGTTCGGCAACCAGGCGATGGAGTGGGGCGTCGACACCGGCAGCGCGCTGTACTGCGATCGCGGCAATCCGGCGTACGCGGAGTACCTGGTGGCGCGGGCAGACAATTGCGAGAGCATCGGTGTTCGGGCGCTCGCAGAGGCGTTGAACTGCGAGTCCACCCGCGAGTTCATCACGAGCACCTACGCCGGGCAGGTGCTGGCGGCGTTCTGAGTTGCGCTCAGGCCGACCTAAACCCTGTTCGGGCCGTTGCCGGGTCGCGACAGTGAACGGGTGTACCAAGGCGCAGCGCGGCCCGCGAGGCCACCTGCTGACACCGTCCGGGTGGTCCTTGTCCTGGACGTCCCCGCTGGTTCGGCGGAATTACCAAGTCGCACAGCGCAATTGGCTGACGAGTTCGGTAGGCTGATCGCGCAGTCGGTGCCAGGGGTGCGGGCGCGCAAGGCGGTGGTATCAGCTGGCCCGTCAATGAAGGCGGCCGCGGACTGGTCAACCGGTTTGACGATCGACCGGTTTCACCGCGAGGTGCGCATCGACGGTGAGCGGGTGCGGCTCACCTACCGCGAGTTCGAGCTGCTGTGCTACCTGGCGGCGCGGCCGCGGCGCCCGGTGTCACGCGCCGAACTGATGCGCGAGGTGTGGCACGACCGGGCGCCGGGCGGCGACGTGTCGCTTCGGACGGTGGATACGCATGTCCGGCGGCTACGCGCCAAGCTCGGCCCGCACGCGAGGGTGCTGACCACGATCCGTGGTCGGGGCTACCGCTTTGACCCGGGCCCCGACGTGCGGTACCTCACGGCCTAATCGTTTACAGTGTCGCGGTCAGCGGGCCCATCGGCTGGCAGACGGGCTGCGGCGGGTTGCCGGTCGTAGCGCATCCCCTGCCGGTGGCGACGTACGTTGCTCCGGGCCGATACGGCTGGTAGAACACCTGCGCCGTCAGAAGGCCATTCTGCTGCGCGCATTGGCCCGGACCGTCACTGCCCTGCAGCTGCACGCACGCGACGGTCAGATACGCGACGGAACGGTCACACGCGGCTGGCGACAGCGTCGCCGTGACCACGTTGGTGCCGGAAAGCTGCACGACCTGGGGCGGCGACAGTGTGTATGCGCACGGCGGTGGGCTTGGTTCGGCGCGAGCCACGGCAGCCGTTCCGGCGAGGGCCACCGCCACCGCTGCGGTGAGGACGATCGGCGACCGGATCATGCCTGGATGGTAGTTCATCGCAGGTGCCGTTCATCGATGATGAACAGGCACAGGGTGATCGCGAGGAATCCGGCGGGCAGCCAGATCGCGTGTACTCCCCACGCCCGGCTGGCGATAGCGCCGACCAGCGCGCCGACAGCGAACGCGAGGATCAGCGAGCCGTACACGCCGAACGCCCGGCGTGACTCCGCATGCTTCTCGACGAACCCGTCGTATCCCGCCTCGACGAACCGCATCAAGTTACCGGTGGTGGCGACGGGTAGGTAGACGAGCTCGCCGATGTTGCGGAACAGCCCGATCTGCATTGCCGCCAGAAACGAGATCGGCACCGTCACATAGCTGTGCGGCACTGATGCCGGCACGAAGCCGATGATCGCGAGCGCGACGGCCTGGACAGCCATCGTCCATCGCAGCGGTTTCGGCACGATGCGCTCGACGCGCCCAGCCTTGATGAATGACGCCAGTCCGACCCCCGCGATGAAGGCAAGAAGCGGCCACAGGTGCGCCAGCGCCAACACCCACTCCCGTTTCGAGGTGTCGATGGCGCCGAAGATCACGTTGGCGGTCTGCACGTTGGCGAAGACCCCGCCGCGGGCGATGTAGGTGTGGGCGTCGAGGAAACCGTTGGCCAGGGTGAGCAGAAGGGCGAACCACAGGCTTCTCGCGCGTTCGGTGTCCTCGGCCACCCGGCCAAGGTAGCGCGGCGGCTAGCCTGCGCCCAGCGCGTTGAGCATGCCCGCGGCGGCGCGCGGCCAGGTGAACTGCTCGGCGCGCCGGCGGGCGCTGTTGCGGCGCAGCCGTTCCGGCCTGCTGATGATCGACGAGACAGCGCGGGCGATGGCGTCCGGGTCGTTGTCGGCGGTG
>DASRJA010000164.1:0-2938 GCA_035649695.1 Mycobacterium sp. | reverse complement strand
TACGAGAGGACCGGGACGGACGAACCTCTGGTCCACCAGTTGTCCCACCAGGGGCACCGCTGGATAGCCACGTTCGGACAGGATAACCGCTGAAAGCATCTAAGCGGGAAACCCCCTCCAAGACCAGGCTTCTCACCCATTCAGTGGGATAAGGCCCCCCGCAGACCACGGGATCAATAGACCAGACCTATAACCGTAGTAATACGACAGGGAACTGGCACTAACCGGCCGAAAACTTACCCACAAAACCTCGCAACCACACACAACATCCACAGCAGTCATCCACTGCACCCCACCACCAATAACACAAACCTCCCCACCCACACTGGGGCACTTCGACAAGTGAATAAAGTTACGGCGGTCCATAGCGGCAGGGAAACGCCCGGTCCCATCCCGAACCCGGAAGCTAAGCCTGCCAGCGCCGATGATACTACCCAACCCGGGTGGAAAAGTAGGACACCGCCGAACACAATTTAAGTCCTCTGCCCTCCAATTTCGATTGGAGGGCAGAGGCATTTTTATTGCATTGTTCAATCGAATAGTGCGGGCGCGATGCGGCTTTTCTCTAATTCGAGCAACGCCCTTTTCCGATCGAGCCCGCCGCCATATCCAGTAAGGCTGCCATTCGATCCGATCACGCGATGGCATGGGACGATGATGCCAATTGGATTGTGGCCGTTCGCCAATCCGACGGCGCGAAACGCCCCCGGTGACCCGATCTGCCGGGCGATCTCGCCGTACGACCGAGTCTCGCCGTAGGGAATCGTCAACAGCGCCTCCCAGACCCGCCGCTGGAATCCAGTGCCGACCAGATCAAGATCAAGATCGAACTCAATCAAATCGCCGGCGAAGTACGCATCGAGCTGTTCGACGGCTTCGGGGAACGCCTCGTCGTCGGCTTCCCACCCATCATGGCTCGGCTCGTAGGTCTGGTCGACCATCCGGAGATGCATCAATCGCCCGTCCTTGCCTGCCAGCGTCAACAGCCCGACGGGGCTATCCATCGACCGAAATTGCAGTCCCACCATCACTTCTCCTTCGGCGGCCATTCGTTGACCGCATGATCAAGAGCCGTCCACAAGTGCTGCGTCGCATATGACCGCCAGGGCCGCCACCGTCCACTGCGCTCGGTCAATGGCCGAGCGTCGCCGGGCAGTCCCAGCTGCGTGGCCGCCAACCGAACACCGAGATCGCTCACCGGGAACGCGTCGGGGTCACCGAGGCCGCGCATCGCTATCACGTCGGCGGTCCACGGGCCGATGCCCGGCAGCGCAAGCAGCTGCTCGCGTGCACTGTTCCACTCGCAGCCGGCGTCCAGCACCACATCGCCGTTCGCCATCGCGGTGATCAGCGTGGTCAGCGAGCGCTGGCGCGACTTCGGGAATGCCAGATGCGCCGGATCGATCTCGGCGAGGTGCTCGACCGCCGGAAAGACATGTGTCAGACCGCCATTGGCGTCGGCTACCGGCTGGCCGTAGGCGGTCACGATGCGCCGGGCATGAGTGCGCGCGGCCTTCAACGATACTTGCTGGCCGAGCACCACCCGCACGGCAAGCTCCTGCTCGTCGACCGTCCGCGGAATCCGTTGCCCGGGCGCCTTGGCCACTAGCGCGGTCAGATCCGGATCGGCGCTCAACAGATCGACGACAGCCTCGGGGTCCGCGTCGAGGTCGAGCAGGCGCCGGCACCGCGCGATCGCACTGGACAGATCACGGAAATCGTCCAGCACCAACTGGCACTGCACGTGGTCGGGTTGCGGTGTGAGACTGACGATTCCGTTGCCGTTGGGTAGCCGAAGCGTCCGTCGATACGCGCCGTCGCGCACTTCCTCGACGCCTGGCACGGCACTCGCCGCGAGATGGCCGAACAATCCCTCGTACGCAAACGGCGTCCGCACCGGCAGCCGCAGCGACAAGGCACCTGTGGCGGCGGGTCCGCCACGTCCGAACCGGGCACGAGCACGCTGGCGCAGGGCCGTCGGCGTCAGGTCGCACACCGTGCGGACCGTGTCGTTGAACTGGCGGATGCTCGAGAAGCCCGCGGCGAACGCGACGTCGCCGAACGGCAACTCCGTCGTCTCTATCAATACGCGGGCGGTCTGGCTGCGCTGCGCCCTGGCCAACGCCAGGGGATTGGCACCGACCTCAGCCTGCAGCAGCCGCTCGAGCTGGCGGGTGGTGTAGCCGACGCGCGCCGCCAGACCGGTCACACCCTCCCGGTCAACGGTGCCGTCGGTGATCAGCCGCATCGCCCTGGCTACGACATCGCCGCGCACATTCCACTCCGGTGAACCCGGCGATGCGTCGGGCCGGCACCGCTTGCAGGCCCGGAAGCCGGCCTGTTGTGCGGCCGCGGCCGTCGGATAGAACCGCATGTTGCGGGCGAACGGCGGGCGGACCGGGCAGCTGGGCCTGCAGTAGATCTTCGTGGTCAGCACGGCGGTGACGAACCAGCCGTCGAACCGGGCGTCCTTGGACTGGACGGCCCGGTAGCAGCGGTCGAAATCTTCGTGCATGCATCGACAATTACACGAGCCCACCGACATCACTGGCGGAAAAACGACATCGTGGTTGGTGGTGCGCGGCGGACGCAGTCGCATTCGGGACTGTAGGCCGGGGCCTCAGCCGAGCTCGCCGCGAAGGTACTCGGTGCGCGACGCATGTCGAGCGAGCTTTCCGCTCGTCGTGCGCGGGATCGCCCCGGCAGGTACGAAGCGGATGTCGGAGACGGTGAGGCCGTGGACGTTCGACACTGCCGCGCGGATGGCTTCGACCGCCGGGGCCGGGTCGGCGCGGCGGGTTCCCGAAGCCCGTTCGGCGATGATGACCAGACCGTCGTCCGTGGAGAATGCCGTGACATATCCGCGCCTCACCATCGACGAGGCAGCCGCTGTGGTGGCCTCGATGTCCTGCGGGTAGTGATGACGGCCGTCCACTGT
>DASRJA010000163.1:0-2492 GCA_035649695.1 Mycobacterium sp. | reverse complement strand
CCTTGTCGGCGTCGATCGGCACGCCGTGCACGATGTTCGCGAACGCGACGCCCCACAGCACCGCCGGCACGAACGATCCGACGACCAGGGCCCGGTCCCACCCGGCAGTCCACTGCGCCTCTGCGCGCTTGTGCCGGTACTCGAACGCCAGACCGCGCACGATGAGTGCGACCAGGATCAGGAGCAGCGGCAGGTAGAAACCGCTGAAGAGAGTGGCGTACCACTCGGGGAACGCCGCGAACGTGGCCCCGCCGGCGACCAGCACCCACACCTCGTTGCCGTCCCAGACGGGGCCGATCGTGTTGATCATGACCCGGCGCTCGGTGTCGTCGCGCGCCAGCACCGGCAGCAGCATGCCGACCCCGAAGTCGAACCCTTCGAGGGTGAAGTAGCCGATCCAGAGGACCGCGATCAGGATGAACCAGACGGTGGTGAGCTCCATCGCGGTCTCCTCAGTAGGCGAACGTCAGCGGCTGGTCGTCGTCCTGCGGTCCCCGCAGGCTGGGGTCCGGCGGTTCGACAAAAGGCTCCGCGCCCTTGCGGATGTACTTCGCCAGCAGGCCGAGCTCGATGACCGCCAGCACGGCGTACAGCACCGTGAGCACGATGACGGACGTGGCGGCCTCGAACGTGCTGACGCTGGGCGAGACGCCGTTCGCGGTGGTCATCAGGCCGAACACGGCCCAGGGCTGGCGTCCCATCTCGGTGAAGATCCAGCCGAACGAGCTGCCGAAGACGGCCAGCACCGGGATGCTCAGCGCCATCAGCCCGAACCAGCGGCTGGTCGGCGTGCGTCCCTTGCGGGTCAGCCAGAGGATCAGCGCGGCGCCTGCGGCGGCCAGGAGGCCGACACCGATCATGAATCGGAACGTCCAGTAGGTCACCGGGATGTACGGCACGTAGTCGCCGGGGCTGTAGTACGCCGCGCCCGGGTCCTGCCCGAACTGCCGCTCGTACGTCGCCCTCAGGTCGTTGATGCCCTCGACCTTGCCGTCCCAGGTGCCGGTGGCGAGGAACGACAGCAGGTTCGGGATCTTGATCGCGAACTTCTCGCTCCTGCCGTCCGGGGTGCCGACGGTGAAGATGGAGAAGGACGCGGGCTGTTCGCTCTCGTACAGCGCTTCTGCGGCCGCCATCTTCATCGGCTGCACCTCGGTCATGATCTTGCCCTGCGCGTCACCTGTGATCGCGACGCCGAGGCCGGCGACGAGCGCGACGATCGCACCGATGCGGATCGCCTTGCGGTAGAGCGGCTGGTCGGCGACGTGCTCCTTGCGCGCGTAGAGCCAGGCGGCGACTCCGGCCACGAACGCGCCCGCGGTCATGTACGCCGCCAGGACGACGTGCGGGAAGGTCACGAGCTGCACCTTGTTGAACATCACCGCCCAGAAGTCGATCAGCTCGGCCCTGCCGCTGCGGGGGTTGAACCGGTAGCCGACCGGGTGCTGCATCCAGGAGTTCGCCGCGAGGATGAACCACGACGAGAAGAGCGTGCCGAGGTGCACGAGCCACATGGTGGTGGCGTGGAGGCCGCGCGGCAGCTTGTCCCACCCGAAGATCCAGAGTCCGAGGAACGTCGACTCCAGGAAGAATGCCAACAGTCCTTCGACGGCGAGCGGCGCACCGAAGATGTCGCCGACGAACCGCGAGTAGTCGGACCAGTTCATGCCGAACTGGAACTCCTGCACGATGCCGGTCACGACGCCGATCGCGAAGTTGATCAGGAACAGCTTCCCGAAGAACTTCGTCAGGCGGAGGTACTCCTGCTTACCGGTGCGCACCCAGGCGGTCTCCATGCCGGCGATGACCGCGGACAGGCCGATCGTGATCGGGACGAACAGGAAGTGGTAGACGGTGATGATGCCGAACTGCCAGCGTGCGATGTCGAGAACGTCCACAGGGCCTCCTGCGCGTGGTCGCCGGCCTGGCCGACGACGTTGCACCCCGCGGAGCGGCTGCACCTCATCCGTTGTGGGTGATCCGGCGGATCTGCCACCGATGTGCAGTGGACCTGCGTTCAGCGGCTCGATGTTGCTCTTGAAAGCGCAGATGGGAGAACGGACATGCGCACGACCGCATCGATCACGGCCATCCTCGTCGGCATCATCATGGCGATCGCAGGGGTGGTCACGTGGGTGGTCGTCTCCACCACGCTGGCCGACCAGAAGATCACGGTTGCCGATGACGCCAACTGTGCCGCGGGCGACGACGTGAACGGCCCGATCTCGGCGTACTGCCAGGCGGACATCATCGACCATCACACCAAGGCGATCACGGGCGGAAAGACCTACGCCGAGCTCGCCCAGGACGACCCGAAGCGTGCGACCGCGATGGACTCCGCGTTCCTGCAGGCCTCCCTGTTCACCTCGGTCGTGGCCTTCGGGGTCGCGGCCATGGCGGTCGTCCTCGGGATCGTCCTGACGTTGATCGGGTTCGCGCTGCGCGCACCCGTCCGCGCGACCTCGTAGGCCGCGACCTTCATCAACGCCCAC
>DASRJA010000162.1:0-20127 GCA_035649695.1 Mycobacterium sp. | reverse complement strand
AAGGACCTGACCGAGGGCATCACCGCGACGTTCGCGAAGCGGCCGCCGCAGTTCACCGGCGAATAGCCTGCGGTGGCGGAGGGATTTGAACCCCCGGACGGTGTTAGCCGTCTCTCGCTTTCAAGGCGAGTGCATTAGGCCGCTCTGCCACGCCACCGCGTGTAAGCCTAAGGGGTCTAGACCCTGCCGACCTTCGCGGCCGACGGGGTTCCCTTGAGCCCGACGCTGATGCGACGGCAGTTCTCGCCCATCGCGGCGATCTGCGGTCGAGACAATCTGCCGAGGAAATGCGCGCGAACCCCCTGGCCATACGTCAGCATCGCCTCGGTCACCGCGACACGCCCTTCGTCGGTGATTGAGGCCAGCACGCCCCGGCCGTCATCAGGGCTGGCACCGCGGCGCACCAGGCCCTGCAATTCCAAGCGCCGGATCTGCCGGGTCACCCGGCTCGGCAATGACATCAGCCCGTCGGCGAGATCCCCCATGCGCGCCGAGCCGGTCGCGGACTTGTCCAAAATGTCGAGCAGCCGCACGTCATTCAGCGTCAGATGATGTGCGTCCACCAGCGACCGGTTAAGGGTCGCGTACATCCTCAACGCTGAGTCGAGGAAGTTTTGCCACGACCTCTGCTCAGCGATATCTAAACCAGGCATGTCACTGGCAGTACGCCCGGCAATGATCCCCTCCATTTCGCTATAGTAGAGCAGGCAAGCATTGCTCCGGGTGAGAAATCCAGACTGCTTTCAACGCATAGTAGGGTTACCCCAATGCGCGCGATCGTGGCCGAAGCAGCCGATCAGCTCACCTGGCAAGAAATCCCCGATCTTGAACCCGGCGACAGCGAAGTCCTCATCAAGGTAAGTGCGGCGGGTGTCAACCGCGCCGACCTACTGCAAGCCGCGGGCAACTATCCGCCCCCTCCCGGGGCCAGCCAGATCCTCGGGCTCGAGGTGTCGGGAACGATCGCCAAGGTCGGTGACGAAGTCGTCGATTGGGTCGTCGGGCAACAAGTCTGTGCTTTGCTGGCAGGCGGGGGTTACGCGGAATTCGTCGCAGTCCCCGCCGGCCAGGTGATGCCGATTCCCGCCGATGTGCCGCTGCATCACGCCGCCGCACTGCCGGAAGTGGCGTGCACGGTCTGGTCGAATCTGATGATGACCGCCCACCTGTCGGCCGGTCGACTTCTCCTGATCCACGGCGGCGCCAGCGGCATTGGCACGCACGGCATCCAGGTGGCACGCGCGCTCGGCGCCAGGGTCGCCGTAACCGCTGGGGCGCAGAACAAACTCGACCTGTGCAGCGAGCTGGGCGCCGAAATCACCATCAATTACCGCGACGAGGACTTCGTGGAGCGAGTACGCAGCGCAGGCGGCGCCGACGTGATCCTCGACATCATGGGAGCCAAATACCTCGACCGCAATGTCGACGCTCTCGCCGACGGGGGCCGGTTGATCATCATCGGGCTGCAGGGCGGCGTGAAGGCCGAACTCAACATCGGCAAGCTGCTCGGCAAGCGCGCCGGCGTGATCGCCACCGCGCTGCGGTCGCGTCCGGTCAGTGGTGCCGGCAGCAAGAGCGACATCGTCGCCGAAGTGGTCGCCAACTTGTGGCCGATGATCGCTGACGGTCAAGTGCGCCCGATCGTCGGCGCCGAATTCCCGATCGAACAGGCCGGGGCAGCACACGAGCTGCTGAACTCGGGCGAGGTATCCGGGAAGATTCTTCTGCGCGTGGCCGACTAGCCGAGCGAGGCCAAGGCGCGCACCAACTGGTCGACCTCCGCGGTCGTCGTATAGTGCGCCAGCCCAACGGTCACCGCGCCACCCACGTCATTGACTCCGAGGACATCCAGCACACGCGAGCTGACATTGGAGATCGCCAGGACGCCGTTGTCGGCCAGCCGCTGCACCACCCGCTCGGCCGGCACGTCGCTGACCGCGAAACTCAGCACTGGAATATGCACATCCGGCCTGCCGATCACCATCACCGCGGACAGGGAGCGCAGCGAGACCAGCAGGTAGTCGAACACCCGGTTCAGGTACGTCGACGCCGATTGCATTGACACCGAAAGGCGTTCGCGCCGCGACCCCTGCGCAGACTCGTCGAGCCCAGCCAAATACTCGATGCTGGCGACGACGCCTGCGAGGTAGCCGAATTGGTGTGTGCCCACCTCGAGTCGCGCGGGGCCGGTCGCATACGGGTTCAGCGAGACCGAGCTGAACGAGTTGATCATTGACGGGTCACGGAAGACCAGCGCGCCGATCGGCGGACCACCCCATGCCACCGCATTCAACGCGACCACGTCGGCATCGATTTCGTCGATGTCGATCAGCCGGTACGGCGCGCCGGCGGAGTGATCGACGACCACCAATCCGCCGCCCTCGTGCACGAGCTTCGTCACCGCCCGCAGGTCGGTGACCGCGCCCAACGTCGAAGAGGCAGAGGCGATTGCGGCCAACCGCGTCGACCGCGTGATCAGACCCTCCCACTGCCAGGTCGGCAGTTCACCGGTCTCGATGTCGACCTCGGCCCACTTCACCTTGGCGCCATAGCGATTCGCCGCGCGCAGCCACGGCGCGATGTTCGCCTCGTCATCGAGCCGGGTCACCACCACCTCGTAGCCGAGGCCGACCCGCGACGACGACGCGTCGGCCAGAGACGTCAGCAAGACCGCGCGGTCGGCGCCGAGCACCACACCCCGCGGGTCCGCATTGACCAGATCGGCGATTGCCTGGCGCGCTGCTTCGAGCACCGCGGCGCTGCGTTGCGCCGACGGATGGGGTCCTATCGGGGTCGGCATCGATCCGCGGAAAGCGGTCGATACCGCTCTGCCCACGGAATCGGGCAGCAGCATGCCGTTCTGCGCGTCGAAGTGCACCCACCCATCGCCCAAAGACGGATGCAGACCACGCACCCGGGCGACGTCGTATGCCATGCGAGCCCACCTTAGAGCGTCTGTGATTTTCACAAACCGACACGATCTTGGCCGATGCCCGGCCGTGCCCTGTCGCTGCCCATGCCGTGCCCGGACCGGGTCACCTGGGCAGCCATACTAGTCCAGTGAGCTTGGGGTTCGGAGTGCTAATCGCACTGTTTTTGCTGGTGATCCCCGGGGCAATCTTCGCACGTGTCGGTCGGCTAACTTGGCCCGCCGCGGTTGCGGTTGGTCCGGCGCTGACCTACGGCGTCGTGGCGTTGGCCATCGTTCCGTTTGGCGCACTTGGTGTCCCGTGGAACGGATGGACCGCATTGTTTGCTCTGGCCGTCGCGACAGCTGCCGCGTGGTGTTTGCGGATCGCGCTCGCCCGTGTTCGCGACGTCGACGCAGAGACCCGCGCGGTAGCCCGCGGTCCCGCGCTAGTGTTGGCGGCAGGTGTCCTGTTGGGCGCCTTGCTGATCGGGTTGGCGGCGATTCGCGGGATGCCGAATTGGCAATCCATTCCGAGTAACTGGGATTCGGTCTGGCACGCCAACACGATTCGCTTCATCCTCGACACCGGACAGGCCTCGCCGACCCACATGGGCGAGCTGCGCAACGTCGAGACCCGTGAAGCGCTGTACTACCCGTCGACGTTTCACGCTGTGGCAGCGGTGTTCAGCCAACTCACCGGCGCCGCACCGACCACTGCGTACACGCTGAACTCAGTGGCCGCTTCGGTCTGGCTGTTCCCGGTCAGCGCCGCGACTCTGACGTGGCACCTGCTGCGCACCCGAACCGACGAGTGGCGTACGGCCGGCGCCGCCGCCGCCGCAGCCGCACTGTCGGGTTCGTTCACCGCGCTCCCCTACATCGAGTTCGACACGGCCTCGATGCCCAACCTCGCCGCCTACGGCGTCGCCGTCCCGACCATGGTGCTGGTGGTGTCCGCGCTGCGGCACCGCGACCGTATTCCGCTTGCGGTGCTGGCGCTGCTCGGCGTGTTCTCGGTGCACATCACCGGTGGCGTGGTGACCGTTCTGTTCGTGGCTGCGTGGTGGTTGTTCGACGCGCTGTGGCATCCCGTCCGGGGCCGCGTCGCCGACTTCGTCAATCTGCTGCTCATTGCGATTCCGACGGTGGCACTGCTGCTGCCGCAGTTTTTGGGCGTGCTGCGGCAGGCCGAGATCATCGTCGGGCACGCGTTCGTCACGCACGAGGGCAAGAAGCGCGGACTGATCGACGCAGTCGTGCAGCACACCCGGCATCTCAACGACTTCCCGATCCAGTGGGTGCTCATCATCTTGGCCGCCGTCGGCGGGGTCGTCCTGATTTACCGACGGGTCTGGTGGCCGCTGGCGGCCTGGTTCCTGCTGGTGGTGTCGATCGTGCATTCGTCGGCGCCGTTCGGCGGCCCCATCGGGGAGCTCACCGGCAAGTTCAGCGACTTGTTCTACAGCGACCCGCGGCGACTGTCGGCGGTGGTCACGATGCTGCTCACCGCGGCCGTCGGCATCGGCGTGTTCACGCTGGCGTCGGTTGTCGTCGCAGGCGGGCGCCGGCTGGTCGGAAGGGGCAGTCCACGGGCCTGGAACGCGGCTACGGCCGCCATCGTGGTGGCCGTCAGTATCGGCATCGGGCTCGCGTATCTACCGCGGGCCCAGTTTCTGTTCGGCGAGAAGTACGACAGGGTGATCGTCGACTCCAAGGACCTGGAGGCGTGGGCGTATCTGGCCACGTTGCCGGGGGCGCGCGACACCCTGATCGGCGACGCGAACACCGACGGCACAGCGTGGATGTACGCCGCCGCCGGGCTACATCCGCTGTGGACTCACTACGACTACCCGGTGCAGCAGGGTCCGGGTTACCACCGGTTCATCTTCTGGGCCTACGCCGACGACGCCGACACCGACAAGCGGGTGGCCGAGGCGGTCAAGGCGCTCAACATCCGGTACGTGGTGACGAGCACACCGGTGGTCCGCGGGTTCGTCATGCCCGACGGGCTAGTGTCGCTAGATAGGTCGCGGTCGTGGGAGAAGATCTACGACAACGGCGAGGCCCGCATCTACGAATGGCGCGGAGAGGAAAAATGACTGCCAACACCGACGACGACAACATCGAGATCATCGGCAGCGACGCGAGCGCGGCTCTCGACGCGGACGCCGATGGCAAGTCGTTGACCGATCTGGTCGAGCAGCCGGCGAAGGTGATGCGGATCGGCACCATGATCAAGCAGCTGCTGGAGGAGGTGCGCGCCGCTCCGCTGGACGACGCGAGCCGCAACCGGCTGCGTGAGATCCACCGCACCAGCATCCGCGAGCTCGAGGATGGGTTGGCGCCGGAACTGCGTGACGAACTCGAGCGGCTGACGCTGCCGTTCACCGAGGACGCCGTTCCGTCGGACGCCGAATTGCGGATTGCCCAGGCTCAGTTGGTCGGCTGGCTCGAGGGCCTGTTCCACGGCATCCAGACCGCGCTGTTCGCCCAGCAGATGGCGGCCCGTCAGCAGCTGGAGCAGATGCGGCAGTTACCGCCCGGTGTGGCGGCGCCCGGACAGCGCGGCGGCCCGGGGACCGGTCAGTACCTGTAGGTTCCGTTGTCCCTTCCGCACATCGAGACCCACAACGCGTGGGTGGAGTTTCCGATCTTCGACGCGAAGACGCGCTCGCTGAAGAAGGCGTTCCTCGGCAAGGCCGGCGGCGCGATCGGACGCAACGAATCCAACGTCGTGGTCATCGAGGCGTTGCGGGACATCACTATGTCTCTCGAACTCGGCGATCGGGTCGGGCTCGTCGGGCACAACGGCGCGGGGAAGTCGACACTGCTGCGGCTGCTGTCCGGGATCTACGAGCCCACCCGCGGCGTGGCTTCGGTGACCGGCCGGGTGGCCCCTGTGTTCGACCTCGGCGTCGGGATGGATCCGGAGATCTCTGGATTCGAGAACATCATCATCCGCGGGCTGTTTCTCGGTCAGACGCGAAAGCAGATGCTGGCCAAGGTGGATGAGATCGCGGAGTTCACCGAACTTGGCGACTACCTGTCGATGCCGTTGCGTACGTACTCAACCGGGATGCGGGTGCGGTTGGCCATGGGTGTGGTCACCAGCATCGACCCGGAGATCCTGCTGCTTGACGAGGGCATCGGCGCGGTGGACGCCGAGTTCCTGAAGAAGGCGCAGACACGGCTGCAGAGCCTCGTCGAGCGATCCGGGATCCTGGTGTTCGCAAGCCATTCCAACGAGTTTCTCGCCCGGCTGTGCAAGACCGCGATGTGGATCGACCACGGCACGATCAAGATGACCGGCGGCATCGAGGACGTCGTGCGCGCATACGAGGGCGAGGACGCGGCGCGCCACGTGCGAGAGGTCCTCGAGGAGCACCGAGGCGATTGGTCGCCGACAGACGGCTCCAGCGCCGACTGGCCTGCAACGGCGATGAGCGCCTCGCGCGAAGAGCAGACAGCATTGCCCGATGACTGAGTCGGTATGCGCGGTGGTGGTCACGCATCGGCGTCCCGACGAACTGGCCAAGTCGCTGGATTCCGTGTGTGCACAGACCCGCGCCCCCGATCATCTGGTGGTCGTCGACAACGACGACGACGCACGGGTGCGCGACATCGTGGCCGGCCAGCCGGTCGCGACCACCTATCTCGGGTCGCGCCGAAACCTCGGTGGTGCAGGCGGTTTCGCGTTGGGCATGCTGCATGCTTTATCGCTCGGAGCGGACTGGGTGTGGCTGGCCGACGACGACGGCAGGCCACTGGATTCCGAGGTGCTTGGCACACTGTTGACCTGTGCTTCGCGGCACGGACTGGCGGCGGTGTCGCCGATGGTGTGCGATATGGCGGATCCGCAGCGACTGGCGTTTCCGTTGCGCCGGGGCCTGGTGTGGCGGCGGCGAGTGAGCGAACTGCGCACGGGCACTGAAGATCTGCTGCCGGGGATCGCATCGCTGTTCAACGGGGCACTGTTTCGGGCGTCGACGCTTGAGGCGGTCGGAGTGCCGGACCTTCGGCTGTTCGTGCGTGGTGACGAAACCGAACTGCACCGACGACTGGTGCGCTCGGGGCTGCCGTTCGGTACCTGCCTGAACGCGGTCTATCTGCATCCGCAGGGCAGCGACGAGTTCAAGCCGATCCTCGGCGGGCGGATGCATACGCAGTACCCCGACGACGCCACCAAGCGGTTCTTCACCTACCGCAACCGCGGCTATCTGCAGTCCATGCCGGGCATGCGGAAACTGGTGTTCCAGGAATGGATGCGGTTCGGCTGGTATTTCTTGGTGACACGTCGTGACCCCGCCGGGCTGGCGGAATGGATTCGGTTGCGGCGCTTGGGCCGACGCGAGAAATTCGAGAGGCCTTCACAATGACGTTCACCGACGCGGCCGCGCAGTCACGCACGATGAGCCGCGCGTGGGGCGACCTCGTCGCCGGCTTCAGTAAGCGCGAGCTGTGGCTGCACCTGGGCTGGCAGGACATCAAGCAGCGCTACCGCCGTTCCGTGCTCGGCCCGTTCTGGATCACGATCGCGACGGGCGCTACCGCGGTCGCCATGGGGCTGCTGTACTCGAAGCTGTTCAAGCTGCCGCTCGCCGAACACCTGCCGTACGTCACGCTCGGCCTGATCATCTGGAACCTGATCAACGCGTCGATCCTCGAGGGCGCCGAGGTGTTCGTCGCGAATGAGGGCCTCATCAAACAACTTCCGACGCCGCTGTCGGTGCACGTCTACCGACTGGTGTGGCGTCAGATGATCCTGTTCGCGCACAACATCATCATCTTTGTGGTCATCGCGATCATCTATCCCAAGCCGTGGAAGTGGACCGACCTGGCGGTGATCCCGGCGCTGGGCCTGATCGTGCTCAACTGTGTATGGGTGTCACTGTGTTTCGGCATCCTGGCCACTCGGTACCGCGACATCAGCCCGCTGCTGTTTTCCCTCGTGCAGCTGCTGTTCTTCATGACACCCATCATTTGGAACGAGTCGACGCTGCAGCAGCAGGGCGCGGGGGCATACGCGAAGATCGTCGAACTCAACCCACTGCTGCATTACCTCGACATCGTGCGGGCGCCGCTGCTTGGCGCCGATCAGGAGTTGCGGCACTGGCTGGTAGTGCTGGCGCTGACTGTGATCGGTTGGATCATGGCGGCGTTCGCGATGCGTCAATATCGGGCGCGCGTGCCCTATTGGGTGTAAGCCCTGCTGGGCTCCCATGCCGTGATTCGCGGAATCCAGCGCGGAACGTGGCGACGGTACTCGTCGTAATCGGCACCGAAGCGCCGGCGGAGATGCGGTTCCTCGACCGTGCGGATCGCGATGAGCACGCACGTGAAGAAGAACGCGAACCAGCCGAGCAGCCACGGCGATGCCAGCACCGCTGCCGTGCCGAGCTGAATGCAGAACACGCCCGTCATCATCGGGTTGCGGACGTGCCGATACGGGCCGCGGACAACCAGTTTGACGGGTGATCCGATCGCGAGTGTGCCCTCGCCGACGCGGTCGAACAGCACCACGGTCCACACCAGCATGCCGAGGCCGCCCGCGATCAGCGCAATGCCGGCGGTGACGAGTAGCAGACCCGGCACGGTGCCGAGATCGGGTGCATCAACACCAGTGAGCCACACTATCGCGGCCGGAATGAACACCGTCATCATCGCCGGCGCCAGCAGCACTGACAGCACGTGCCGCCACCAGAGTGTCCGTCGAGCCATCGTGTATTCCTCCTTCTTCAACGGTTGTTCAAGAACGACGCTACGCTTGCCGCGAACAAACATCAACGGGTGTTGAAGTACGCTTTCGGGCATGGCGGAGAGCCGGAGAACCGGCCGCTGGCGCACGGGGCAGCAGAGCAAGCAGCGCATCGTCGAAGTCGCGCGCGAGCATTTCAAGCAGGGCTACGAGCAGGCCACCGTGCGCCGGATCGCGGCAGACGCCGGCGTCGACGTCGCGATGGTCTACTACTTCTTCGGAAACAAGGAAGGCCTGTTCACCGCTGCGGTGATCGACATTCCGGAGCATCCGCTGCACGAGCTGGCCGGCCTGCTCGACGACGGCTTGGATGGGATAGGCGCACGTCTCGTCCGGCGCTTCGTCGAGCGCTGGGACGAGGGCGACACCTTCGAGCCCCTACTGACAGTGTGGCGATCGGCTGCCGATCAGCCGCTGGCCCGCAAGCTGCTGCACGACACCCTGGCCGGGCCCGTCGCCGAGCGGGTGGCTTCAGAATTCGGCGTCGACGACGCGGTGTTGCGGGTCGAGTTGGTCGCCTCGCACCTCATGGGGCTGGCGTTCGCGCGTTATCAACTACGGATCGAACCCATCGCGTCTGTTGGCGTCGACGAGCTTGTCGCGTGGATCGGACCGACCGTGCAGCGGTACCTCACGGGTCCGACATCCGTGGGCCCTGACTCGTAGTTATCCCCAGTCCTGAATTCATCCACAGGCTGGCGTTTGGCGGTGGTGGGATGTCGGGCCGGCCGGAAGAATCAAACATGTGTTCGAAGGCGCTGGTGATCCGGAGTTGCTCGCGGCCATGGGTGAAGCCCAGCAGGCCGAGCGGGCCGCGTTCGCGCGCCAACTGCTGGCGGTCGGCGAGTTCACCCATCGCCGCATGGAGGCGGTGTATGCCGAACATGACTTCTGGTGTGTCGATGACTGGGAGGCCATCGCCGCCGAGATCGGCGCCGAGTTGGGCATCAGCCGCGGGCGCGCGTCTTCACAAATGGGCTACGGCAGGGCCCTGATCGAACGCTTCCCCAAACTGGCCGAGGTGTTTGCGGCCGGTGCGGTGGACTTTCGGGTCATCGCCGCAGCCATCTTTCGCACCGACCTCGTCCACGACAACGACGCGCTCGCGGTCATCGACGCGCAGCTGGCCGCCAAGGCGCCGGCCTGGAACAAACTGTCCCGCGAGAAGATCACCGAACTGGTCGACTGGCTGGTCCTCGAGCTTGACCCCGACGCGGTGCGCGTCGCCAAACAGCGCGACCTCGACCGCCACCTCGAAGTCGGGCCGGGCCAACACGGGATGGCCGAGATCTGGGGCGAGGTCCGCGGCCCGGATGCGGCCGTCTTTGACGCCAAACTCAACGCGCTGGCCGCCACCGTGTGCCCGGATGATCCGCGCACCACCACCCAGCGCCGCGCCGACGCCCTGAGCCCACTATCCGCAGGTGCCACCCATATGGCGTGCACGTGCGGGAAGCCGGACTGCCCCGCCGCGGGCACCGACGTGCCGGCCATACCGGTGGTGATCAACGTGCTGGCCGAGGCCGCCACCGTCGAAGGCAGCAGTGACAAGCCGGGATATCAGCCCGGCTATGGCGCCATCCCGGCCGCGACCATTCAGGAGATGGCCAAGACCGCCTCCCTGCGCCCCGTCCCCAGCGCGAAGGATCTGGCCGCCGAACCGCAGTACCGGCCCTCGGCAGCACTGGCGCGGTTTGTGCGGTGTCGGGATCTGACCTGTCGCTGGCCGGGCTGCGACCAACCCGCCATCGGCTGCGACATCGACCACACCGTGCCCTACCCGCACGGGCCCACCCACCCGTCAGACACCAAGTGCTACTGCCGAATCCATCACCTGTTCAAAACCTTTCACGCCGGACCGGCCGGCTGGACCGAGATCCAACTACCCGACGGCACCATCAGCTGGACCTCACCACGCGGACGCACCTACACCACCCAACCCCTCGGCGCCCAGTTCTTCCCCCAACTCGGGTCGCCCACCGAAACATTGATCCTGCCCAACAGCCCACCACTCAGTCCGCATCGCGGGTTGGCCATGCCCAAGCGAAAACGCACCCGCACCCAAGACCGCGCCTACCGGGTGCAACACGAACGCGCCCAAAACCGCGCGCGCTACGAAGCCGACCCACCACCCTTTTAGTTCCCAGGCACTTCGCAGGGTGCTCGGCCGTTGTCGGAATATGAGCATCCCGCCATACGAACCACCGAAGGCCCCTCCGTCACCGGGTGCGGGGAACACGCTGCTGTGTCCCAAGTGCGCCGGCGTCATGAAGACGTACGAGCGCAATGGCATCCACCTCGAGCAGTGCGATACCTGCCGAGGCATCTTCCTGGACTTCGGTGAGCTGGAGTCGCTCATCCAGATGGAGAACCGGTTCGTGCAGGCGGCGCCGCCTCCGCCTCCGCCTCCGCCGGCTCAACATGGCTACGACTACGGCCCCGGTTGGGGTCATCGCGGCAACAAGCACTACCGCAAGCAGGGATTCGGCAGGCTGTTCTTCTCTAGCTAGCTAGGCTTCGCTGCAATGGGCGTACTGCGCCGTCGCGCGAAACAACTTGCGGGCCCCGCCTCATCGGAGCAGGCCACCGCCGAGGACAGCGACGCCATGTACGCCCTTGGGTATCGGTACTCACAGCAGACGGATCCACCGGATCTTGAGCAGGCTGGCGACTGGTACCGCCGTGCTGCCGACGCCGGGCACGTCGACGCCATGTACATGCTCGGGTACCTGAACTCGCAGCAGACAGAGCCACCCGATCTCGACGCCGCGCGCCGCTGGTTCGAACGCGCCGCCGACCTCGGCGACAGCCGCGCCATGAACAACCTTGGCGCACTGTACGCGCACCAGGCGCAGCCACCGGATCTCGACGCGGCCCGCGCTTGGTACGAGCGTGCTTCCGAGGCAGGCAACAGCGACGGCATGTACGGCCTCGCGGAGCTGCACGCGGCCTTGATCGAGCCGGCGGACCTCAATGCAGCGATCCACTGGTATGAGCGCGCAGCCGACGCTGGACACGTCGCCGCAATGAAATGGCTAGGAGACTTCCACGCGAACGCCGACCCGGCGAATCTCGAAGCGGCGCAACACTTTTACCAGCAAGCCGCCGACGCAGGTGACTCTGACGCCATGTACGGCCTCGGGATCGTCTATCTGAAGTCGATGGATGAGCCGGACCTGCCTGCCGCGCGCGAGCTCTTTGAGCGAGCAGCCGAGGCCGGACACCGGGCCGCCATGTACTGGCTCGGAATGGTGTGGGCGAACTACGCCGAGCCACCTGACCTCGCTAAGGCTCTCCAGTGGTTCGAGCGTTCCGCCGACGCCGGCCACATCGGCGCCATGACGGCACTCGGAAACCTGTACGCACAGGTGATGCAGCCGCCGGATCTCGCTGCGGCCCGTCACTGGTATCAGCGCGCCCGCGCCGGCGGTGACCGCGGCGCGATGCACAACCTTGAGGTGCTCTACGAGGACTCGACACCAACGCCACCGGGCTGGGGCACGCGGCCGCCGAGCGAGGAAGAAATGGATGCGATGCTCGAATGGCTCGACGGGCCGGGCACCGCCCTCGAAGACGTGTTTGAGGCGTCGGGTCCTGCGCTTGATGAAGTCACCGATGCTTTCAAACATGGGGACGAGGCGGCAGTCAGAGCCGCATGCACCAAGGTCGCTCGCCTGCTCACCGACGAGCTTCCAGCTTCACTACCAACACCCGATCCCGACCTCACTCGGGCACTGCAAGCACTGATCGACGACGCCAACGAGATGAGCTGGGCCCAGCGCGAACTGGCCGACTCGCCGACACCTCAGCAACGGGAAACGATGCAGAGCCGTCTTGGCGATATCGCGACAAGCATTCACGCACTGCTTACAATCTTCGAACGCAACGACGCGATTCTCGAGTCGGCGGGTCGGGGCTGACCTAAAGCATCCGCTCGCAGGCGGCGCGCAACAGTTCGTCATCCGGATGGTGCGCAGCGGCCTGTACCACCGCAGCGCGCGCGAACGGCTCGAGCACCGGCCACGGATCACCAGCTGGCACGGCCGGTCCGCCAGCGTCACGGTATGCGTCGAGGAACGTGGTCCAGTCGTCATCGGGAATGAGGCCAGCCCCCCAGAAGCCCGCGGGGCGGGCCAGGTCCCAGGCCGGGTCACCGACACCGAGATCGTCGACGTCGATGAGCACCCAAGGCCCGGCTCGGCGGCCCAGCTGGCCGAGATGCCAGTCGCCGTGCACCAGCGTCGTCGGCCGATCCGGTGAGCCGGCCCGCCACACCTCGGGTGGTAGCTTGGCCGCCGCACGCCGCACCACGGTGTCGTCGGTGGATCGCACCATCCGCCTAAGCCGCTGCGGCCAGCCATGTGGCAGCCGCAAAGTCGTCGATTCGCCGTGCAGTGCCGCCAGCAGCCGCCCTGCTTCGGCCCACGGCACACATTCGGGTTGTGGCGCAACGACTTCCACGCGCGGCCACCGGGTACGCCATCGCACGCCTATCGGCTCCGGTACGACGTCCAACGGCGATAACAGCGAATCCGACTCCGCCGCGACGCGGAGCCGGGTGGCCAGGACGCGTAGGTTGGTGCCCGGCCGGTGCAGCTTGCACACGACGTCGCCGTTGACGACGATCTCCGCACCGGACCGGGTCTGCATCCCTCGACGGTATTAGCGCTTGGGTATCGGCAGCCGCGTTGTCACGCCAATCCGGTTCCAGGCGTTGATGGTCAGCGCCATCGCGATGACCTGACCGAGCTCGCGCTCGGAGAACGCCGCCGCCGCACGGGCATACACCTCGTCGGAAACATGGCGGCGAGTGAGATCCGTCATCTCCTCGGTCAAGGCGAGCGCCGCCTGCTCCTGCTCGGTGAAGATGCCCTCGGCCTCTTCCCACGCGGGCAGCAGCGCCAACTTCTGGTCACCGATGCCGCGCTTGCGGGCGTCGGCGGTGTGCATGTCGATGCAGAACGCGCAGTGGTTCATCTGCGACGCACGGATCTTGATCAACTCGGCCAGGTCCGGGTCGAGGTCCTTGGCCGCGGCGGTGTTCAACACCACCATCGCCTCATAAACCTCGGGCGATACCCGGTTCAGGTTGATGCGGCGTTGCTTGTTCACGGTTGCAGTCATGTCGGCTCTTCCTAACGGCGCGGCGGTTCGAGGCGGATCGTCACGTTGATACGGTTCCACGCATTGATGGTGACCGCCATCGCGATGACCTGACCCAGCTCACGGTCATTGAAAACGGCTGCGGCGCTTGCATAGACGTCGTCGGGGACGTGGCCGTTGCCGAGCTCGGTGATGGCCTCCGTCAGCGCCAACGCCGCCCGCTCACGTTCGGTGAACAGCTGCCCGGCTTCTTCCCACGCTGCGAGGACGTCGAGCTTCTGCTCGCTGACGCCGTGCTTGCGGGCGTCACGCGTGTGCATGTCGAGGCAGAACGCGCAGTGGTTGATCTGCGAGGCGCGAATCTTGATCAGCTCGCCCAGTTCGGCGTCGATGTCCTTGGCGGCCGCATTGCTCAGCACCATCATGGCGTCGTACAACTCGGGCGACGTCTTGTAGATCTGCACCCGGTCGACGGTGGTCTTTGGTTCCAGTGTCTGTGTCATGCCGTCAACGCTAATACCGAAAGACCCATCTACATGGTTCAATATTCCTATGGATTCATGGGCCAATTCGGGGACCCGCGACCTGCACCTCGATCTGCGCCAGACCATCACACCGGGCGCTCGCGGGGCCCGTGACCTGCTGCTCAGTGCTCTGCGCGACGCGGTGCGATCGGGCCGCCTGGCACCCGGCACCATGCTGCCGCCCTCTCGCACCCTGGCCACCGATCTCGGATTGGCCCGCAACACTGTGGCCGAGGCCTACGCCGAACTCGTCGCCGAGGGATGGCTCGCGTCGCGCCGAGGCGCGGGCACCTGGGTGGTGAACGTCAGCGGCGCGGACATACCCGCAACACCCCGCGGCGTCCGCGTCGTTCCGACGCACAACCTGTCGCCCGGCTCTCCGGACGTGTCCGAGTTTCCTCGCACCGCATGGGTGGCCGCCACCCGCCGCGCCCTCGCCGATGCGCCGACCGAGGCGCTGCGGATGGGCGATCCACGTGGCCGGCCCGAACTTCGCAATGCGCTCGCCGAATACCTTGCCCGGGCGCGCGGCGTGCGCACGTCGCCGGAGTCGATCGTGATTTGCGCCGGCGTCCGGCACGCGGTCGAACTGTTGACACGGGCCGTCGGCGGCCCGATCGCCGTCGAGGCCTACGGGCTCTTCATCTTTCGCGACGCCATCGACGCGTTGGGGACATCGACCGTCCCGATCGGCCTCGACGAACAGGGCGCGGTGATCAGCGACCTCGACGAGTTGGACGTGCCCGCCGTGCTGCTCACGCCGGCCCACCACAACCCGCAGGGCATGCCGTTGCACCCGTCGCGGCGCACTGCCGTCATCGATTGGGCGCAGCGCACGGGCGGATACGTGTTCGACGACGACTACGACGGGGAATTCCGGTACGACCGTCAACCCGTCGGCGCGCTGCAGGCGCTGTGTCCCGACCGCGTTGCCTACCTCGGGTCGACCAGCAAGAGCCTCGCGCAGACCTTGCGGCTCGGTTGGACGGCGCTGCCCGACGAGCTCATCGACCCCGTGATCGCCGCCGCGGGTGGCGCACAGTTCTACGTCGACGCCATCAACCAGCTCACGATGGCCGAGTTCATCGCCAGCGGTCAGTACGACCGCCACATCCGGAGGATGCGCGGACGGTACCGGCGACGCCGCGACACCCTCATCGACGCGCTCGCCGGATTCGACGTCGGCATCAGCGGTCTGGCCGCGGGGGTGAATGTGCTGCTGACCCTGCCCGAGGGCAGCGAGCACGAGGTGCTGCGACGGGCGGGTGAGGCCGGTATCGCGCTGCAGGGCCTGTCACGGATGCGCCATCCGCTGGCCGAGGTCCCCAACCGCGACGGCATCATCATCGGTTTCGCGGCCCCCGCCGAGCATGCGTTTGCCGCGGCCGTCGAGGCCCTGTGCGGGGTGCTGAGGGCCAGCGGCCTGGGTGGCTAAGCTGCCCGGGTGGCCGAGCCCCCGATGTCGCCGAACCTGACTCTCAAAACCCAGGCGTGGCGGTTCATCGTCACCGGCGGTTTCGCGGCGATCGTTGACTTCGGCCTCTACGTCCTGCTGTACAAAGCGGTGGGCGTGCAGGTCGACCTGGCCAAGGCGATCAGCTTCATCTTCGGCACCATTACGGCATACCTGATCAACCTGCGATGGACGTTCCAAGCAGAACATGGCATCGCCCGGTTCATCGCGGTCATGGCGCTGTACGGAATTACGTTCGCCGTGCAGGTCGGCCTCAACCATTACTGCCTGCATCTGTTCGACTACAAGGCGTGGGCCGTGCCGGTGGCGTTCGTTATCGCCCAGGGCACCGCGACTGTGATCAACTTCATCGTCCAGCGGGCGGTCATTTTCCGGCTGCGCTGAGCCAAAAGGGTCAGGCGGTACCCTCGTCACGATGTTTGAGACCAGTACCCAGCGCCTCACCGGCTGGGCCCGCACCGCGCCGAGTGTCGCGCAGGTGCTGTCGACCCCGGACCCCGAGGTGATCGCCAAGGCCGTGTCGCAGGCCGACAGCCGGGGCGTGATCGCGCGCGGACTCGGCCGCTCGTACGGCGACAACGCCCAGAACGGCGGCGGCCTCGTCATCGACATGAACGCGCTGAACAAGATCCACTCGATCGACGCCGACAGCCACCTGGTGGATGTCGACGCGGGTGTCAATCTGGACCAACTGATGCGCGCCGCCCTGCCGTGCGGGCTGTGGGTGCCAGTGCTGCCCGGCACCCGGCAGGTCACCATCGGCGGCGCGATCGCCTGCGACATCCACGGCAAGAACCACCACAGCGCAGGCAGCTTCGGCAATCACGTGCGGTCAATGGACCTGCTGACCGCCGACGGCGAGATTCGTCAGCTCACCCCGGACGGTCCGGAGTCCGAGTTGTTCTGGGCGACGGTCGGCGGCAACGGGCTCACCGGCATCATCCTGCGCGCGATCATCGAGATGACGCCCACCGAGACGGCCTATTTCATCGCCGACGGCGACGTGACCGCCAGTCTCGACGAGACGATCGCATTCCACAGCGACGGCAGCGAGGACAATTACACGTACTCGTCGGCGTGGTTCGACGCGATCAGCGCGCCGCCCAAGCTCGGCCGTGCCGCGATCTCCCGCGGTTCGCTGGCCACAATCGACCAGCTGCCGAAGAAGTTGCAGCGCAATCCGCTGAAATTCGATGCGCCGCAGCTACTTACGATTCCCGATATCGTGCCCAACGGCATGCTGGTGGGCAAGTACACATTCATGCCGATCGGCGAGCTCTGGTACCGCAAGTCAGGTACCTACCGCGGCAAGATCCAGAATCTGACGCAGTTCTATCACCCGCTCGACATGTTCGGGGAGTGGAACCGCGCCTACGGCCCTGCGGGCTTCGGTCAATACCAATTCGTCGTGCCCACGGAGGCCGTCGAGCCCTTCAAGGGCATCATGTACGACATCCAGCAGTCGGGGCATTACTCGTTCCTCAACGTGTTCAAACTGTTCGGCCCGGGAAACCAAGCGCCGCTGAGTTTTCCGATCCCCGGCTGGAACGTCTGCGTCGACTTCCCGATCAAGCCCGGCCTCAACGAGTTCCTCAACGAGCTCGACCGCCGGGTGTTGGAGTTCGGTGGCAGGCTCTACACAGCCAAGGACAACCGCACGACCGCCGAGACCTTCCACGCCATGTACCCGCGAATCGACGAGTGGATTGCCGTGCGCCGCAAGGTGGATCCCAACGGCGTGTTCGCCTCCGACATGGCCCGACGCTTGGAGCTGCTCTAGATGGTGCTCGACGCTGTAGGCAATCCCCAGACCATTCTGCTGCTCGGCGGCACGTCCGAAATCGGGCTCGCCATCTGCGAGCGCTATCTGCGCAACGCATCGGCGCGCATCGTGCTGGCCGAGCTCCCCGACCATCCGCGACGCGACACCGCCGTCGAGCAGATGAAGGCGGCGGGCGCCAAGTCCGTCGAGGTGATCGACTTCGATGCCGTCGACACAGACAGCCATCCAAAGGTCATCGACGCTGCCTTCGCCGGTGGCGATGTCGACGTGGCGATCGTCGCATTCGGCCTACTCGGCAACGCCGAAGAGCTATGGCAGAACCAGCGCAAGGCCGTGCAGATCGCCGAGATCAACTACACCGCAGCGGTTTCGGTCGGGGTGCTGCTCGGCGAGAAGATGAAAGCGCAGGGCTTCGGCCAGATCATCGCCATGAGCTCCGCTGCCGGCGAGCGGGTCCGACGGTCCAACTTCGTCTACGGATCCACCAAGGCCGGACTCGACGGCTTCTACCTCGGCCTCGGGGAAGCGTTGCGCGAGTACGGAGTTCGGGTGCTGGTGATCAGGCCGGGTCAGGTGCGCACCACGACGACTATCGAGCACTGGAAGTCCACGGGCGCCAAGGAAGCGCCGTTCACCGTCGACAAGGAAGACGTTGCCGAGTTGGCGGTAACGGCATCGGCCAAGGGCAAGGAACTGGTATGGGCGCCGGGGGCGTTCAGGTACGTGATGATGGTGTTGCGACACATACCGCGGCCCATCTTCCGCAAGCTCCCCATCTAGCGATGCGTGGCGCACTGGCCGTGATCGGCCAGATGGCGGTGGCGGTCGCCGTGGCGGTGGTCGTTGCGGTGGTCTCGCTTGTCGCGATCTCCCGTGTTGAGTGGCCGGCGTACAACTCGTCGAACCAGCTGCACGCGCTGACCACCGTCGGCCAATTCGGTTGCCTGGCAGGCATCTTGGCGACTGGCTGGATTTGGCGTCGCGGACGCCGCCTGCTCGCGAAGGCCGCGGCGGTTGTCTTCTTGTCCGCGTTCGCGGTCGTCACGCTGGCCATGCCGCTCGGCGCGACCAAGCTTTACCTGTACGGCATCTCCGTCGACCAGCAGTTCCGCACCGAGTACCTGACCCGGCTCACCGACACCGCCGGCCCACACGACATGACCTACTACGGTCTGCCGCCGTTCTATCCGCCGGGCTGGTTCTGGCTCGGTGGCCGGCTCGCCGCACTGACGGGCATGCCCGCGTGGGAGGTGTTCAAGCCGTGGGCGATCATCTCCATCACGATCGCCGTGGTGCTGGCGTTCGTGTTGTGGGCCAGCATGGTTCGCTTCGAGTACGCGCTGATCGTCTCGACCGCCACCGCCGCCGCCGCACTGGCCTACTCACCCACCGAGCCGTACGCCGCAATCATCGCCGTGCTGCTGCCTGCGGTATTCGTGCTCGCGTGGTCCGGTTTGCGCGGCGGCACCCGAAACGGCGGCTGGGCGGCAGTCATCGGCGTCGGCATCTTCCTCGGAATCGCTGCGCTGTTCTACACGCTGCTGTTCGGCTACGCCGCGTTCACGCTGGCGGTCATGGGGGTGCTGCTCGCGGTCGCGCGCAGACGTCTCGAGCCGTTGCTGCGGCTCGTCGTCATCGCGGTGATCTCGGGCGCCATCGCGCTGCTCGGCTGGGGTCCTTATCTGTGGGCAGCGCTACACGGTCAGCCCGCCGACTCGGGCACCGCCCAGCACTATCTGCCGGAGGCGGGCGCATCGCTGGAATTTCCAATGCTGCGCTTCACCCTGCTGGGTGCGTTGTGCATGCTCGGCACGCTGTGGCTGGTGTGGCGCGCCCGCTCGTCCACGCGCGCGGGCGCGTTGACCGTGGCGGTGCTGGCTGTTTACGCCTGGTCGCTGTTGTCGATGCTCAGGACGCTGGTCGGCACCACGCTGCTGTCGTTCCGGCTTGAGCCCACCCTGACGATCCTGCTCACCGCGGCCGGCGCGTTCGGGTTCATCGAAGTCACCCGTGCGCTTGCTGCCCGCGTCAGGCCCGAGAATGCAAGACGCGTCGTCGCGGCCGCCGCCACCGTCGGCGCGATCGGCGCACTGACCTTCAGCCAGGACATTCCGGACGTGTTGCGCTCGGACATCGTCGTCGCCTACACCGATACCGACGGCTACGGCCAACGCGCCGACCGGCGGCCGCCCGGCGCCGAGCAGTACTACCGCGAGATCGACACCAAGATCCGCGAAACCACCGGCCTGCCGCGCGACGAAACGGTTCTGCTGACTGCGGACTACAGCTTCCTGTCCTACTACCCGTACTACGGCTTCCAGGGTCTGACGTCCCACTACGCAAATCCGCTCGCGCAGTTCGACCAGCGGGCCGCCGCGATCGAAAGCTGGGCCACGCTGACCACGGCCGACCAGTTCATCGCGGCGCTGGACAAACTGCCGTGGAAGGCGCCGACGGTGTTCTTGATGCGGCGCGGCGCGAGCGACACCTACACCCTGCGGCTGGCGTCGGACGTGTACCCCAACCAGCCCAACGTCCGCCGCTACCACGTTGAGCTGGACAACGCGCTGTTCGACG
>DASRJA010000161.1:0-4730 GCA_035649695.1 Mycobacterium sp. | reverse complement strand
GATCCAGGTCTATCAGGGTGAGCGCGAAATCGCCTCGCACAACAAGCTGCTCGGCAGCTTCGAGCTGACCGGCATCCCGCCGGCCCCGCGTGGCGTGCCGCAGATCGAGGTCACCTTCGACATCGACGCCAACGGCATCGTCCACGTCACCGCCAAGGACAAGGGCACCGGTAAGGAGAACACGATCCGCATCCAGGAAGGCTCCGGCCTGTCCAAGGAGGAGATCGACCGGATGATCAAGGACGCCGAGGCGCACGCCGACGAGGATCGCAAGCGTCGCGAGGAAGCGGACGTCCGCAACCAGGCCGAGTCGCTGGTGTACCAGACGGAGAAGTTCGTCAAGGATCAGCGTGAGGCGGAGGGCGGATCGAAGGTCCCCGAGGACACCCTGTCCAAGGTCGACACCGCGATCGCCGAGGCCAAGACGGCGCTGGAAGGCACCGACATCTCCGCGATCAAGTCCGCGATGGAGAAGCTGGGCGTTGAGTCGCAGGCTCTCGGCCAGGCGATCTACGACGCCACGCAGGCCGAGCAGGCTGCGGGCGGCGGCGCAGATGCCGGTGGGCCCTCGCAAGACGACGTCGTCGACGCCGAGGTCGTCGAAGATGACCGGGAGAACAAGTGAGCCAACACGATTCGCACGAGCCGGTGACCGTCACCGACAAACGGCGTATCGATCCCGAGACGGGCGAAATCCGTGAATCCGCAACCGGCCCGGCCCCCAGTGGGCCGGCGCCGGCGGGGGCCGCGGCTGGAGCCGCGCAAAGGGCAGATGCGTCGGCGTCGGAGGAAGTCACCGAGCTGAAATCCACCCTGCAGCGCGTCAAGGCGGAGTACGACAACTACCGCAAGCGCTCGCTGCGCGACCAGCAGCTCGCCGCCGAGCGGACCAAGGCCGCTGTTGTCAGCCAACTGCTTCCGGTGCTCGATGATCTTGACCGCGCCCGAAGCCACGGTGATCTGGAGTCCGGCCCCTTGAAGTCGGTCGCTGACAAGCTGGCGACCGCCCTTGAGGGGCTTGGCCTTTCGGGATTCGGCGAAGAAGGCGACGCCTTCGACCCGGCGCTGCACGAGGCCGTTCAGCACGAGGGCGAGGGAACGCATCCGATCGTCGGCACCGTGATGCGGCGCGGATACAGGGTCGGCGATCAAGTGGTGCGCCATGCCCTCGTCGGCGTGGTCGACACCGTGCCGGACGCCGAGGAAGTCGCGGACACGCTCGATAACGGCGACGAGCCGGCGGATGAGGCCGCAGAATCGTAAGAACTACTGCTAAGAGAAGAGGTAAGGAGGTGACGCGGTAATGGCCCAACGCGAATGGGTCGAAAAGGACTTCTACAAGGAGCTCGGCGTCTCCTCTGACGCCAGCGCCGACGAGATCAAGCGGGCCTACCGGAAATTGGCCCGCGATCTTCATCCCGACACCAACTCCGACCCGAGCGCCGCCGAGAAATTCAAGGCGGTGTCCGAGGCGCACAGCGTGCTGTCGGATCCGGCTAAGCGCAAGGAATACGACGAAACCCGACGGCTGTTCGCGGGCGGCGGATTCGGCCGGGGCCGCTTCAGTGGAGGCAACTTCGGCGGATTCGGTGGCGACGGCGCCGAGTTCAACCTGAACGACTTGTTCGACGCGGCCGGCCAGACCGGCGGGGCGAACATCGGCGACCTGTTCGGTGGTCTGTTCGGTCGTGGCGCACAACAGGCACGGCCCAGCCGGCCGCGGCGCGGCAACGACTTGGAGACCGAAACCGAGCTGTCGTTCATGGAGGCCACCAAGGGTGTGGCGATGCCGTTGCGGCTCACCAGCCCGGCGCCATGCACGAATTGCCATGGCAGCGGGGCGCGTCCGGGCACCAGCCCGAAGGTGTGCCCGAACTGCAACGGGTCCGGTGTCGTCAGCCGCAATCAGGGCGCGTTCGGGTTCTCCGAACCCTGCACAGAATGCCGGGGCAGCGGCTCGATCATCGAGCATCCGTGCGACGAATGTAAGGGCACCGGGGTGACCACTCGCACCCGCACCATCAACGTGCGGATCCCGCCGGGTGTCGAGGACGGCCAGCGGATCCGGTTGGCAGGGCAGGGCGAGGCCGGATTGCGCGGAGCCCCATCCGGCGACCTGTACGTGACCGTACATGTCAGACCGGACAAGGTGTTTGGCCGCGACGGCGACGACCTGACAGTCACGGTCCCTGTCGCCTTCCACGAGTTGGCCTTGGGTACCACGCTTTCGGTGCCGACCCTGGAAGGCAAGGTCGGCGTGCGGGTGCCCAAAGGCACGTCCGATGGCCGCATCCTGCGGGTACGGGGCCGTGGGGTCCCGAAACGCTCTGGTGGCCATGGCGATCTGCTCGTCACAGTCAAGGTAGCGGTCCCGCAGAACCTGGAGGGCGAAGCGGCCGAAGCGTTGGAGTCCTACGCGAAAGCGGAACGCGCCAGCGGGTTTGACCCGCGTGCGGGATGGGCGGGCGCATGATGGCCAAGAAGGACGATGCCCGAACGTTTCTGATCTCGGTGGCCGCCGAGCTGGCCGGTATGCACGCACAGACGCTGCGTACCTACGACCGGCTCGGCCTGGTCAGCCCGCAGCGCAGCTCCGGCGGCGGGCGCCGCTACTCGCAGCACGATGTCGATCTGCTGCGGGAAGTGCAGCGGCTGTCGCAGGACGAGGGTGTCAATCTCGCCGGCATCAAGCGGATCATCGAGCTGACGAATCAGGTTGAGGCGCTTCAGTCGCGCCTGCGTGAACTCGCCGAGGAGCTCGACCGGCTGCGCGCCGGGCAGCGCCGCGATGTCGCGGTGATGCCGAAGAGCACGGCCGTGGTCGTCTGGCAACCGCGCAACAAGCGCTCTAGCTGACGGTGATGGAAAACAGCGTCGTGTCCGGCTCACCCGGCCGGGCGGATCGGTAGCCGCCGGCGTGCAGTGCGTTAGTGGGCGCGGTCATCGGTTCGAAGCAAATCACGGTTTCGCCCGCGGGCGCGAAAACCTGCGCGGTTGGATAACCCCGCTCGAATCGCACCTCCAGCCGGTGTCCGCCCCCGGAAACCGCGAATACTGCGCCGTCGGCGACCTGATCGAACCCATCGTCGAACACGTTGTCGCCCAGCGGCTCCGCACTAGCCGGCCATTCTTCCGTCGCGCCCGTTGGAATGCCCTTGCCGTCGAGGACGAGGTGACGCATCGTTGGCATCTCGACCTGCCAGTCGGCCCGCGGCACGTCGGACAGCTGTAGATATGGGTGGTACCCGTACACCAGTGGTACTGCTCTATCGGTCGTCGCTGTCACTGTGGTGCTGACGGTCAGCGTCCGGTCGGCTAGTTCGACGGTCAGCTCGATCCGATGCGGGAACGGGAAGCTCGCGAGCAGCTCCTCGTGCGCGCCGAAATCCAGTTCAGCGGTGATCTTCTGGTCGGAGACCTGTTGTGCTCGCCATCCGGGGTAGGCGGCCAGCACACCGTGGATGGGCAGTCCGTTGTTGTCAGCGTGCACACCATAGGCGTCGGGGGCAAGCGTGACGGTTTGGCCGTCGACGTCATATGTCCTGGCGCTCAATCGGTTTGCCCACGGATACAGCAGCGGGATGCCCATCGTCTTTGCAGCTGATACGTAGGCGTCCAGGCCACGGCGCTGGCCGAGCAGTTCGGTACCGCCGTCGGACAGCGACGTCGCGATCATGCCTGCACCGGGCACGTACACCACAGACAGCGGAGATGACGGGTCATGCAGGGTGACGGGCGTCAGATCGGTCACGAGCTCACCTTGATCCGGAACTGTGCAACGGCGGACTCACTGGGATTGACAACTCGGTAGCCGCCGCGGCGCAGCGAGTCGGTCGGGGCGGCCATCGGCTCGAAGCAGACCACGTCGTCATCGCCGGGCGCGAATACCTGTGCGGCCGGGTAGCCCTCGTCGAAGTGCACCTCGATGCGACGGTTTCCGCCCGACACCGCGAAGATCGAACCCGGCTTCACGTCGTCGTACCCGTCGTCGAAGAACTTGTCTCCCAACAACTCTGAGGTGGCCTCATGCGGTTCCATCTCGCCGGTCGGAATGCCCCAGGCGTTGACGGGTCGGAACCGCATCGCAGGCGTTTCCATCTGCCACTGCGCTCGCGGCACATCGGGCAGCTGTAGATACGGATGAAAGCCGAAGCACAACGGAACGCGCGAGCCGGTCGTTGCCGTCACCGTCGTCTTCACGGTAAGTGTGCGGTCCGCAAGCGTGATGTCGAGCTCCAACAGGTGTGGAAACGGAAACGTGGCCAGCAGCCCCGGCCGCGCGGCGTAATCCAGTTCGGCGGTCAACCGGGATTCGAGCTGCGTGGTGACGTTCCAGTCGGGGTAGCCGGCCAACGTGCCGTGGATCGGCACGCCGTGCTGGTCGGTGCGCACACCGCCGGTGCCCGGCGTTAGCGTGACGACGGCGCCGCCGACGCCATACCCGTTGCTGCTCAACCGATTCGCCCACGGATAAAGGATCGGAATGCCCATCGTGCGGTGGGTCGATACGTACGCCTGCAGACCACGACGCTGGCCGAGGAGTTCCACGCTGTCATCAGACAGGGACGTGCCGACCATGCCGGCGTTCGGCACGTACGTCGCGGTCAACGACGACGAGGGGTCACGCAGAGTAACGAACTCGAACTCGGGCATTGGTGTCGATCCTGCCACGCTCAACGGGCTAGCGGATCGTGTTGGATGCGTTCGGCTGGTGCGCCTTTGGCGATCAG
>DASRJA010000160.1:0-16323 GCA_035649695.1 Mycobacterium sp. | reverse complement strand
CCCGACGGCCCCACCAGTGCGGTGATCGTTCCCGGGGCGAGGGTGAGCGAGACGTCGTTGAGGACCGTCCGCTGCCCGTCGTAGGAGAAGCTGACCCCGTCGAACTCGATCGAGTTTCCTTCGGGAACTTGCGGATTCGTGACGACGGGCAGGGTCGGCGTTTGTAACAGACGCTGTAGCCGGCCCGCCGCGGCTTGAGCCTGTTTGCGGATGTGGGTGGAGTATCCGACGGTCAGCACCGCGGCGGGGATGGTCACGGCGACCAGCGTCGAACCCAGCATGTGGATGGGCGCCACCCAGCCGCTGCGGACGAACCAGTAACCGCCGGCCAGGTTGGCCAGCAACAGCAGTGGCGTTTCGATGAAGATCGACGTGACGGCTTTGACCCTGACCAGCGGTCCCATCCAATTGGCGAAGCTGTCGTTGAACTCATCGGCCGCGTCGGCAAATCGCTTGTGCGCCTTGCCCACTTCGCCAAACGTCTTGACCACAGACAGGCCTGCGATGAATTCGGCGATGGTGGCGCTGATCCGTTCGACGCCGCGGTCCAACCGCTCCATCTGCGTCCTGGCGTCGCGGCCCAGCCATGAGTACACGGCGACATAGACCGGAATGGTCGCGAGCGCGAGCAGTCCAAGGCGCCAGTCGAGGTAGAAGCAGTAGATCAGCCCGAACAGCGGCGTCGCCATCGCGCCTGCATTTTCGACCGCCGAATGCGCCACCAGGTAATGCAATTCGCCGACGTCGTTCTGGACGGCCTTGCGGACTTCTCCGGATGACGTGGTGTTGAACCAGCCAAGCGGCAACGGGCCGAGGGTATCGACGATGCCGACGAACGGCACACCGTGGCGGCCGACGCGATCAGCTGGATCCGTTGAGCGTTGGCGGTGACCCGCCGAACCGGAGCCAGCAGCTGCTGCAGCGCCAGCACATCGAATGTGGCGCGGCTGTTGGCTGGCTGCCCCGATTGATCGGGTTCGACCTCGAGCGCCGCGTGCACAGCCGTCATCCACCCTCCAGCAGTGTAGGTTAGGTTTACCTAACGCTAGTGGGTGGCGGCCGCAAATTGGGAGCTACCGCAACGTCTTGATCGCCAACGGCTCGTTGCTGCCGGTCACTCGGATGTCGACCGTGCGAATCTGCTTCGTCGGGATGCTCGTCGCCGCCGACAGTCCCGTCGCCTCATCTCCGGCCGGCTTCCACGAGCCCACCGTCTGCTGCACGCCGTCGTGCGTCGTCACCACGATGTCGTAGCTGTCGACGTTGCGTGACCAGTCCTTGGTGTACTGGCAGGCCCAGTTCAGCTCCGTGCCCCACTTCTTCTCGGTCACCGCGAGTTCGGCGGTCAGGCCGCCGCGCGGGGTCGGCTGCATGGCCTGCATCGCCACCGTCTGCGTCGGTGTCGAGGACTGCGGGAAGACCGTCGACCCCACGATGCCGCCGGCAATCAACAGCGCGGCTGCCGACCCCACCGCCGCCGCTAGCCACGTGCGCCGCGATCGCTGCTGCCGCTTGGCCGCAGCTTGGGCAAGCGAGGCAACGTTGTCCGGCCGACTTTCAACGGGCGGCGCGCCGGCAAGGTCGGTCAGCGCGACGGCTTCGTCACGGCTCAGCGCGTTGAGAATGCCGGGCATCCCGGCGAGCTCGGTGAGCTCCGCAGCCCGCGCCGGGTTGGCAGCGAGGTAATTTTCGTACGTCCGCCGCTCCTCCAGGCTCAGCGCGCCCAGAACATAGGCGGCGTCCCATTCGGCAAGGTTGTCTTCGGGTGGATAGCTGGTCACCGCACAACCCCCCTTTCTTGCAACGCAATTCGCAACGCGCGAAGCGCGTAATGAAGCCTGGACTTAACCGTTCCCTCCGGAATTCCCTCTTGCTGCGCAATGTCCGCGACTGTTTGGCCGAGATAGTAGGCGCGCACAATAGCGGTGCGATGTTCCGGCGACAGCGACGTCAAAGCGTCCGACAGTATCCATTTGTCGAACGCCGGGCCGATCGCGTCGGGCGACGGCCGCTCGGGGAGGTACTCGCTCTGCAACTCGCGGGTGTAGCGAGCGCTGCGCCGGTCATCGATCACCAGATTGCGCGCAACGGTGAACAACCAGGCGCGCACGTTGTCCGTCGGCTGCTGCAGCACCTCCGGCTTACGCCAGAGCCGCAACAGCGACTCCTGCACCACATCTTCGGCGAACGGCATATCACCCCTGGTCAGTCTCAACACGTAACGCAGCAGCGACTGGCCGTGCTCGTCGTGCACGGCCCGCAGCAGCGCCGCCTGCTCGGAATCGTCAGTCATGCTTCACGCACCGCACATCCCTTGCTTTCGGTCGGCCTTCGATGAGCACAACGGGCCGACAGCCCAGGTCGTTCAATCAGCCTGACGCCGAGTGTGGACTTATGTCACGCGAAAATTCGCAGAAGCGTGCACCAAGCCCACACTCGGCGGCTAGTCGAGCAGCGTGCGAACCGCGGCGTCGGCCAACAGCCGGCCGCGGTCCGTCAGCACCAGTCGGTCGGCGTGCAATTCGACCAGTCCGTCGCCGATCACCGTCTCCGCTCGGGCCCGTTCCTCGTCGCCCAACACGGCCACCGGCAGGCCGTCGCGCAGCCGCAGCCGCAGCATCACATCCTCAACGTGCAACGCCGTGGCGTCCAGTTGCTCGAAATCGGCCACCGGCAGCAGCCCGTCGGCCAGCGATTGCGCATAAGCGTTGGGGTGCTTGACATTCCACCACCGCGTGGTGCCGACGTAACCATGCGCTCCCGGTCCGGCGCCCCACCATTCGCCGCCGTTCCAGTACCCGAGGTTGTGTCGGCATTCGCCACCGGGCCTGCTCCAGTTGGAGACCTCATACCAGTCGAAGCCCGCTGCCGACAGCCGTTCATCGAGCAACTCGTAGCGCTGCGCCAGGACGTCGTTGTCCGGGGCGGCGATTTCGCCGCGACGCACCCGGCGCGCCAGCGCCGTGCCGTCTTCGACCACCAACGCGTATCCAGACACATGATCAACGCCTGCGTCGATCGCCGCGTCCACGGAGCGGCGCAGGTCGTCGTCGGACTCCCCCGGCGTGCCATAGATGAGGTCCAGGTTGATGTGCTCGAAGCCGGCGCCGCGGGCCTCAACAGCTGCGGATAGCGCCCGGCCCGGCGAGTGCACCCGATCCAGCACCGCCAACACGTGCGAGGCCACGGACTGCATGCCGAGCGACACCCGGGTGAACCCCGCCGACCGCAGCTGTTCGAAGAACCTCGGCGACGTGGACTCAGGATTCGCCTCCGTCGTCACCTCGACGTCCGCGGCCAGCGTGAAATGCGCCCGGATCGCGTCGAGCACCGCCCGCAGGCCGTCCCCACCCAGCAGCGAGGGCGTCCCGCCGCCGACGAACACCGTGTCGACCTCAGGTGGTGAGCCCAGCCGCGATGCCGCCAGGGCGAGTTCGACCCGCAGCGCCTCCAGCCATCCGTCCGGGTTCGCGCCGCCCAGCTCGGCGGGCGTGTAGGTGTTGAAGTCGCAGTAGCCGCAGCGCGTCGCGCAGAAGGGCACGTGGATATAGATGCCGAACGGCCGACCCGGCGCAGTGGCCAGGTCGGGCAGCTGCAGCGGAGCCGTTCGGACCGTCATGTAGCCAGTCTCCCAGAGCCGACTTTTGCTCACCGTGAGCGCAAATCTCGCCCGGTTAGGGCCGTGACGGTTGTCCGTGGCACAATTGGCGACGTGATCGCCGCCCGTTTCCCCCACCGCGTCTCGTTGGTGGCTCGGCGGCACGTCGACTTCAAGCGCGTTTGTACCTGTTGTTGTCTGCCTTGACGTCGTAGACCTGCCCACCTGTACTTTCAGCTGGCCGCCGGATCTGCGCCGCCGGACAGCCCACCGGTGAGAACGCGCGATCCGGCTCCACAGAGGAGCCACACCATATGACCACCGCAAAGCCCGTCAAGCGCCCGCGTGGCGAGGGCCAGTGGAAGCTCGGTTACCGCGAGCCACTCAACCCCAACGAGCAGTTCAAGAAGGATGACGACGCGCTGAACGTGCGGGCCCGCATTCTTGACATCTACTCCAAGCGGGGCTTCGACAGCATCGACAAGCAGGATCTGCGCGGCCGGATGCGCTGGATGGGTCTCTACACCCAGCGTGAACAGGGTTACGACGGTACGTGGACCGGCGACGAGAACGCCGACGTCCTCGAGGCGAGATACTTCATGATGCGGGTGCGCTGCGATGGCGGCGCGCTGACCACACAGGCCTTGCGCACGCTCGGTGAGATCTCCACCGAGTTCGCACGCGACACCGCCGACATCAGCGACCGAGAGAACGTCCAGTACCACTGGATCCAGATCGAGGACGTGCCGGAGATCTGGCAGCGGCTGGCCGCGGTCGGCCTTCAGACCACGGAGGCGTGCGGCGACTGCCCCCGCGTGGTGCTGGGTTCGCCGCTGGCTGGTGAGTCGGTCGACGAAGTGCTCGACCCGACATGGGCCATCGACGAGATCGTCCGCCGGTACATCGGCAGTCCCGAGCTCTCCAACCTGCCGCGCAAGTTCAAGACCGCGATCTCGGGCCTTCAGGACGTCGCGCACGAGGTGAACGACGTCGCATTCATTGGCGTCAACCATCCCGAGCACGGTCCCGGCCTTGACCTGTGGGTGGGCGGCGGCTTGTCGACGAACCCGATGCTGGCCCAGCGGGTCGGCGCGTGGGTGCCGCTGGAGGAGGTGCCCGACGTCTGGGAGGCGGTGACGTCGGTCTTCCGCGACTACGGCTACCGGCGGCTGCGGGCCAAGGCGCGGCTGAAGTTCCTGATCAAGGACTGGGGTATCGAGAAGTTCCGCCAAGTACTCGAGGACGAATACCTGGGTCGCAAACTGATCGACGGTCCGGCGCCGGAGCCCGTCAAGCACCCGATCGACCACGTCGGCGTTCAGAAGTTGAAGAACGGGAAGAACGCGGTCGGCGTCGCGCCCATCGCGGGTCGGGTCACGGGCACCATCCTGACGAAGGTGGCCGACCTCGCCGAGGCCGCGGGTTCGGACCGGGTCCGGTTCACCCCGTACCAGAAGCTGGTCATCCTCGACGTCGCCGACGAGAAGCTCGACGAGTTGGTCGCCGGCCTGGACGCGCTCGGCCTGCCGTCCCAGCCGTCGGCGTGGCGTAAGAATCTGATGGCCTGCACCGGCATCGAGTACTGCAAGCTGTCGTTCGCCGAGACCCGCAACCGGGCCCAGGTGCTCGTGCCCGAGCTGGAGAAGCGGCTGGAGGACATCAACGCCCAGCTCGACGTGCCGATCACGGTCAACATCAACGGCTGCCCCAACTCGTGCGCCCGCATTCAGGTCGCCGACATCGGGTTCAAGGGGCAGATGGTCGACGACGGCCACGGTGGGTCGGTCGAGGGTTTCCAGGTGCATCTGGGCGGCAGCCTGGGCCTGGACAGCGGGTTCGGCCGCAAGCTGCGTCAGCACAAGGTGCTGTCGACGGAGCTCGGCGACTACATCGACCGGGTTGTTCGGAACTTCGTGAAACAACGTGAGCAGGGCGAGCGTTTCGCTACGTGGGCAGTACGAGCAGACGAGGCGGATTTGCGATGACAGATTTGATTTCGGACAGCGATCTACAAGCACTGGCGGAAGGCGGGGCCGCGGAGTTGGAGGGTGCGAGCGCCCTCGACCTGCTGCGCTGGACAGATGAGAACTTCGGCGGCAATTACATCGTGGCCTCCAATATGCAGGACGCGGTGCTCGTCGATCTCGCCGCCAAGGTCCGCCCCGGTGTGGATGTGCTGTTCCTGGACACCGGCTACCACTTCGTCGAGACCATCGGCACCCGTGACGCGGTCGAGGCGGTCTACGACATCAACGTCGTCAACGTCACGCCGGAGAACTCGGTCGAAAAGCAGAACGGGTTGTTCGGCAAGGACCTGTTCGCCCGCGAGCCCAACGAGTGCTGCCGGATGCGTAAGGTCGAGCCGCTGAGCAAGGCGCTTCGGGGCTACTCGGCGTGGGTGACGGGCATCCGCCGCGTCGAGGCGCCGACGCGCGCCAATGCGCCACTCATCAGCTGGGACAAGGCATTCGGGTTGGTGAAGATCAATCCGTTGGCCGCATGGACCGACGAGGACATGCAGAACTACATCGATGCCAACGATGTGCTGGTCAATCCCCTTGTGTTCGAAGGCTATCCGTCAATCGGCTGCGCGCCGTGCACGGCGAAGCCTGTTGAAGGCGCCGACCCGCGCAGCGGCCGATGGGCCGGCACATCGAAGACGGAATGCGGGTTACACGCTTCGTGACATCGCTTGTCCTGACGGCGCACGGTAGTGCCGACCCGCGATCCGCGGCATCGGCCCACGAGGTGGCGCACACCATCCGCATGATTCGGCGTGATGTCGACGTTCGGGTGGCATTCTGCGAGCAGAACTTCCCCGATCTGCGGGACGTGCTGGCAGCGACAGGGAGCAACGCGGTTGTGGTGCCACTGCTGCTCGCCGACGCGTATCACGCTCGCGTGGACATCCCGGCGCTCATCGCAGAGTCCGGGGCGAACGCCATTCAGGCCGACGTGCTCGGCGAGGACGACCGACTCGTAGCAGTGCTTCGGCAACGCCTGACACACGCCGGGGTATCGCAACTCGACCCCGACGTGGGCGTCCTCGTCACAGCGGTGGGATCCTCACGCCCGCAAGCCAATGCGCGCACCAGTTTGGTCGCCGACTATCTCGTCCAACACACAAGGTGGACCGCCACCACCGCCTTCGCCACCGGGCCGCACCCGACGCTGGCCGAGGCCACAGACATTCTGCGCGAGCGCGGCGCCACCCGATTGGTCATCGCCCCCTGGTTCCTCGCGCACGGCCGGATCACCGACCGAGTCACGAACTTCGCACGCGCTCAACGGATTCCGATGGCAGCGCCGCTTGGCCCGCATCGCTTGGTGGCGGATACGGTGTTGGATCGCTTCGATCAGGCACTAGCCGAACGCGTCGCCGCCTAAGAAGACACCGCACTAAGGGCGGCATTAACGGTGGCTTCGACCAGCGCGTCATCGATTTGCCCGATGGCCGGTACCAGAGTGCGATACAGCAGCGGTCCGGTGAGGATGTCGGAGATGCGGGCGGGGTCGTCTACGGGAGTGATCTGCCCGCGGTCGGCGGCTCGGGCGAGCATCGCTGCCACCGAGTGCCGCCTGGGCGCGAGGAAACGGTCGTACAGAGCCGCGCCGAGGGTGGGGTCGGCATAGGTGTCGCTGAGCAGACCGGCGAGCCCGGCACGCACGATGGCCTCGGCGAAGAAGATGCGTTGAACCGCTTGGACGTGTTCGATGTCTTGGCGCAAGTCGCCGGTGTCCGGCGCGGGCGACGTGCCGAAGCGATGGATCAGCAGGCCGACGACAAGTTCCGCGCGGCTCTTGACGCGGCGGTAGACAGCGGCACGCGTCGTACCGGCGATTTTGGCAACCCGGTCAATGGACACGGCCGCGTAACCCTCGGCTAGCAGCACCGACTCCGTCGCCGCAGCGATGGCGGCGTCGAGAGAGGTGTCGCGCGGGCGGCCCGTCTTGCCAGACATACGATGCAGACTGTACCGTAAGTCGCGTGACTACCAAAGTATTGCGCGCGCGGGTCAGTCGCTTCGGAGGGCCAGACGTCCTGGAAATCGACGAGGTCACGCCTGCGCGGCCGAGTCGCAAGAAGGTGCGAGTTCGGGTGACGCATGCCTCGGTCGGGTCCACCGACGCAATGGCGCGCTCGGGCGACTATCTCCTCCAACCGCGGCCGGGTTTCGTTCCCGGCTATGACTTCGTCGGCGTACTGGAAACGGTTGATACCGCAGCGGACCGCCGCGGACTGCGGCCGGGCATGCGCGTCACCGGGTGCCTGGCCCGGATGGGCAGCTACATAACGGAACTCGTTCTGCCGTCGAATCGTCTTGTACCGGTGCCGGATTCACTCGACTCGGCTCAGGTAGCCGCGTTGCCGCTTGATCTGGTGACCGCGGCACTGTGCATCGAACTGGGCCGGGCACCAAGCGGTGGGACCATTTTCGTGCAGGGCGTCTCGGGTTCGGTTGGTGCCCTGGTCAGCCAATACGGTAGCGCCAATGACGTGAAAGTCGTTGGCACCGCATCGGAACGCACACGGGGTTTCGCCGAGTCTTTCGGTGCGCATGTCGTGGATTACCACGATCCGAACTGGCCCGTGCAGGTGCGGGAGCTGACGTCGGGCGGTGCCGACGCCGGCATCGACCACACCGGCGGCCCCGCGGCACGGGCGGCGATAGCGCCACACGGCACCCTGGTACGGACGGCGTGGTCCGGGCGGCCCGGGCACGGACGGCGGGACGCGGCCGTCGGCGGTCTGTTCGCCAACCTGCGTCGGTATGCCTCGCCGCGTGAACGAGTGTGTTCAGTGCCCTTGCTTGTCGCACTGCAGCCGGAGAAGTATCGGCAGATCCTCACCGACCAACTGAACCGGATCGCCGATGGCGCTCTTCGTGGTCCCGCCGTGACCACAGTGCCATTCACGGAGGTCGTTGGCGCACATACTGATATCGGCACGCAGCCTCCCGGACACAAGCTCGTTCTCCAGATGCCCGGTTCCGTCGACAGCTGACAGCGTCAGGCCGTCGTCAGCTCTCCCTCGTCGGCCTTGTCCGCCCGCGGGAGTTCGGTTCCGCCCGGCAATGCCGGCACCCGGGTGGCACGCACGTACACCGTGTCGCCTTCCTTCAGCCCGAGCGCCTCGGCGTCACCGCGGGTAATCTGCGCGGTGAAGGGCGTGTGGTCGGCCGCACTGGTGAGTTCCACGCGAACCTCGAAGCCCAGCACGACAATTCGATCGATCGTCGCCCGCACCACGCCGGTTGTCTGGACCGAATCGTCGCTGGCCGCAATCGCCATGTCGGGATTGCGGCCGACGCGAATGTCGTGCGGACGCACGAGCGAGCCGTTCAGCGACGACACCGCCCCTAGGAACGACATCACGAACGCGTTGGCCGGCGTGTCGTACACGTCGGTCGGCGAGCCCACCTGCTCAATCCGGCCCTTGTTGAGCACCGCAATGCGATCCGCGACGTCCAGGGCTTCGGCCTGATCGTGGGTCACGAGCACCGTGGTGACGTGCACCTCATCGTGCAGCCGGCGCAGCCACGCCCGCAGGTCCTCGCGGACTTTGGCGTCGAGCGCACCGAACGGCTCATCGAGCAGCAGTACCTGCGGGTCCACCGCGAGCGCGCGAGCCAATGCCATGCGCTGACGCTGGCCACCGGAAAGCTGGTTGGGATAACGGGTCTGAAAACCGGCCAGCCCCACCACTTCCAGCAGGTTGTCGACCTTCTCTTTGATCTCGGCCTTCGGTCGCTTGCGGATCTTCAATCCGAAGGCGACGTTGTCGCGCACGGTCAGATGCTTGAACGCTGCATAGTGCTGGAACACGAAACCGATGCCACGCCGCTGCGGCGGGATGTGCGTCACGTCGTGCCCGTCGATCGTGATGGTGCCGGTGTCCGGCAGGTCCAGGCCGGCGATGGCGCGCAACAGAGTGGACTTGCCCGAGCCGCTGGGCCCCAAGAGGGCGGTCAGTGAGCCGGACGGGACCTCGAAGTCGACGTTGTCCAGCGCCGCGAAGTCGCCGTAGCGTTTATTGGCGCCCCGCACGATGATTGCTGCGTCGGTCATTTCTTCTGCGTCTCCTTAGACCTGCTTGCTCGCTCGCGAGCGCCGAGCGTCGAGGACCACCTGAACGATCAGGACGATCACGGCGACCGTCATCAACAGCGTGGACACGGCATATGCGCCGTATTCCGCGCCGCGGCTGTACCGGTCCGCCACCAACAGTGTGAGAGTTTGCGACGTTCCCGGCAGGTTGGACGACACCATGATGACCGCGCCGAACTCGCCGAGCGTGCGCGCGATCGTCAGCACGACGCCGTAGGTCAGGCCCCAGCGGATCGACGGGAGGGTGACGCGCCAGAACGTCTGCCACCATTGCGATCCCAGCGTCGAGGCCGCCTCTTCCTGGTCGGTGCCGATCTCATGCAGGACCGGTTCGACCTCGCGGATGACGAACGGCACGGTGACGAAGATGCTCGCCAACACGATGCCGGGGAAGCCGAAGATGATCTTGAAGCCCAGATTGTTCTCGACGAAGCCGAACAATCCTGCCGAGCCCCACAACAGGATCAGCGCCACACCGACCACCACGGGCGACACCGCGAACGGCAGATCGATCACTGCCTGCAGCGCACTCTTTCCGCGGAACCTGTTGCGCGCCAAGACCAGTGCCGTCGGGACGCCGAAAAGGACATTGAGCGGCACCACGATCGCGACCACCAGCAGCGACAGTTGCAGCGCCGAGAGTGCCGCCGGCGTCGTGATCGACGCAACAAATGCGCCGACGCCAGGTGTGAACGTGCGCCACAGAATCAACCCGACAGGCACGATCACCAGTATCACGATGTAGGCCAGCGCGAGGTAGCGCAGCAGGTGACGCACAACAGGTGACAGCGTCATGGCGCCAGCTCCTCCCGTTTGGCCGCCCGTGACCCGATCGCTCGCAGAATGAACAGCACCACGAACGAAATCACCAGCAGGACAATGGAAATCGCAGCCGCCCCGGTGCGGTCGTCGTTCTCGATGAGTGTCCGGATCCACTGTGACGACACTTCGGTCTCGCCGGGCACCGCACCACCGATCAGCACCACCGAGCCGAATTCGCCGATCGCGCGCGAGAACGCCAGGCCCGCTCCCGACAGCAGCGAAGGCAGCAGCGCGGGCAGGATCACCTGGGTGAAGATCGTCCGGTTGTTGGCGCCGAGGGAGGCGGCCGCCTCCTCTGTCTCGCGGTCGAGTTCCAACAGCACCGGCTGCACCGAGCGCACCACGAACGGCAACGTGACGAACAACAGCGCGACACCCACACCCCACTTGGTGTGCTGCAGGTGAAGGTCGACCGGGCTATTCGGGCCGTACAGGGCCAGCATCACCAAGCTGGCGACGATGGTCGGCAGCGCGAATGGCAGATCGATCACCGAGTCGACGAGGCGCTTGCCGGGAAAGTCGTCGCGGGTGAGCACCCACGCGACCAGCAGTCCGAACACCACATTCACCAGGGTGACGCCCGCCGAGATCGTCAGCGTCACCCGGAACGACTCCACCGCAGCGTTGGATGTCACCGCCAGCCAGAACGCGTCCCATCCGCCACCTGCGGACTGCCAGAGGATCGCGGCCAGCGGCAGCAGCACAATGACGCTCAGCCAGATCGATGCGGCGCCGACCCGCAGCGACGTCGTCCCGTACCGTCCGCCGAGAAGGCGGGGCGCCCGGCCGCCCTCACCGTTGTCGGTGAGTTCTGGCCGGGTCGCCTCCGGATTCGGTTCGACGGTAGCCGTCATCCAGTCGCCTGCTTGTAGATCTTCGTGATGCTGCCGTTCTCCTTGTCGAACAACGCAGGATCGACCGCACTCCATCCGCCCAGGTCAGCGATCGTCCACAGCTTCTGCGGGGTCGGGAAGTCGGTGGCGAAGTCCGTGGCGACCGACGGATCGACGGGCCGGAACCCGGCCTGCGCCCAGATCTTCTGGCCCTCGGCGGTGAACAGGTAGTTCTTCAGCGCGGTTGCCTTGTCCAGGTGAGTGCTGGAGGTGACGACCGCGACCGGGTTCTCGATCTTGAAGGTCTGCGGGGGGTTGATGTGCTCGACGGGCTTGCCCTGCCGCTCGACGTTGATGGCCTCGTTCTCGTAGCTGATCAGCACGTCGCCGGTGCCCTGCAGGAACACGTCGGTGGCCTCCCGGCCGGACCCCGGGCGCGTCTTGACGTGCTCGGTGACCAGCTTGTTGACGAAGTCCAAACCGGCCTGCTGGTCCTTGCCGCCGTTGCTCTTCGCGGCATACGGCGCCAGCAGGTTCCACTTGGCGGAGCCGGAGCTCAGCGGGCTCGGGGTGACGACCTCGATCCCGGGCTGCAGCAAGTCGTCCCAGTCCTTGATGTTCTTCGGGTTGCCCTTGCGAACGACGAGCGAAACGACCGAGCCGAACGGGATGCCCTTGGTGGCGTCGGCGTTCCAGTCCTTGGCCACCTTGTCGGCCTTGACCAGGCGGGTGACGTCGGGCTCCACCGAGAAGTTCACGATGTCGGCGGGCTTGCCGTCGACGACGGCGCGCGACTGGTCACCCGATGCACCGTAGGACGTGGTCACGGCCACGCCCTTGCCCTCGGGCGTGGCGGCGAACGCGGGGATGATCTTGCTCCAGCCGGGCTCGGGCACCGCGTAGGCGACCAACGTCAGCGTCGTCTCAGCGGCCGGCTGATCGCCGCCGCCCGCCACGTCGCTGGAGCCGCCACCGCACGCCGCGAGCACGGTCGCAGTGGCGGTGAGGACAGCCGCGGCGCGCCACGACTTACGGATGTTGAGCATTGGTGACCTTTCCTTGCGGGGATTAACGGGACAACTCCGTCGTGACAGCAAGGTGAGGGATCAGTACCTGGGCATCCAGACAGCCGCTACCGACACCAAACCAGCGACGGATGGGGAGTCAGCGACAACAACAGACATCAGCGACAGCACTGAAACCCACGGCAATGAGGGCCAGGATGTGGCCGCTCTTGTTGCCGGACGCTGTCTGCATGGCGCGAAGAATAACAGAGTGTGGCACCGCGCTCAGGTTGGGCCTTAGCCGACTTAACGAGTTAGCAACCACATCACAATGACGAGCACCACGAGGATGACGAGCACCAAGGTCACCCGAGAGCGCGGCATACCGCTCACTCCTCGTCCTCGTTTTGGTGACGCACCCGTCGCAGTAGCCGAATCCCATTGCCAAGCGCGCCATCGAGAAGGATGGCGATTCCATATGCGAGGGCGAGCACGACGGGCATCACCACGGCGGTCTGGGCGACGAACGGCAGACCGGAAAGCCACAGCTCGACGCCGTCCCACCAGTTGAGGAAGCCGCCCACCCGGCCAGACTATTCGATGGAAAGATAGCGTCGTGCCCGCCGCGGACAGGACCACCTGCGTCATCGCCGGCGGCGGCCCAGCCGGAATCATGCTGGGTCTGCTGCTCGCCCGCGGCGGTGTGGACGTCACCGTGATGGAGAAGCACGCCGACTTCCTGCGCGACTTTCGCGGCGACACCGTGCATGCCAGCACCCTGCGGCTGCTCGACGAACTCGGCATGGCCGACGATTTCGCCCGGATGCCGCACCGCGTCATCGACTCGATCAGCATGAAGATCCAAGGCACCGAGGTCGCCATCGATCTTCGCCGAATTCCGGGTCCGCACAAGCACATTGCGCTGGTTCCGCAGTGGGATCTCCTTGAGCTGCTGGCCGCAGCGGGCAACAAGGAACCGACGTTTCGGCTGCTGCGCAGCACCGAGGTGCTGGCACCGATTCGGCGCGGCGACAAGGTGGTCGGTGTCAGCTACCGCGACATTGACGGGCAGGTGCGCGAAATGCACGCCGCGTTGACGGTTGCCTGCGACGGCCGATCGTCGACGCTGCGCGACGCGATGGGGTTGACGCCGAGAAGCTTCGGGGCGCCGATGGACGTCTGGTGGTTCCGGCTGCCGCGCAACCCGGACGATCCGCACGGTCTGGCCGGAGTGCTCGGCGCCGGGCACGCACTCATCGTCATCGACCGCGGCGACTACTTCCAGTGCGCCTACGTCATCCCGAAGGGCCGTGACGTCGAGTTGCGTGCGCAGGGCATCGAAACGCTGCATCGCGGGGTGGTGGCCCTGGTGCCGTGGCTGGCAGACCACGTCAAGGCTGTGACGTCGTGGGACGACGTCAAGCTGCTCGATGTGCAGCTCAACCGGCTGAGGCGCTGGTACACCGATGGGCTGTTGCTGATCGGTGACGCCGCCCACGCCATGTCACCGGTCGGCGGGGTCGGGATCAACCTGGCCGTCGCCGACGCCGTGGCGGCCGCCGGCGCGCTGGCCGCCCCGCTGCGCCGCGGCACCGTCTCTACCAGGCAGTTGGCCCGCGTGCAGGCGCGGCGATGGTTGCCCGCCGCGCTCATCCAATCGGTACAGCGGGTCATCCACTCCCGTGTCATCGCGGTCGCCGTTTCGGCAGGTCAGGGTGCTGAACCGCCGCTTTTCGTGCGGATCGCGAACAAGGTGCCCGCGCTGCGCACCGCGGCGGGATACGGGGTCGCGATCGGTCCGCTGCCCGAACACGTGCCGGAGTTTGCCCGGCGCTGAGCCAACCGCAGCCGGACACGCGCTGCGACAAGTGGACGCCGGGGCTCTCGGCAGTCGATGATGTCCGCATGACCTTGCAAGACACCGAGTCTGCCGACGGCGCGCCGGAGGCCGAGGCCAACGGGTCGAAGTCCGCCCGCGTCGGCGAGTCCGAGGCCCCGTTCACCGTGACGGCACCGGTGCCGTACACCGGGAGCGGGGCGCTGCGGAACCCCTTTCCGCCGATCGCTGACTACGCATTCCTGTCCGACTGCGAGAACACCTGCCTGATCTCGTCGGCCGGCTCGGTCGAATGGCTGTGCGTCCCCCGCCCCGACTCCCCCAGCGTCTTCGGCGCCATCCTGGACCGGGGCGCAGGCCACTTTCGCCTGAGCCCGTACGGGGTGTCCGTGCCTGCGGCCCGTCGTTACCTGCCGGGCAGCCTGATCTTGGAGACCACCTGGCAGACACACACCGGCTGGATGATCGTGCGGGACACGCTGGTGATGGGCCCGTGGCACGACATCGAGACCCGATCCCGGACGCATCGCCGTACCCCGATGGATTGGGACGCCGAACACATCCTGTTGCGCACGGTGCGATGTGTAAGCGGCACGGTCGAGTTGGTGATGAACTGCGAGCCGGCGTTCGACTACCACCGGATCCCCGCGACGTGGGAGTACTCGGCCCAGGCCTATGGCGAGGCGATCGCGCGGGCCAGCCGTGACCCCGACGCGCATCCAACCCTGCGCCTGACTACCAACCTGCGGCTGGGACTCGAAGGCCACGAGGCCCGCGCCCGCACGCGAATGAAGGAGGGCGACAACGCATTCGTCGCGCTCTCCTGGTCCAAGCATCCGGCGCCGCAGACCTACGACGAGGCCGCCGACAAGATGTGGCAGACCAGCGAGTGTTGGCGGCAGTGGATCAACATCGGCGACTTCCCCGACCACCCGTGGCGGTCATATCTGCAGCGCAGCGCGCTCACGCTGAAGGGCCTGACGTACTCGCCCACCGGCGCCCTGCTGGCAGCGCCGACCACGTCGATGCCGGAAACGCCTCAGGGCGAACGAAATTGGGACTACCGCTACGCATGGGTCCGTGACTCGACATTCGCGCTGTGGGGCCTGTACACGCTGGGCCTGGATCGCGAGGCCGACGACTTCTTCGCGTTCATCGCCGACGTGTCGGGCGCCAATAACGGTGAGCGCCATCCACTTCAGGTGATGTACGCCGTCGGCGGTGAACGCAGCCTCGTCGAAGAGGAGCTGCACCACCTGTCCGGCTACGACAACGCCCGCCCGGTGCGCATCGGCAACGGCGCCTACAACCAGATGCAGCACGACATCTGGGGCACGATGCTCGATTCCGTGTATCTGCATGCCAAGTCGCGCGAGCAGATCTCCGACACGTTGTGGCCGGTGCTCAAGCAACAAGTCGAGGAAGCGATCAAGCACTGGAAGGAGCCCGACCGCGGGATCTGGGAGGTGCGCGGCGAGCCGCAGCATTTCACCTCGTCGAAGATCATGTGCTGGGTGGCGCTGGATCGCGGATCCAAGCTGGCCGAACTGCAGGGAGAGAAGTCCTACGCGCAACAGTGGCGGGCGATCGCGGAGGAGATCAAGGCCGACGTACTGGCCAACGGTGTCGACTCCCGTGGCGTGCTGACGCAGCGGTACGGCGACGACGCGCTGGACGCCTCGCTGCTGCTGGCCATCCTGACCCGGTTCCTGCCCGCCGACGACCCGCGTGTGCGCGCGACGGTGCTGGCCATCGCCGACGAGCTGACCGAGGAGGGCCTGGTGCTGCGGTACCGCGTCGAGGAGACAGACGACGGGCTGTCAGGCGAGGAAGGCACCTTCACGATCTGTTCGTTCTGGCTGGTGTCGGCGCTGGTCGAGATCGGCGAGATCCACCGGGCCAAGCATCTGTGTGAGCGGTTGCTGTCGTTCGCCAGCCCGCTACACCTCTATGCAGAGGAAATCGAGCCGCGCACAGGTCGGCACTTGGGCAACTTCCCGCAGGCGTTCACCCACCTGGCGTTGATCAACGCCGTCGTGCACGTCATCCGGGCCGAGGAAGAGGCCGACAGCTCCGGGGTGTTCGTACCCGCCAACGCCCCGATGTAGGGACGGTTGCGCG
>DASRJA010000159.1:0-2667 GCA_035649695.1 Mycobacterium sp. | reverse complement strand
CTCCTTACCAGAGTCCAAGACGACCGCGGCAAGCGGACGTTCCTGCCATCTGTCGTCGGGCACGGCGATGACCGCAGCCTCGAAAACCGCTGGATGTGAGGAGATCACGAGCTCCAGTTGTACCGAGGAGATCCACTCGCCCCCGGATTTGATGACGTCCTTGGCGCGATCAGTCAGCGTGACATACCCGTCGGGATCAATCGAACCAACATCGCCGGTGACCAGCCAGCCATCGCTGAACGACTCCTCCGATTCCCGCCCGTAGTAGGCACCGGTGATCCATGGACCTCGCACCTGCAATTCGCCGACCGCAGTTCCATCATTCGGCAGCACCGTTCCCTCACCGTCGACGATTCGTAACTCGACGCCGCACACGGGCCGCCCTTGGAGAGAGCGCAGTTGCCAATGCTGTGCCTCCGGCAGTTCGGCAGCCGGCTTGGAGATCGTGGCCAGCGGTGAGGTCTCCGTCATCCCCCACGCCTGGGCGATGTACACCCCGTACTTCTCCTGGAAGGTCCGCATCAGGTGCGTCGGAGTCGCTGAACCACCACAGCCGACCAGACGCAATGACGAGATATCCGCGTCAGGCCGGTCCTCGAGGTATCGCAGGATGTCGTTCCATACAGTGGGGACGGCACCGGCGATCGTCGGCCGCTCGCTCTCAATGAGTCCGACCACGGGTTCTGCTTGCAGAAAGCGGTCCGGTAGCACCAAGTCGGCGCCGGCCATCATGGCGGCGTAGATCAACCCCCAGGCGTTCGCATGGAACATCGGTACGATGGGCAGCACGACATCGTCGGGTCCGACCTCGAGTGCGCCCTTGGCGCAGATGCCCATTGAGTGCAGGTATGTCGATCGGTGGCTATACACAACACCTTTGGGATTGCCCGTTGTGCCTGACGTGTAACACATTGCGGCGGCGCAGCGTTCATCGAGCTCCGGCCAGTCAAAGCCAGTCGGCTGGCCAGCGATGAAATCGTCGTAGCGCACAACCGATTTCCCGGTCTCGGCCAAACCCGCCAAATTTCCATTGCCGGTCACAATGACGGTGTGCACCTTCGGAAGCTCGGGCAAAACAGAGGCCAGTTGCTCCGTCAGGCTGCCGTCGACGATGACGACTTCGTCCTCGGCGTGGTTTGCGATGAAGCTGATTTGCTCTGCAGCCAAGCGGATGTTGAGTGTGTGCAGCACCGCTCCCATGGCTGGAATGGCGCAGTAGGCCTCGACGTGTTCCTGGTTGTTCCACATGAAGGTGGCCACTCGCGTGTCGGCGGTTACTCCAACATCGCGTAACGCGTTGGCCAGCTGCGCTGTCCGCAGGCCGACTTGGTGAAAGGTCGAGGCTCGCACGGTGCCGTCGGGCTGGAGCGTTCGGACCTGTCGCTGCGCATGCACACTCGTTCCGTGTCGGAGGATCGCGCCGACCGTCAAGGGGTAGTCCTGCATCGTGCTTTTCACGTTCCGACCCTTCCGCCCCACCGCCACTCAAACAGCAGAAAGTCAAGATCGCGCCGCGACAACAGGCTTGACTTCATCGTGTCATTGCACCGGCTACACCCCTACTTCGCCGAGTCGCTGTTCCGCGCTGCGGCACGTCAGAGACGGAGTTCAATTGGGACGGGCTTGCGGAGCGGCCCCGCCCGAACTGATCGGCTGGGCCGCGTTCAAAATGCGATCGAGAAAGGCCGACGGTACCGGCGGCCATGTCGGACTCCACTGATCGCTGTGCAGGTCGTCGCGGAGGGCGGTCAGCACGGCGATCAGCTCTGGGCCGCCGTCGAGGAGGTAGCGGACCAGCCCCAATTCGGCGCATTGTGCGGCGATGTTCGCGAGCGTCTGTTTTGCCTCGTCGGTCCGGCCGGCTGCGCCCAGGCAGGCCACAAGCAGCCGGTTCGCCTGCAGCAAGGCCCGCGGGCGTCCCTGGTGTTGGAGTTTTTGCACCCAGGCTTCGGCCCGTCGGCAGGCCTGGTCTGGCTGACCGGCGAGCAGTCCGCGAATTTCGGTTTCATCGCGAAGCTGAGCTGTGATCGTGCCCACTCCGCCGGGGGGAAGGGCATCCTCGCTCCTGACACGTTCTGGCGATTCAGCGACCGGCAGGCACAACCGCATCCGCTCGTTGTCTACATGAGCGCGCAGCCGGGGAAGCCCTAAAGCCGCCGCGACGCGCGCGCCGTCGTCCAGGTACTCCCTGGCGGCATCGCAGTCGCCTCCCATGGCCTTCAGGCGAGCGCTGATGGTGTACCGGGCGATCATGAATTCGACGATGCCACCCTCCGATCCCAGCTGGCAGCTCTCCGCGATGAGTCGTTCAGCCTCGTCGACATCGCCGCGCTCGTACAACAGCTCCCCGAGGAGTGAGCATGCGAGACGTGCGGCGTGCGAGCCGGTACCTCCGCACTGTTTCGCCAATCGCAGCGCCTCGCGGAAGCGACGTTCGGCTTCGTCGACCTCGAGCTCCTCGTTCGATGCGATTCCTGCGAGACACTGCCCGTACAGGACTGCGAACGGACCACTGGTTCGTTGGTGGTAGGGGTATGCCCATTCCTGCCATCGGCGAGCGGCGTCGAAATCGAACCGGTAGATCTCGAGGACCGACGCGACGTTCGCCGCGACATTGACCACCCATGGCGGCACAGTCTCCGGCGTTGACAGGCATTCCGCCACTAG
>DASRJA010000158.1:0-8249 GCA_035649695.1 Mycobacterium sp. | reverse complement strand
GATGGTGCTGGCGCTGGCCCGGTTCGGCGGCCAACCGGCGGTGGTGCTGGGCCAGCAGCGGGCGCCGGGCGGACTGGTGGGTCCCGCGGCGCTGCGGGAGGCCCGCCGCGGCATGGCGCTGGCGGCCGGGCTGCGGCTGCCGCTGGTCCTGGTCATCGACACCGCCGGACCGGCGCTGTCCGCCGCGGCGGAGCAGGACGGCCTGGCCGGCGAGATCGCCCGGTGCCTGGCCGAACTGGTCACCCTGGACACCCCGACGGTGTCGGTGCTGCTGGGCCAGGGCAGCGGCGGGCCGGCGCTGGCGATGGTGCCCGCCGACCGGGTGCTGGCCGCGCTGCACGGCTGGCTGGCACCGCTGCCGCCGGAAGGGGCCAGTGCGATCGTGTTCCGCGACGTCGCGCACGCGCCGGAACTGGCTGCGGCGCAAGGCATTCGATCGGCCGACCTGCTGCGCCACGGCATCGTCGACGCGATCGTGCCCGAACGTCCCGATGCCGCCGACGAGCCGATGGAGTTCACGCAGCGGCTGTCGGCGACGATCGCCAACGAGCTGCACCAGTTGCGTGCGGTTCCCGACGGCGAGCGGATGGCCGCTCGGCTGGCACGGTACCGGCGGATCGGCCTGTGAGCACGACGCTGCTGTTCGTGCACAGCCCGGTGCTCGGCCCAACGACGTGGACCTATACCGCAGAGGTGTTGCGGGAGAGCGGTTTTGGTTGCGCCGTGCCGGACTTGACGGCTCTGGCGACGATGGACCCGCCGTACTACCCGAAGTACGCCACAGCGGCCGCGGCGGCGGTCGACGAACGCTCGGACCCGGTCGTCGTGATCGGCCACAGTGCAGCGGGTGCGCTGCTGCCCGCCATCGCCGAGGCTGTCGGCGACCGCACGCGCGGCGCCGTGTTCGTCGACGCCATGCTGCCGCAGCCCGGGCGCAGCTGGTTCGACACTGCCCCACCCGGACTGGAGGCTCAGCTGCGCGGCCTTGCCGATCACGGCCTGCTGCCGCCGTGGCACGAATGGTTCCCGCCGGGCTCACTGGAGGCATTGGTCCCTGACCAGGCACGGAGGCGACGTCTCATCGCCGAGATTCCGCGACTGCAGCTCGCCTACTTCGACGAGCCCGCGCCGCAGGCACGCTTCACCGATTCGGTGGCATGCGGGTTCGTGCGCCTCGGCTCGGGGTTTGACCGCGCGGCCGACAAGGCGGACCGGCTCGGCTGGTGGGTGGCCCGTCGCGACTGGGACCATCTGCGGATGCTGAGCGCACCAGAGGCCGTCGCCGACCTTATTGCGCAGGCGATTTCCGCGACCCAAGACATGTGATGGCATTCTGGCCTTGTGGGGCCTGTCTTCGAATTCGCGGGCCACTTCTGGTGGCTGATCTTCCCGTTCATGGGTGCGATCGGCGGGGCCGTGCGAGCCGTAGCCGTCGCCAATGAGCGGCGAGCGCAGCGTCGGCTCGAGCGGTATCGGATCAAGCAGCAGACCAAGGTCGCGCTCGCCGAGGCGTCGGGGCGGGCCCGTACCAACGAGGCGGGTTACCGGCGCGAGATGACGAAGGTGCTCGACCGCCACGATCGCACCGATGCGCGCTGGCTGGACTACGAGATCGACATCGCCAAGCTGTTGGATTTCCCGCTGATGACTGACATGCGCGATCCGCTGACCATCGCCTTTCACAAGGCCAAGAGCCACGCCGACTGGCTACGGCCTGATTCCGTCGACGACATCATGGGCGACCGCAATGCCCAGCTCGAATACCGCGACGCCGTCGGCGAGTACGTGTCCGCGTTCGACATCGCCGAGTCGGAGGCGATCCGGCGGCGGCGCAGCGACTTCTCCGCTGAAGCTCAGGAGCGGCTGGAGCGTGCGCAGCATCTGCTGCGGCTGGCGTCGGACGACGGAGCGACACCTCAGGAGCGGCAGAGCGCGTACGCCCGGGCGCAGAGGGAACTCGACGGGCTTGTCGTGCTGCCTGCGTCGACGCGAGCGAGCATCGAGCGCAAGATCGCGGGCGAAATCGAGGCCTGACCGCCGCCCTGTCGATTCGACGGGCGCCCGGTCGTCATAGGCGTATGGACACACCTCGCGTATTGCTAGACGGACTTGCGTATGTGGAGTCGCCGCGATGGCACGACGGCCGGCTCTGGTTCGCCCACTGGGGGACGGGCGAGGTCGTCGCGGTCGACCTGGACGGGCGCAGCGAAGTCGTCGCGCACGGGCCGCCTGGCTTGGGCTGGTCGATTGACTGGCTGCCGGACGGCCGGCTCCTCGTCACCGGTCCCGAGCTACTGCGGCAGGAGCCGGACGGGTCGATGGTCGTGCACGCCGACCTGAGCGCCGTCGCCGACCAAAACTGGAACGAGATCGTGGTCGACGGTCGCGGCAACATCTACGTCAACGGCTTCGGATTCGACTTTCTCGGCGGCGCACCACCCGAACCGGGGATCATCGCGCTGGTCACTCCCGACGGGACCGCTCGCTGCGTCGCGACCGAAATCGACTTCCCCAACGGGATGGTGATCACGCCGGACAACTCCACCCTGATCATTTCCGAGTCGTTCGCCGGCCGGCTGACCGCGTTCGACATCGGCGCCGACGGCGGACTGTCGAACCGTCGGGTGTGGGCCGACAACGTGGGACCCGACGGGATCTGCCTCGACGCCGACGGTGCGATCTGGACACAGGCCGCCGCCACTCGCACGCACACCGGCCGCGCCGACGCTGCGGAGGGTGCCTGCGTACGAGTCGAAGAAGGCGGCACTGTGCTGCAGCGGATCGAACACGACCGGGCGATATTCGCCGCGATGCTGGGCGGGCCCGATCGCAGCACCCTTTTCATGCTTGCCGCCGAATGGCGAGGGACCGAGGACGTGGAGAGCGCGATCGCCGCGCGAACCGGACAGGTGCTCGTCGCGGACGCACCGGCGCCCGGTGTGGGATGGCCGGGACGAGCGGGACAGTCGAACTCGGCACTGACACACCGATAGGAAACCATAGGCGCCAACACCATTCATGCGGCAACGCAGTCACCTGGCACGACGCCGATGGGGCTCTATTGCGGGCATGGAGGGAACGCAACCACCTCCGCCGCCCGGCTTGTATCCAGACCCAACCGGTCAGCTGCGCTATTGGGACGGGCAGGGTTGGCAGTACCAGATCGCGGCGCCGCCGAAGCCGAGTCAAGCCCCAAGTAGACGACGTTTCGTGAAGCTCGCGATCGCAAGCGCCGTTACCTGCGTCGTTGCGTTTGTTGTGATGCAACTGGCTTTTCAGAACGGAGCGCTCTGGCTGCAGGTCCTGGGGTTTGGCCTGTTCGCGGTCTTCCTGGCCAGCGGCGTCGCCACGATCGTCGGCATCGCCGGCGTGATCGCGGGAAGGCTTAAGTAGCCGGTCGCGGGGCGTCGAGATAACGCTGAACCGTCGGCCCCAGCCATGCCACCACCTCCTCGTGTGACATCGCCACCACCGGTGGCAGCCGCAGCACGTAGCGGCACAGCGCCAGCCCAAGAACCTGCGTGGCGATCAACCCGGCGCGGCGGGCCGCGTCGGCGCCACCGAGCTTGGCAATAACGGGCCGCAACTGCGAGCTGAAGATCTTCCGCATCCGTTGCGCCGCTTCGTCATTCGTCGTACTGGACCGCAACAACACGACGAGCGCCTCGTCGCGTTCCCATCGATCGAGAAAGTGTGCCACCAGACGCGAGCCAAGTTTCTTGCGATCGACGTCCGATAGATCGGGGATCTGCAGATCGAAGTCGGCCGCCGCGGCGAACAGCTGGTCCTTGTTGCCGAAGTAGCGCATCACCATCGACGGATCGATATTCGCGTCGGCCGCGATCGCCCTGATCGTCGCTCGCTCGAACCCCGACTCGGCGAACCGCTGCCTGGCCGCAGCCAGGATGACAGCCTTCGTTTCAACTGACGATCGACGCATGCCAACAAGTGTAGGCCAACAACTGTTGACATAGCGCGGCGCCGCGCGCATAGTGAATGCCAACAAGCGTTGGCATTCAGCTGAAGGAGACGAGATGTACGACACCGATGTCCTCATCATCGGAGCGGGTCCGAGCGGACTGACATTGGCCGCGTCGCTGGTCAAGATGGGCATCGCGACGACCGTGGTGGATCGGCAGCCCGCCGGAGCCAACACGTCACGCGCCGCCGTCGTCAATGCGCGCACGCTCGAGGTTCTCGACGATCTCGACGTGTCCCGCCGACTGGTCAAGGAGGGCATACAGGCGCCGCGGTTCACCATCCGCGACGGCCGTCGCACTCTGATCCCCGTCGACTTCTCGGTGCTGCCGACTGAATTCCCGTACTCGTTGATGGTCCCGCAGGCGACCACGGAACGACTGCTGCTCGATCGGCTGACCGAGCTCGGCGGCACGGTGATCCGGCCGAAGACGCTGACGTCGGTGACACAGGACGGCGACGGTGTGACCGCCGCATTCGATGACGGCGAGGCGATCACCGCGCGCTACGTCGTTGGCGCCGACGGCATTCACAGCACCGTGCGCAAGCAAGCGGGCATCGGCTTCGAAGGCGGCGTGTACGAAGAGTCGTTCACGCTGGCCGATGTCCGGTTGCGCGGCGAGGCACCGGTCGACGAGGTCATCCTGTTCTGGGCGAAGGCCGGCCTGACCGTGGTGGCGCCGCTGCCCGGCGACATCTACCGGATCGTCGCACCGGTGCACGATGCACCCGACGAACCGTCGGCCGCGTTCATCCAGCAGATCCTCGATGACCGTGGGCTCGGCGCCGGACGAATGATCGTCACCGACGTCGTCTGGGGGTCGCGCTTCCGCATCCACCACCGCGTCGCCGACAGCTACCGTGCGGGGCGCCTGCTGCTGGTGGGCGACGCAGCGCACGTGCACAGCCCGGCCGGCGGCCAGGGCATGAATTTGGGCATCCAGGACGCCGTCGCGTTGGCCGACGCACTGGCCGCTGTGCTCGCCGGCGCCCCCGACACCGTCCTCGATGACTACAGCGCCGCGCGGCGCCCGATCGCACAGCAGGTCGTCGAAATGACTGATCGGCTAACGCGATTGGCGACGTTGCCGCGTGCCTTGCGCCCGATCCGCAATGTCGCGATCGGTATGGCGGGACGGATTCCGCCTGTGCAGCGCGCGTTGGCGTGGCGGCTCAGCGGGCTGGTCTACCGGTGAGCGCGCGGAGAAAGGCGATGGTCTCGAGTTCGCGGTTGGTGGACTCGTCGTCGCTGGTGCCGTACATGCGGTTCGCAGACAGCTTTACGACGACGGTCTTCGTGGTTGGGCTTACGTAGACGAACTGGTTGTACACGCCGATCGCGCTGAATTCACCGGAATTGCTTGCAGGAAGCCACCATTGATACCCGTATCCCAAGTCGAGGGGGTGGCTGCCAACGATCGGCCGTCCCGGCTGCAGGTGATCGGCGTCGGCCGTCAGTGACGCGTCTACCCATGACTGGGGAACAATTTGCTTGCCCCGCCATCGGCCGCCATTGCGGTACAGCTCACCGAATTTCGCGTAATCCCGGGCGGTCATGACGAGGCCGGCGAAGGTCACCTCCATGCCAGCCGAGTCGACCAACCAGTATGCGGGCGAACTGATTCCCAGCGGCTCGACGAGCTTCTCCTGCATGTAGTCGGTGATCGAACGACCGGTCGCGCCGACCAGTAGTGCGCCGAGGGCTTGGGTATCGCCGGAGTTGTAGCGGCAGATGCGTCCTGGTTCGTTGTCGCGCACCATCGTTGCGACGAACTCCTCGAGCGTTCCGCCATCGCCCATCGCGGCAGCCAGCCGAAAGATGTCGGAGGCCGGATCGTTGTAGTCCTCGTTCCACCCGGCGCCCGACGACATCTGGAGCACGTCCTTGATCGAGACGCCGTCATAGGCCGAGCCCGGCGTCACACGGATGTAGTCACCGATGGGTTCATCGATGCTCGAAATGTGGTCCTCATCAACCGCAATGCCAACCAGGGCCGAGATGACGCTCTTGGCCACCGACATCGAGATCCACGGAACGTTTGGCCCACCTGTCAGTCCGTACCACTCGTAGGAGATGGCGCCGTCGTGAAGCACCAGGAGCGCGGCGGTGTCGGTTTGGGCAAGGAAGTCCTCCGTCGCCCGGCTTTGTCCGTTGAACGCGTACGTGTCCGGAAGGCCGATTGGATCGGTTGCCGGCCAGTCGTGTGGCGTCGACGACGGGGACATTTTGCTGGTGGGAATGAGCTCCGGCACCCGGGAGAAATTCTCGTGCTGCGGGATTCCAGTGAACAAGCCCAGCTCAACCAGCGAGGACGGAGTGTGGTCGGCCATGTCAACCTCTCGTTCGGCGACGATGGGATTAATATAGCCGTACCACTTGGTTATCACAACCAGTCGGTACGCCTATCTGAAAGCGAGGGCCTGATATGCCGGCGAACGAAGGCCGAGTGGACGGACGCACGCTCCGCTACCAGCACCGACGGCCGGAGCTACTGGCCGCCGCTACCGAATATGTGCTCGACCACGGAATCGGTGACTTGTCGCTGCGGGATATGGCCCGCGGTCTCGGGGTCACCCACGCAACTCTGCTGCGGCACTTCTCGTCGAAGGAGGATCTGCTGTTGCAGGTCGTCGAAAAGATCCGCGCGGACTTCGTCGATCAACTCGCCAACGATGAGCAGCTGCGTTCCGCCCGTCCCGCCTCGGCGCTCTTGCGTGCGACGTGGAAACGCCTGTGCGAACCAGCCGAACAACGGCAATTCGCTCTTCTCTTCGAGCTGGTGGGTCGGGCGACTCGAGACGGTGGCCGAGTCGCCGAACTGGCGAAGTCGAGCATCGATGATTGGCTCACCGTCATCTCGGCGCAGCTGTCGCGAATCGGCTATCCGCCCAAAGACGCAGACACCCTTGCCACTTTGTTGTTAGCGCAGGTGCGCGGGCTTCAGCTTGATCTGCTGCTGACGGGCGATCGGCGCCGCGTGGATCGCGCGATCGACGCGCTAATCGAGATGGTCGACCGGCGTGCGCGCTAGGACCACATTTCCGCGGGTGCGGTAGTAGAGCACCGCCATCGCGACGACCACCTCCACCGCGGCGACCCCGGTTGCCAGACCCATCACCGTCGACTGCTGCCCCATCGAACCCATCTGCATGCCGTGGTGATGGGCCGGCATGGGCAGATGCACCGCGATCATCGCGATGTTCATCAGCCCGACGACACACCACGCCCGCAGCGTTCCGCGCAGCCAGAGGTCGCGTGCGCAGTACACACAGGCGACGATCATCGCGGCCAGCAGCCCGCCTGCCACGACGTTCGACGTGTGGCCCAGCATCGCGGCGTGCAGGCCCGCCGAACTCAGTGCGAGCGCCGCGCACGCCCGTCGCCCCAAGGTGACGGACGTGGCGGTGGACATCTCACTCCTCATGTAGGTACAGACACGTCGAACGGACGAAACTCATCCCTGCCGTTCGAGATTTTTCAATCTTCGCAGCAATGGGCCCGCGGGGCAGCCGGAACGTCCAGTGCCGGGTTGCGGTCGAAGAATCCCTGCGGCTTGAGCTTGAAGCCCGCGTAGTCCACCGGCATCACCGGCCAGTCCTCCGGGCGCGGGAAATGCGTGAGCCCGAAGGTGTGCCACACGACGATGTCCTCGCCGTCGATACTGCGATCCCCTGCAGTGAACGCCGGCAGACCGGCACCGCCCGGATGCTGGTTGACGAATTGACCCGCCGAATACCGTTCCGCCGGATCGTATTTCGTCACCCACAGATGCTTGGTCGCGAACGCGGCGCGGCCGGCGATCGAGCTGGACGGGTCGGCGAGCAGCACCGGTTGGCCCTCGGGATACAGCGCGTAGCCCACGTCCTGGCCCAGCCGGTTCTGCTTGGTCGGATTGGTGATGTGCCACACCCGGGCCTTGAGGTTGTCGCCCACCCGCTTCGCCTCGGACTCACGGGTGAGCTTGGTCTTCTGCGCGCGGAAGGCGTTGCCCCACGGATTGTCGGGCCCCTTCGGCACGGGCACCGCGTCGACCTCCTCGACGACGTTGACGTTGCCGTCGACCGCCATGTCCAACCGCGCCGAGAACAGGTGCTGGTGGAACGGTGCGCCAAGTCCAGGCGCCATCTCGGTGGCGAACCCGTCGGGTCCGCGGTACGCCGACGTGAACACGATTCCGGTCGCCTTCGCCTCGAGCTGGATCGTGCCGTCGAGGTACAGGTACCAGTAGAACCCGTAGTCGTAGTTGCCGATGGTCAAGAAGAACGAGATG
>DASRJA010000157.1:0-3198 GCA_035649695.1 Mycobacterium sp. | reverse complement strand
CAGAGTGGTTGTCTTGCGGGCCATTCGGAATACGCTTTTCACCGGGCTGTCCATGCGCAGGCACTCCTCGATGAAGGTGGGGATGAGGCTGCGGTCTTCGCGTAGTCGGTTCTGGATGTCGGGTCGGTCGCCGAGCACCCGCAACGCCGCGCCGAGCAACTTGGCGGTCGTTTCCTGCCCGGCGGCGAACAGGAACGTCGCGGTCCGGACGACGTCGACTACCTCGGGCGTGGAGCCATCCGGGTACTTCGCGGTCGCGATCGACGTCAGGACATCGTCGCGGGGAGACTCGCGACGCTCCTCGATGTACCGAATGAACTTCTCGTCTGCCCACTGCAGCGGGTTGGTCGCGATGACTTCATGGTCGAGTCCGCCGATGTTCGATCCGGGCCGTTCGGCTCCGAACGCCTCGCGAAAGTCCGCATGATCCTCTTGAGGCACGCCGAGTAGATCGGCAACGACCAAGAGCGAGAACGGTTTCGCATATGCAGCGAGGAACTCGCACTTGCCATCGGCGATGAATTCGTCGATGTGGCGATCGGCCAACCGCCACATGAAGTCCTCGTTCTCCTTCAGCCGCTTCGGGGTCAGTAGTCGAGAAAGGATCGACCGTGCGTCCGTGTGCTGCGGCGGATCCATCGTGACCATGTGCTCGAACATCGGGATCTCGGTGCGGTGCTGCTCGAGTTGTGCGCAGATGTCGTCGCCGTCGGGGACGAAAGGCATCGGCGTAAACGGACCCATGACTGCGACACACGACGAGAAGTTCTCGCTGTCTTTGTAGACGGTGTTTGCCGCATCCCACCCGGTCACCGCGATCACGCCGTTGTTGATCGGACAGCACACCGGATCCTTCGCCCGGATGTGGTCGTAATACGGATGCGGATCGGGCACCAACGACGGATCGGTGAAGTAGTCGACTGAGTCGTATTCGGTGGTCATTGGGTGCGCTTCCTTCCGAAAACCATAGCTCGCGCGATGGCTTTTTCGCCGGGGCTGACGTTCGAGAGACGAATATGTGCTGAGCACCTGCTTAGCATGAGCGTAGAGTCATGGTCAAGATGACACCGCGGTCTGGCGTCTACCATCTGCGTGGCACAGGTATAGGAGGAAAACATGGCATCGGCGCGAAGAATCGGAGCGCCGGACGCGAAAAATCGCGGCGTGCTACTCGACGCTGCCGAACAACTCCTTCTCGAGGAGGGCTACGCCGCAGTGACCTCACGTCGGGTCGCCGAGCGCGCCGGCCTCAAGCCGCAACTCGTGCACTATTACTTCCGCACGATGGAAGACCTTTTCCTGGAGGTGTTCCGCCGTCGGGCCGAGGAGGGGCTCGGCGTCCTGAAAACCGCACTGGAGTCGCCGCAGCCGCTGTGGGCGCTGTGGAGGTTCAGCACGATGCCAGAGGCGACCCGCCTCACTATGGAGTTCATGGGCCTGGCCAACCATCGCAAGGCTCTGCGGGCAGAAATCGTCTATTTCGCCGAACGTTTCCGTGAGGAGCAGAACAAGGCCATCACCAAAGCACTCGAGCGCTACGGCATCGGTACTGCCGATGTCCCACCAGTGGTGTGGACCGTGTTCGCGACCAGTGTTTCGCAGGCGATTGTGATGGAGCGGGCGCTCGGCATGTCGACCGGTCACGACGAGACGTTCAAGTACTGCGAGGCGTGGCTTCGCCGACTCGAGGGTGAACCGCTACCCGTCGACGCTTACCAAGGGCGAATCGAACAGAGCGCACCCTTCGGTCCCTGACCGGTCTTCACCACCACACCGTCGACGGCGAGCGCACAGTGGATGTTGGGTGTCTTCGGTGTCTCGCCGCCGGTGCCGGCGACGACCATCGCCCACTGATCGGGATCCGCCAAACCAACGTCGAGGTTCCACTGCTCGTTCGGACCCACGTCGGCTTCGACGTTGGGGCTGAACTGATAGGGGTTGTGGCTGTAGTCCGCCCAATTCGGCGGGTCGACGTCGCGGTAGTAGATCTCGACGTTGAACGGCTGCTCGGCCCATACCGTGTAGTGGACGTTGTGCAGCGGCGGCGGCGGAGGCGGTGGTTCGTTGTCTGCGGCCGCTGCCGGGATTCCGAAGACGCCGGCAGTCGCCAGCGCCGTTGCCGACAGCATGGCGAGCGACGAGCGGGTCCAGATCGGCGCAGGCGGAAACTTCATTTCCGAGATCCTAGAACGTTGTTTCCGCACGCGGGCAGCGAATCGACGATCTGGTTCTCACCGGCTCAGGATCGTGGCCGATGCGGTGCCGGGTGCGCCGTAGACCTGAGCCAGCCCGACGCGCGGGTCGCCCGGGACCTGTCGATCGCCGGCCTCGCCGCGCAATTGGCGCACCAATTCGTGTACCTGTCGCAGGCCCGAGGCGCCGATCGGCTCCCCGTTGGCGATCAGCCCACCGTCGGTGTTGATCGGCAGCGAACCATAAATCTCGGTGGCGCCGTCGGCGATCAACTTCTCCTGCTCTCCGTCGGCACACAACCCGGTCTCGGCCATGTGGATCACTTCTGCGCCCGCATCGGTGTCCTGCAACTGCGCGACGTCGACGTCCTCGGGACCGATTCCCGCCGCCTCGTAGGCGGCCTTGGCCGCGTAGACGGTCGGTGAGGAGTCCTCTTCCAGCGGCGCGGACGTTGCGTGCACCTCGTAGGCGCCGTAGCGGCGGGTGCGGATTTCGGTGGCACGCACATACACGGGTTTGTCGGTGAATCGGTGCGCGATATCGCCGCGGCACATGATCACCGCCGCCGCACCCTCGTCCGGTGCACAGAACATGTACTGCGTGAGCGGGTAGTTCAGCACGGCCGAGTTCAGGATCTCGTCCTCGGGAATCGGCTTGCGCCGGAACGCATTCGGGTTCTTCTCACCGTTGCGGAAGTTCTTCGCGGCCACCTTGGCCAGCGTCGCCTGTGAGATGCCGTGCTTATGGCAGTAGTGGTTGGCCTTCATGCCGAAGAACTTGGTGGTGACGAACTGGCCGTTCTCTGCATACCACTGCGGCAGCGCGAGCTTCGCGGGATCGTCGGTGAATGCGCCACGCGGGTGTTTGTCCATTCCGATGGCAATGCCGATGTCGTACTTGCCCAACCGAATGGTGTCCGCGGTCTGCTGGATAGCGGTGGCCGCGGTCGCGCATGCGTTGAACACGTTGGCGAAGGTGATCCCGGTCAGGCCGACGAGCCGGGTG
>DASRJA010000156.1:0-5061 GCA_035649695.1 Mycobacterium sp. | reverse complement strand
GGCGCGTAACGCGCTCGTCGGCGTACAGCAGTGCGACTGCGGGGTGATGCATCGCACGTTGGGGTCTTTCGCTTCGGCGTTGTTAGGGTGTTGTCTCTGACAAGGCGAAATACGCCTGTTGGCTCGTCAAGCGGCAAGAACGCCGCTGCTGCCATCGTCGCTGCACCGACGATCACCAACCCCAACGCGAGTGGGTCAGCCCTATTCATGGCTACTAACGGGTAGCCGCGATCCAGCTAACTCGTTCGACTTTCAACGAAAGCGGCCCCGGTGCGTCGGCATGTGGTGCAATGACGGACGTAGACGTTGACGCAGAAAGGCCCAGGCTCGGGATTGCATCCCTGACCTGGGCCTTTGATGTGGAGCTGCCGGGAATCGAACCCGGGTCCTACGGCATTCCCTCGAGGCTTCTCCGTGCGCAGTTCGCTATGCCTCTACTCGGATCTCCTGATCACGCGAACAAGTCAGGATGACGATCCCAGTCGCTGTTGGTGTCCCGATGAGTCCCGCGACCGAACTCATCGGTTGATCCCTCTAGCTGATGCCAGGGTCCGGGCCGAGGGCTTTCCCGGTCTGACAGACTCACCGTCGCTTAGGCAGCGAGGGCGAAGTCGCGCTGATTTGACTCGGCGCTTAATTGGTTGCAACGACGCTTACGGTGGTCTCTTGCCTGCACCGGCACGCTTCCCTTGATTCGATGCGCGAAGTCGAAACCGTTCAGCCCCTCGCATCCCCGCCGACTTTCGGCAGGACAATCCATTCTACCGGGCGCTACAACACGAGCCAGGGATTAAATAGTCCCAGCTAGATCACATAGTTCAGGTGCTCGACGATCCGCCTCCCGACGGCCTCGTCGCCGCTGTACGAGATGGCGTCAGCGTGCTCGTCGAGCCTGGTCCGTCCGCCTGCCAGCCGGGTGAACAGCAACGCGTCCAGCGCGATCGTCGCCGTCGGCCTTGCGTCACCGAAGCCGTCGACGACTAGGCCCCTGCCCTCGACCGCGACGTTGATGGTGCGGGCCAGCGGGCCGGACAGCTCTATGGCAACGCGCGACCCATCCGGGGCGCCGCCGAGCTTGCCGACCACGAACCCCATACTGGACGCCATCTCATCGAGCGCCAGCCGTGCCGCCGGGCCCGCCGGGTTGTCGGCGGGTTCGTCGAGTGCGTCACGGATGTCGTGCAGATGCATCCAGCAGTCGAAGTCCCGCACCCGCATGAACCGTCCGTACGTATCCGGCCCGGCGGGCGTCGCGGTGATCTGGTTCCAGTCGGCGTCGCTTATGGCCGTGAGTTCCTCGCGACGTTTGGCCGTGGTTGCCCGGAACCGGTCGAGCAGTTCCGCCGGGCTCACGCCCCGCAGCTTGCGCACCCAGCGCTCGTTCATGACGCCGACATCGTTACGGACGTGCTTGAGCGTCGACACGTCGATATCGGCGTTGGGCGTCGCGACGCCCTGCAGCATCGACTCGGTGCCGATCAGGTGAGCCGTCACATCATGCACGGTCCAACCCGGCAGCGGGGTCTGCGCCTGCCATTGGTCGTCGGCCAGGCCGGCGAGCACGGTGTCGATCTCGTCCCACACAGCGAACAGGCCGCCCAGCACGTCGGACTTGTCGAGGTTTGTCACGGGTCGCGAAGGGCTGCTCACTGGGCCGAACGTAGCGCTCGCAGCGCGCGAACGTGCGCGAAATGCCCGCCTGCACCGGCGTGTCGACGGGCAGACACGCACGCTCGCGGTGGTTAGCCGGCGGCGATCATCGCGACCGCCACCAAGGCCAGCACCATTCCGACCGTCTGCCACATCGTCACGCGTTCACGCAGCACGACGATCGCCAGCAGCACCGTCGCGGCCGGGTACAACGACATAAGCACGCCGGCCAGCGACAGCAGTGACGCGTGCAGCGCGAGCAGCATCGCGATGTTGGCGCCGGTGTCGAGCACCGCGGCCAACACTGCTAGCCGCAACGGCGTGCCGCTGGGGGGACGGAGATTGGCGGACACAGCCGCGATCACGAGGACTAACACGCTGGCAGAGAGGCGAGCGAAGACCAGCGGCCACAGCTTGGCCTCCTCCGGGGCCTGGTGAATGAGCACGAAGTTCAGTCCGAACGCCAGACCCGAGCCGACCGTCAGCCACGCCACGGTCGCGGTGAACTTGTGCGGCGTGGCGTCCTCATCGGTAGCCTCCCGCGACACCAGCACTACCGCGATCAACGCGAACACGACGCCGATCCCCGCGATCAGCCCCGGCCGCTCCCCCATTACCAGGCCGACACCGACGGGGATGCCTGCGACCAGAATCGCGGTCAGCGGCGACACCACCGAGATCGGTCCCGCCCCGAGCGCCGCATAGAACCACCAGATGCCGAACGCCTGCGACACGCCGCACAGCGCACCCCAGAAGACTGCGCCCTGGTTGACCTCCCCGCCGACGATCGCAGCCAACACCGTAAGCAGCACCAGCGCGATCGGGTAGGACACCAGCACCACCCGCAGCGCCGCGACGCGCCGTGACGCGAGGCCGCCGACGAAGTCACTGATGCCGTAGCCGAACGCCGAGAGCAGCGCGAGGACTACGCCGGTCAGGTCATGCCCTTGACGCGGCGGCCGAGTTCGCGCGTCACCTCACGCTGCGCGTCGCGCCGCGCCATGTCCTGGCGCTTGTCGTGCGCCTGCTTGCCGCGGGCAAGCGCCAGCTCGACCTTGACCTTGCCGTCGGTGAAGTACAGCGACAGCGGCACCAGCGTCAGGTTGCCGTCCCGGATCTTGCCAATCAGATTGTCAATCTCCTTGCGGTGCAACAGCAGTTTACGGTTGCGCCGCGGCGGGTGGTTGGTCCAGCTGCCGTGGTGATACTCCGGGATGTGCAGGTTGCGCAGCCAGATCTCGCCGTCGTCGACGGTCGCGAACGCGTCGGCAAGCGACGCTTGCCCTTCGCGCAGGCTCTTCACCTCGGTGCCCACCAACTGGATCCCGGCCTCGAAGGTGTCGAGGATCGAATAGTTGTGCCGCGCTTTGCGATTCGTCGCGACGACTCTGTTGTTGCTGGACCTTGTCGGGTCGGCTTTCTTGGCCATGGCTATCTTCGAACGTAAAGTCGCAGCGTGACGTAGGCGGTGAAGCCGGACATCACCAGGCCCAGGAACAACATGATCGGCGCGCTGAAGTAGAGCACATCCGCGTAGTCAACCTTCGCAATCAGATTCGCCTGATAGAACTGATTAAGCGCGTTCTCCAGGAACAACGCACGCACCACGATCAGACCAACAATGGCGATGACCACGCCGATGAAAGCGGCCAGCATCGCCTCCACCAAGAACGGCAGCTGGGTATACCAGCGGGTGGCGCCCACTAATCGCATGATGCCGATCTCGGTGCGACGGGTATACGCCGCCACTTGAACCATGTTGGCTATCAACAAGACTGCACCGACGGCCTGAACCAGAGCCACCGCGAACGCGGCCTTGCTGATCCCGTCGAGCACAGCGAATAATCGGTCGATCAAGTCCTTTTGGTTCAGCACGTTGAGCACCCCGGGCTGACCGACCATCGCCTCGTCAAAATCCTTGTGCTGCTCGGGATTGTCTAGCTTGACAATGAACGACGCCGGGAACGCCTCCTTGCCGGCCACGTCCTTGTACTGAGGGAACTTCTTGATCGCGTCGTTGTAGGCGTCATCACGGTTCAAGAACCGCACCGACTTCACATCGTCGCGGCCCTCGATCTTCGCGCGCAGCGCCTTACACGCATCGGCGTCGCAGGTGGGGTCGTTGGCAGAGACGTCGTTGGTCAAGAAGACCTGGCTCTCGACGCGGTCGAGATAGATCTTGCGTGACTGGTCGGCGAGCCGCACCACCAGCAACCCGCCGCCGAAGAGCCCGATGGAGATGGCGGTGGTGAGGATCATCGCAATCGTCATGGTGACGTTGCGACGAAGCCCGGTCAGAACTTCATTGACGAGAAAGCCGAAGCGCACTTAGCGATCCATTCCGTAGACGCCGCGCTGCTCGTCTCGAATCAGGCGGCCCAACTCGAGTTCGACGACGCGCTGACGCATCGAGTCGACGATGTGATGGTCGTGAGTGGCCATCAGCACCGTGGTCCCGGTGCGGTTGATGCGTTCGAGCAGATCCATGATGTCCTTGCTGGTTTCGGGGTCGAGGTTGCCCGTCGGTTCGTCGGCCAGCAGCACCAAGGGGCGGTTGACGAACGCGCGGGCGATAGCCACCCGCTGCTGCTCACCACCGGACAGCTCACCGGGCAACCGGTTGGCCTTGCCGGACAGCCCGACCATCTCCAGCACGTCGGGTACCACCCGGTTGATCACCTCGGGGCGCTTGCCGATGACCTCCAGCGCGAACGCGACGTTTTCGAACACCGTCTTCTGCTGCAGCAGCCGGAAATCCTGGAACACGCAGCCGATGACCTGACGCAGGCTCGGGATGTGCCGGCCCGCCAGCTTGTTGACGTGGAACTTGGAAACGCGAATGTCGCCCGATGAGGGATGGTCCTCGGCGAGCAACAACCGCATGAAAGTCGATTTGCCCGAACCGGACGGGCCGATCAGGAAGACGAACTCACCCTTGTCGATCTTGACCGAGACGTTGTCGAGCGCCGGCCGCGCCGACGACTTGTACAGCTTTGACACGTTGTCGAGGGTGATCATCACGGCACGCCAGTGTAGCGGTGAGGGGGACGGACGCCGCTGAGCGCTATTGCGGCGGAGCCGGCGTAGTCAGCGCCGGTGCTCCTGCAGGCGTCGGCGGGGTCGTCGGCGTGAGGGTCGGCGTCTGGGTGTAGGTCGTCGGTCCCAGCGGCCCCGGCACCACCGTTGTCGTCGGCGTGGTGTCCGTCGGTGACGTCGTCGTGGTCTCTCCGGGTGACGTCGTGGTGGTCTCGGTAGGGCTCGTGGTGGTCGTCGTGGTCGTGGTGGTGGTCTCGGTCTCCTCGGGCCTGCGCACGTTGGTCCGCGGTACCCAGGTGTAGTTCGGGTCGGGTACGAAGCCGGGCGGGACGACGGCAGTCGTCGGTAATTCCGCTGGCGTCGGCTGGGGCTCGA
>DASRJA010000155.1:0-17122 GCA_035649695.1 Mycobacterium sp. | reverse complement strand
TTGGCGGTGTCGGGCCGCCTGACTCGGTGATCGACATGACCTTGCCAAGATCGAGCCCGGACAACTGCGCGTACTGCTGCGCGCGGTCCTTGGCGTCATTGAATGCCCGGGCCCGGGCGTCCTTGACGAGTTGCGAATCGTCTTCGATCGAATAGTTCACCGAGTTGATCCGCGTGGCGTCGCCGCCCGTGCTGATGATTAACGCCAGCGCCGCCGAGGCAGTGTCCAGCTTGCGGATCTTCACGTCGACCGAATTACTCGCGCGGTAGCCGACGATCGCCGTGCTGTCGCCGCCGGCGAACTGCGGCTGCAGGCTCACCTGGGTGGTGCTGATGTCCTTGCGGTCGATACCGGAGCCCACCAACGCGTCGATGACAGCCTGCTGACGGTCGCTGGTCTGGTTCATCGCGCCGCTGACGTCGGGCGCGACGAACTCAATTGAGGCATTCACGGTAAGTGTGTCCGGCACGCCCTGGACCTCGCCGGCGCCGACGACGGTGACCTGTCGGGTGTCCTTGTCCGCGGCACCCGTTGGCCCGGACGACGCGTCGCATCCCGAAAGTCCGGCGGCCGCAAGTCCGGCGGCGGCGAGAAGGAGGATTCGGGTGGACATCTTCGCTCTCGCTGCGATCGGCATGCCTGGCACCATATCGCGATCGCGCTGAGACGCGTCACCCGCTGTAATCGGTCGCGATACGGGCGTGCAGGTGCATGTCGTGCCAGCCGTCGGCGTGCAGCGCTTCGCTGCGCTTAACACCCTCGGCCAAGTAGCCCGCTCGTTCGGCCACCCGGCACGAAGCCGGGTTCCGCGTCGAGTGAAGGATCTCGATGCGGTGCACCCCCAGCACATCAAACGACCAGGCCGTCAGCGCTGTCAGCGACCGTTGAGCAATACGATGGCCGCGCGCCGCCGGCAGCACCCAGTAGGAGATCTCCGCGACACCCTCGTCGAGATCGACCGTGCGCAGACTGATCTGACCCAGCACGCGATCATCGCACGCGGCGGCCCAGCCGCAGCCCCTCTCCTGTCGCCACCGCTTCGGCCACGCCTCGATCCAGGCGAGCGCTTCGTTCTCGTTCATCGAGTGGATATGCCATTGCCGGATCTCCGGATCGCGATACGCCGCGACGACGGCGGGCGCATCCGCTGGGCGCCAGGGCCGCAGTACGTAGTCGTCGACGTCAAGTACGGGCTGGGACAATCGGGCGAGACTCCCTGCTGGGACAACGGAACTCGTGAGTCGAGGCACGCGTCCAGACTATCGACGCCGAAGTGACTCACTGAAGCGTGCAGATCACGGCCGTGGCGTCGTTTTCTGCGTCGACTCCAGCGGTCCCGATGACTTGCTCAAGGCGGCAACGCAACTCAGAACGCGCCTGCGGGCCCAGCGTGAGGACGTTGGAGTAGGTGAAGACCATGTTCACCCAGGCTTCGGTGTCATAGTGCAGCTGTTCTGTGACCTGTCGCCGCTCGATGGTGTATCCGTGCTCCGTGATCATCGCCATCAGCGCGTCATCGTGGGCTGCATCGATCGCCGGTCGCTGCGCCGGATTGAGATAACCGGAGTAGGCCTCGTCCAGCTGTTGCCGTGTCGGGGACACGGGGCTGATGCGGTTCGACAGCAGCGCCAGGCGACCGCCGCGACGAAGCATTGATGCGACCTTGTCGAGCGCGCGCTCTGGCTGCACCCAATGGAACGACTGGGCGAAGACAACGAGATCGAATGACCGACCGGCCGCTTGCCAGTCCTCGAACGTCGCCTGTTCGACGTGGATGCCGTTGTCGGCGGCCACCCGCGCCATTCGCGGGTCGGGCTCCACGGCAACGACTTCCGCGCCGGCCTGCGTCAACTGTGCCGACGCGATGCCTGTCCCCGCTCCGACGTCGAGTACGCGGAGATGGCTGGACCCAAGCAGGCTACTGATGAGGGACTGCGGGTAGCGCGGCCGGTAGCGGTGGTAGTCGTCGGCAGACAGGCCGAACGCCTCGGCCCGACGCCGATCGGTATGCGCTGGCCGTCGCGTCGACATGCCGTCAGGGAGTCACCAGGATCTTGCAGTGCGCGTCGGGGTGTGCCAGGTCGTCGAACGCCGCACCGACCCCATCCAGGCCGACCTCGCCGGTGATCATCGGCGCGACGTCGATGTCGCCCTCGGCGATCGCCCGCAAGCAATCGGTGAATTCGGTTGGGTCGTATGCCAGCACGAACTGCACGTTGATCTGCTTGGCGATGGCGAAGTAGGGGTGGAAGGTGTCGGCTTGCATACACACGCCTGCTACGACGACGCGTGCGCCGACCGCCGCGCGGCGCAAGATGTCGTCGATGATGCCCGGCACGCCAACCGCTTCGAAGACCACCATCGGGGACGTGCTGTCGAATGGTGAGCCGTCGGCTGGATCCACGGTCGCGGTGGCGCCCATCGCTTCGGCGAGTTCGCGCCGACGGGCCGAATAATCGGCAGCCACAATGGTTTCCAGACCGCGGTGGCGCAGTCCAGCGATGATCGCGAGACCGATCGGTCCACAGCCAAGCACCAATGCCGTCTCATTGCGCTCGATCGCGGACTTGTTCACCGCGTGCAGACCGACCGCCATGGGTTCGGTCAGGGCGGCGTGTCGCGGGTCCAGCCCGTTGGGGATCGGTGTCAGCAGCGGCGCCGACAGCAGCATCCGTTCGGCGTACCCACCGATCGTCTTGTTGGAATAGACAATCGGTTCGACGCCGGCTGCGGACACCAGCACCGGCAGAGATGTGACGAGCGTGCCCGGCGCCGGGGCGTCGGTGTCCGGTCCCGCCTCGAGCACCTCGGCGCTGAATTCGTGACCCATGAAGACGTCGCGATTCAGGTCGATGTTCATCCCGCCATAGCCGCCGAACCCCTCGATCCGGTCGTTCAGCTCAAGAACATCCGCGCCGTGCTTGGCGAAATGCAGGTCGGAACCGCAGATTCCGCAGGCCTTCACGCCGACGAGTACCTGCCCCGGCCCGGGGGCCGGCTCGGCGACATCGTCGCGCAGCACCATGCGACCTTCACGTAGGACGGATGCGCGCATCAGGTTTGCTCCCGCTCCTTGAGTTCGTCCGTGTGCTCGTTGATGGCCTTGACGATGGCCTCGCCTGCGCGGCCGAGAAGCTTGTCGCGCATGGCCTTTGCCCAGTCGTGCGACGCACGCGGTGCGGTCAGCTGGCCCTTGAAGTGCGGCATGACTTCGCGGGCGAACAGTTCGTAGGAGTGGTAGGTGGCCTGCGGGGACGCCCAGTCGTGGCCGAGCAGTAACAGGGTGCCGAACCCGCCGGACTGCTCCAGCAGATCCTGGATGTAAGCCACCGCGTCGCCGGGGGTGCCGATGCAGCAGTTGCCCATGCCCGCATACTCCGCAACGAACTCACGCGGCGACTGCGCTCCCTCAACAGAATTCGACAGCGGCACGAATCCCGCCGCGCCGAAATAGTTCGCGAAATCCTGCAGCCCATAGGTGCAGTCGTCGATCGCCTGGTCCCTGGTGTCGGCGAGGTGGATGATAGCCAGCACCCGCCAGTCGGCTCGGTCCGGCTCGTCGCGGCCGGACTTCTCGGCCTGGTCGAGCACCACGCCCCATGTGTTCTCCAATGCGGCGTAGCCGCCGGGCACCGACATGGACAGTGACAGCAGCGATGTGCCGAGTGCGCCGGCTAGTCGCGGGCCGGACGGGGAAATCATTGCCGCCGTGGATATTTCGGGATACGGCCAGGTGTAGGGCCGGATGTGCAGTTGGGCGTCGCGCAGCGTGAACCAGTCAGAGTGCCTGTCGATCCGCTCGTCGGGCGCGGCCCGGAACAGCGCGAGAATCGCCTCAAGCGATTCCTGCATCATCCGGCGTTGCTCGACTGGGTCGATCCCCATCATGTAGGCGTCCGACGGCAGCGCGCCAGGCCCGGTACCGAAGATCACGCGTCCGCGCGTGAGGTGGTCGAGCAGCACCCAGCGATCGGCGACCATCAGTGGATGGTGATATGGCAGGGACACCACGCCGGTGCCCAGCCGGATGTGCTTGGTCCGCTCGGCGGCCGCGGCAATGAACACCTCCGGACATGCGATGAGTTCGTATCCACCGGAATGATGCTCGCCGAACCACACCTCGTCGTATCCGAGCTTGTCGAGCGCCACCGTCCGGTCGAGGTCGTATTCCAGTGCGACGGTGGGGGATTGGCCGACTGGGTGGAACGGCGTGATGAACACACCGAACTTCAGTGGACGTTCCATCTACAGCTCCAATCCGGACAGGAAGCCGAGCAGTGCCTCGTTGACTTCGGTGGGCCGCTCCTGCTGAAGCCAATGCCCCGCACCGTCGATCATCACTTCGCGATAATCACCCGAGACCACTTCACTGAACCGGCGCCGCGGTGTATAGGCCAACGTCGGATCGGCGCCGCCGCCGATGAACAACGACGGCACTGCGATAGTCGCGGCGGATGTCGTCGCGGTCAGTTCCCAGTTGCGGTCGAAGCAGCGGTACCAGTTCAGCGGCGCGGTGAAACCGTTGCGGGTGAATTCGTCCACGTAGTGGTCGAACTCGTCCTGACTGATCCAGTCGGGCAGCCCGTCCGGCTCAGGTATCCGGTCGATGAAGCCCTCCGGACCCGGCTGCAGCATCCGCATCGCCGCGGTCTCGTCGGTGGTCGTCAGCGAGCCCATCAGCTTGCGGAGCGTGGTCGCCGGGTCGCGGTTCAACTCGGCGTCGGCCGGACCTTGCTCCTGGAAATAGAGGATGTAGAAGAAGTTGTCGCCGAAGACCTTGTGGAACGCTTGCGTCGTCGGCACCTTCGGCCGGGGCACCGGCGGAACGCTCAATCCGACCACACCGGAGAACCGGCCCGGATGCAGAAGCGGCGCGCCCCAGGCCACCACGCCGCCGAAATCATGGCCGACGAGCACGGCACGTTCGGCGCCGATGTCATCGAGCAGGCCGACGATGTCGGCGGACAGCTCGACGATGTTGTAGGCGTCGACGGCCTCCGGCTTCGACGATCCGCCGTAGCCGCGCTGATCCGGCGCCAGCACGCGGTAGCCTGCCTCGGCCAACACCGGAATCTGGTGCCGCCAGGAGTACGCGAGTTCGGGGAAACCGTGGGCCAGGACAACCGCGGGAGCGTCCTCGTCACCGGCATCGATGACACGCAGCTGAACCCCGTTCGTCTCAACTAACCGTTCGGTCGATGTGAGCACGCCCACAGCCAAGCACAGGCGGCAGGTTGCGGAAAGGGGACGTCCTTGGCCGCGAGTGTGGGGTTATGTCACGCCTCGCGCCCAAGAAGCGTGCGGGTAACCCACGTTCGCCGGAAGGCGCAGAGAACCGCCGGGAACTGTGATTCGTTGGTCTAGCGGTAGCCTTGAGGTTTCCAGCTGTGCGTATGGAAGGACCTGGCCGAGCACGGCCGATGTTTGATGAACCGGAAAAATGTGATCCGCACGCTCACGGCGATCGCCGTGGTGCTGTTGCTGGGCTGGTCGTTCTTTTACTTCAGCGACGACACCCGCGGCTATAAACCCGTCGACACCTCGGTGGCGATGGCCCAGATCAACAGCGACAACGTCAAGAGCGCGCAGATCGACGACCGTGAGCAGCAGCTGCGGCTCGAGCTGAAGAACGCCAACTCTGACACCGACAACAGCGACAAGATCATCACCAAGTACCCAACCGGGTACGGCGTGCCCCTGTTCGACGCGTTGAATGCGAAGAACACCAAAACCAACACCGTCGTGAACCAGGGCAGCATGCTCGGCTCGCTGCTGATCTACCTGTTGCCGCTGCTGCTGCTCGTCGGGCTGTTCGTGATGTTCTCCCGGATGCAGACCGGCGGCCGGATGGGCTTCGGCTTCGGCAAGTCCCGGGCCAAACAGCTCTCCAAGGACATGCCCAAGACCACCTTCGCCGACGTGGCAGGTGTCGACGAGGCGGTCGAGGAGCTTTACGAGATCAAGGACTTCCTGCAGAACCCGTCGCGGTATCAGGCGCTGGGCGCCAAGATCCCGAAGGGCGTGCTGCTCTACGGCCCACCCGGCACCGGCAAAACATTGCTTGCCCGCGCCGTCGCGGGTGAGGCGGGGGTTCCGTTCTTCACGATTTCAGGTTCGGACTTCGTCGAGATGTTCGTCGGCGTCGGCGCCTCCCGGGTGCGCGACCTGTTCGAGCAGGCCAAGCAGAACAGCCCCTGCATCATCTTCGTCGACGAGATCGACGCGGTCGGCCGCCAGCGCGGCGCCGGCCTCGGCGGTGGCCACGACGAGCGCGAGCAGACCCTGAACCAGCTGCTGGTCGAGATGGACGGGTTCGGCGACCGCCAGGGCGTCATCCTGATCGCCGCCACCAACCGGCCCGACATCCTCGACCCCGCGCTGCTGCGGCCCGGCCGCTTCGACCGCCAGATCCCGGTGTCCAATCCCGACCTCGCCGGCCGCCGCGCGGTGCTGCGGGTGCATTCGCAGGGCAAGCCGATCGCGCCCGACGCCGACCTCGACGGTCTGGCCAAGCGCACCGTCGGCATGACGGGGGCCGATCTGGCCAACGTGATCAATGAGGCGGCGCTCCTGACCGCCCGGGAGAACGGCACCGTCATCACCGGCCCGGCGCTCGAGGAGGCCGTGGACCGGGTGGTCGGCGGGCCCCGGCGCAAGAGTCGCATCATCAGCGAGCAGGAAAAGAAGGTCACCGCCTACCACGAGGGCGGGCACACCCTGGCCGCGTGGGCGATGCCGGACATCGAGCCGATCTACAAGGTGACGATCCTGGCCCGCGGGCGCACCGGCGGGCACGCCCTCGCGGTGCCCGAGGACGACAAGGGCCTGTTGACCCGTTCTGAGATGATCGCCCGGCTGGTGTTCGCAATGGGCGGACGCGCCGCCGAGGAGCTGGTGTTCCGCGAGCCGACCACCGGCGCGGTCTCCGACATCGAGCAGGCCACCAAGATCGCCCGCGCAATGGTCACCGAATACGGCATGAGCTCCAAGCTCGGCGCGGTCCGCTACGGCACCGAGCACGGCGACCCATTCCTCGGCCGCACCATGGGCGTCCAGGCCGATTACAGCCACGAGGTCGCGCAGATCATCGACGACGAGGTCCGCAAGCTCATCGAGGCCGCGCACACCGAGGCGTGGGAGATCCTCACCGAATACCGTGACGTGCTCGACGTCCTGGCCGGCGAGCTGCTGGAGAAGGAAACCCTGCATCGCGCCGAACTGCAAGCGATCTTCTCCGACGTGAAGAAGCGGCCACGGCTCACCATGTTCGACGACTTCGGCGGCCGCGTGCCCTCCGACAAGCCGCCGATCAAGACGCCAGGTGAGCTGGCCATCGAACGCGGCGAGGAATGGCCGAAACCGGTTCCCGAGCCGGCGTTCAAGGCCGCCATCGCACAGGCCACCAGGGAGGCCGCTGCGCGCCAAACCCCGCAGAACGGCACAAATGGCAACGGCGGCAACGGAGTTCCTGCCAATCTGCCGACCCAGCCGGACTACGGTGCGCCCGCCGGCTGGCACGCGCCCGGCTGGCCGCCGCAGGGACAGCCGCCGACGCAACAGCACCCGCAGCAGGGGTACTGGTACCCGCCGCCGCACTGGCAACAGCCGTATCCGCCGTATCAGCCCTATCCGCAGCCCGGACATCCCGCCCCGCAGGGTGGCGCACCCGCGCCGAACCCGAACGAGGATCCGGGGCAGGACAACAGCCGGACCTAATCCGCCGGCTCATGGCTGATAACTGAACGGAGGCATCGATGACGCGGTCGCTCAACAATTCGGCCACGTTCACCCAACCGTCATTCGACCAACCTCGCGCGGAAGCTGCGGTGCGAGAGTTGTTGATCGCAATCGGGGAAGATCCCAACCGACACGGGTTGGAGGACACCCCGGCGCGGGTGGCGCGGGCGTACAAAGAGATGTTCGCCGGGCTCTACACCGACCCGGATACCGTGCTGGACACCACCTTTGACGAACAGCACGACGAGCTGGTGCTGGTCAAGCAGATCCCGCTGTACTCAACCTGCGAACACCACCTGGTGGCATTCCACGGGGTCGCGCACGTCGGCTACATCCCCGGCAAGGACGGCAGGGTGACCGGGCTGTCGAAGATCGCGCGACTGGTGGATCTGTACGCCAAACGTCCGCAGGTGCAGGAACGGCTGACCGCGCAGATCGCCGACGCGTTGATGCGCAAACTCGATCCGCGCGGCGTCATCGTGGTCGTCGAGGCCGAACACCTCTGCATGTCGATGCGCGGCGTACGCAAGCCGGGAGCGGTGACCACCACGTCGGCCGTGCGTGGCCAGTTCAAGTGCGATGCGTCATCACGGTCCGAGGCGCTGGATCTCATCTTGCGAAAGTGAGCCCGACGCGCGTGCAGGTCATGGGGGTCGTGAACGTCACCGACGACTCCTTCTCCGACGGAGGACTGTTCCTCGACCGTGACCGTGCCGTGGAGCATGGCCTAGCCCTGGCCGCCGAGGGGGCGGCCATCATCGACGTCGGCGGCGAATCGACCCGTCCCGGCGCCACCCGCATCAATCCTCAGATCGAGTCTTCACGCGTGCTTCCGGTGATCAAAGCGCTTGCCGGGCAAGGCATTAAGGTCAGCATCGACACGATGCACGCCGAGGTCGCGCAGGCGGCGCTGGAAAACGGCGCCCACATCGTCAACGACGTGTCCGGCGGCCGCGCCGACCCCAACATGGCGCCGCTGCTGGCCGACGCGAAAGTGCCGTGGATACTGATGCATTGGCGCTCGGTCGCTGCGGACCGGCCTCACGAGGCGCCGGCGTACCACGACGTGGTCACCGAAGTGCGCGACGAGCTGCTGGCCAGTGTCGACGCCGCCGTGCACGCGGGCGTCGATCCCGCCCGGCTGATCATCGATCCAGGACTGGGTTTCGCCAAGACCGCAGAACACAATTGGGCGTTGCTGCGCGCGCTGCCCGAGTTCGTCGACACCGGCATCCCGGTCTTGGTCGGGGCATCGCGCAAACGCTTCCTCGGTGCGCTGCTGGCGGATTCGAACGGCGAGGCGCGCGCGCCGGACGGCCGGGAGACCGCCACCGCGGCGATCTCCCTCCTGGCCGGCCTGCATGGGGCGTGGGGTGTTCGGGTGCACGACGTGCGCTCCTCAGTCGATGCGCTCAAGGTCCTCGAGGCGTGGTATGACTGATCGAATCGAGTTGCGCGGCTTGACCGTTCGCGGGCACCACGGCGTGTTCGAGCACGAGCGGCGCGACGGCCAGGACTTCGTCGTCGACGTCACGGTGTGGATCGACCTGGCGACCGCGGCCGCCACCGACGATCTGGCCGACACATTCGACTACGGCACGCTCGCCCAGCGCGCCGCCGACATCGTCGCGGGTCCGCCGCGCAAGCTCATCGAGACGGTAGCGGGCGCGATCGCCGAGGACGTGATGGCTGACGAACGCGTGCACGCCGTCGAGGTCGTCGTGCACAAACCGTCGGCGCCGATCCCGTTGACCTTCTCCGACGTGGCTGTCACAGCGCGACGCTCACGGCGCGGTGGACGCGGGGAGCGACCGGGACTCAAGGCATGAGCACAGTCGTGTTGTCCATCGGGTCGAATCTCGGTGAACGCCTGGCGCACTTGCAGTCCGTCGTCGATGGTCTCGACGGGGCAGTGCGCGCGGTATCGCCGGTGTACGAGACGAAAGCCTGGGGCGGCGTCGAGCAGGGCCCGTTCCTCAACGCGGTGCTGATCGCCGATGACCCCACGCTCGACTGCCGCGGATGGCTGCTTCGGGCACAGGAGTTGGAAGCAGCGGCTGAGCGGGTCCGCGCGCAGCGATGGGGCCCGCGCACCCTCGATGTGGATCTCGTCACATGCCATGACGGGCCGCGCGAGGTGACCTCTCGCGACGACGAGCTCACGCTGCCCCATCCGCTGGCGCATCTGCGGGCGTTCGTGTTGATCCCGTGGCTTGCACTGGAACCGGATGCCACGCTGACGGTCGCCGGCGAACCTCGTCGCATTGCGCAGCTGCTCGATGAACTCGAGCCGGCCGACCGCGACGGGGTGCGCCTCACCGAGTTGGCGCTGCACTGATGGGACCGACCCGCAAGCGTGACCTGACGGCCGCGACGGTGCTCGCCGCCGTCGTCGGCTACATGCTTGTGGTGCTGCTGTACCGCTATTTCCCGCCGATCGACGTGTGGACCGGAGTGTCGCTACTGGCCGTTGCGGCCGCCGAGGCGGGCTGGGCCTTCTATGTCCGGGCCAAGATCAACGACGGCGAAATCGGTGACGCGCGCGGTTGGCTGCATCCGCTGGCGGTGGCGCGGTCGGTGATGATCGCGAAGGCGTCGGCATGGGTGGGCGCGCTGGTGCTCGGGTGGTGGATCGCCGTGCTGATCTATCTTTTGCCGCGCCGCAGCACGCTGAGGGTGGCAGGCGAAGACACCGCGGGTGCAGTCGTGGCCGCCGTCAGCGCGCTCGCGCTGGTGGTTGCTGCGCTATGGCTTCAGCATTGCTGCAAGTCGCCACATGAGCCGCCGGACAACGCCGACGGGGCCACCGAGTAGCTGACCTGCGGCGGCATCGGCCGAATCGCCGAAGTGGTCGACACGCGAGATGACCTGTGGCGGGTACAGTCGGCCCATGGCCGATCTGTCTCGCGGTACGCGCGCTCGGCGCGGCACCCGCAGACCCGGTTGGTTGCTCACGACGGTGTTGCTGGTGCTGGCCATCGGGGCGAGTTCTGCGCTGGTGTTCACCAACCGCGTCGAGTTGCTGAAGCTCGCCGTAATCCTGGCGTTGTGGGCCGCGGTGGTGGCCGCTTTCGTGTCGGTTATCTACCGGCGCCAGAGCGACGTCGACCAGGCCAAGGTGCGCGATCTCAAACTGGTCTACGACTTGCAGTTGGACAGGGAGATCTCGGCGCGCCGGGAATACGAGCTGACGGTCGAGACCCAACTGCGCCGCGAACTGACCTCCGAAATACGGGCCCAGGCGGCCGACGAGGTCGCGGGCTTACGGGCCGAACTGGCCGCGCTGCGCGCCAATTTGGAGATTCTGTTCGACGCCGACCTGTCGCATCGGCCCGCGATCGAAACCGACCGCAGCCGCGCGTACGGAGACTGGCCGCGCACCGCGGAATCCGCGGGCCGGGTCACCGCCAGCCGGATCGACACGGAAGACCGTGAGGACCTCGACGCGAAAACCGAGGAAAGCCCGATCATCGACGTGCCCGCCGAACCCCATCCGCCCGAGGCGGATTGGATGACGCCGCCGAGTTACGGCGGTGCGCACCGCAGACCGTCCGAGACTGAGCAGGAAAGGCGGCGGCGTCATCGCGTGGAGGAGGAGCCTCGCGCGTGGTCACCACCGTCACCGCCGCCGCAACCGCCGCCTCCGTCGGCCACCGAGACCACGACGCAATTCACTTGGGAGCCACCGCAACAGGAGCGCCCACCCGCCCCGCCCCCTGAACCGCCGCCGCCGCCACCGCGTCCCGAGCCCGAGCCGGAGCCGGTTGCGCAGACGCCGCCGGACTGGCAGCCCGCACCCGCCGAGGGACAGTGGATACCTGCGGGCGCGCCGGGCAGCAATTGGCTGTCGCCGGATTTGTCGGCTCAGCCGACGGGCGAGAACGGGTCTGCAGGCGAATACGTCGGCCGGCCACGGGCAGCCGAGCCTGCGATGCAGGCACCGCACGTCGAAGCGCCTCGGGGCCGCCATTCAGCGCCGCCGGAGGCCGTCGATCCGGGACGTCCGCATGCGCCGCCGACGTTGGCCGCTGAGTCCGGGGGTCCGCCGCCACATCCCGAGCCCGCGCCGCCGCCCGAAGCACCGCCCGCCGAGCCGGAGGAGCGACGACACCGCAGGGCGGATGACACCGGCGGGCAGTCCGTTGCCGAGCTGCTGGCCAGGCTTCAGGCCACCCCGAGCGGAGGCGGCCGTCGTAGGCGCCGCGAAGAGTGAGTTAGGCTCTTAGCGACCGTCCGGTACCCGCAACGCAGGACCGGAACGAAGAACACACGACAATCTGCGAGGTCGTCTGCGATGGAGCATGTCGACGGACTGCGCCCGGCGCGGCTCACGATTGGCATCATTTCTGCTGGTCGGGTGGGCACCGCGCTCGGTGTGGCGCTGGAGCGCGCCGAGCATGTGGTGGTCGCGTGCAGCGCGATATCGCATGCGTCGCGCGAGCGCGCCCAGCGCCGCCTGCCCGACACTGCCGTCCTGCCGCCCGACGAGGTCGCCGGCCGCGCCGAATTGTTGCTGCTGGCCGTCCCGGACGCCGAGCTTGCCGGGCTGGTGTCGGGGCTCGCGGCCACCTCGGCGGTGCGGCCGGGCACGATCGTCGCCCACACCTCGGGCGCCAACGGCATCGGAGTGCTGGCGCCGCTTACCGAGCAGGGTTGCATCCCGTTGGCCATCCATCCCGCGATGACGTTCACCGGCTCGGACGAGGACATCGAACGACTTCCCGATACATGTTTCGGCGTCACCGCCGCGGACGAGGTCGGGTATGCGATCGCGCAGTCGCTGGTGCTCGAGATCGGTGGCGAGCCATTCCGGGTACGCGAGGATGCCAGGACGCTGTACCACGCTGCACTTGCCCATGCGAGCAACCACGTCGTCACTGTGCTGCTCGATGCCGTCGAGGCATTGCGGGCGGCGCTATGGGGTCAGGAACTGCTCGGTCAAGAATTGGTCGGCGACGCGCCCGGCGGCATCGCCGAGCGGGTGATCGGTCCGCTGGCGCGGGCGTCGTTGGAGAACTCGCTGCAGCGCGGACAGGCGGCACTGACCGGCCCGGTTGCGCGCGGTGACGCGGCCGCCGTCGTCGGTCATCTGCGCGCGCTTGCCGAGGTGGATCCGCAACTCGCGCAGGCGTACCGGGCCAACTCATTGCGCACCGCGCAGCGCGCGCACGCGCCCAAGGAAGTCTTTGCCGTCTTCTCCGATTCTTCGGGACAGCCATGACCAAGCCGCAATTCACCGCCGGTGACCTCAACGTGTATTCGGGCCCGCGCGATGTCTCCGATGTCACTCGGGCGCTGCGAGCCAGCGGCCGCCGGGTGATGCTGGTGCCGACGATGGGCGCAGTGCACGAGGGCCATCTGTCGCTGATCCGCGCGGCCAAGCGAGTGCAGGGCGCCGTCGTGGTGGTGTCGATCTTCGTGAACCCGCTGCAGTTCGGCGCGGGCGAAGACCTCGACAGCTACCCGCGCCCACTCGACGACGATCTCGCAGCGCTGCGCGCCGAAGGCGTTGAGATCGCGTTCACGCCGACGGCCGCCGACATGTACCCGGACGGCAGGCGCACCTCCGTGCACCCAGGGCCCTTGGGAACGGAACTCGAAGGAGCAGCCCGCCCAACGCATTTCGCGGGCGTGCTGACCGTCGTGCTGAAGCTGCTGCAGATCGTGCACCCGGATCGCGCGTTTTTCGGCGAAAAGGATTACCAGCAATTGGTGCTGATCCGGCAGATGGTCGCCGACCTCAACGTCGACACGCAGATCGTCGGGGTGCCCATCGTGCGCGAGGCCGACGGACTGGCCATGTCGTCGCGCAACCGCTACCTCGATGAGGTCGATCGCGAGCAGGCGGGCGCCCTGTCGGCGGCGCTACTGGCAGGCATGTACGCCGCATCCGGCGGCACCGCAGCGACATTGGACGCCGCGCGCGCCGTGCTGGATGAGGTGCCCGCGATCGACGTCGACTATCTCGAGGTGCGCGACCCGATGTTGGGTCCGCCTCCTGCCGAGGGCATCGCCCGCTTGCTCGTGGCTGCCCGGCTGGGCAGCACCAGGCTTTTGGACAACATCGCTATCGACATCGGAGCAACCGCCGGCACTGACGGACACCCACGGGTCGGGTCGGACGAGAGCCACGAATTACCATGGAGGAATTGATGTTACGGACAATGCTGAAGTCGAAGATTCACCGTGCCACGGTCACCGAAGCGAACCTGCACTATGTCGGGTCGGTGACCATTGATGCGGATCTGATGGACGCGGCCGACCTGCTCGAGGGTGAACAGGTCACGATCGTCGACATCGACAACGGTGCACGTCTGGTGACCTACGCGATCACCGGCGAGCGCGGCAGCGGTGTGATCGGCATCAACGGCGCCGCAGCGCATCTCGTGCATCCCGGCGACCTCGTGATCCTGATTGCCTACGGCACGATGGAGGACGCCGAGGCTCGGGAGTATCAGCCTCGGGTGGTGTTCGTCGACGCTGACAACAAGCAGATCGATCTGGGTCACGATCCCGCCTACGTGCCGGCCGACGTGGCCGAGCTGATGTCGCCGCGGTAAGCCCGTGCTTCTCGCAATCGATGTCCGCAACACCCATACCGTGGTTGGTCTGATCTCTGGATCGGGCAACCACGCAAAAGTGGTGCAGCACTGGCGTATTCGCACCGAGTCCGAGGTGACCGGCGACGAGCTGGCGCTGACCATCGACGGCCTGATCGGCGACGACTCCGAGCGGCTGACCGGAGCTGCCGGGCTGTCCACGGTTCCGTCGGTGATGCACGAGCTACGAGAAATGCTGGGCCAGTACTGGCCGTCCGTGCCTCACGTGCTGATCGAGCCGGGGGTACGTACGGGCATCCCGCTGTTGGTCGACAATCCCAAAGAGGTTGGCGCCGACCGAATCGTGAACTGCCTTGCGGCCTTCCACAAGTACGGCAGCGCGGCGATCGTCGTCGACTTCGGCTCGTCGATCTGCGTCGACATAGTGTCGGCCAAGGGCGAATTCCTGGGCGGGGCCATTGCTCCCGGCGTCGAAGTCTCATCGGACGCCGCCGCTGCGCGCTCGGCGGCGCTGCGCCGCGTCGAGTTGACCCGGCCGCGGTCGGTGGTCGGCAAGAACACCGTCGAATGCATGCAGGCCGGCGCCGTGTTCGGGTTCGCGGGGCTGGTCGACGGATTGGTTCAGCGCATCCGCGATGACGTGGACGGGTTCGCCGGAGACGATGTCGTCGTGGTCGCGACCGGACACACTGCACCGCTGCTGCTGCCGGATATGCGTACCGTCCAGCATTACGACCAGCACCTCACGCTCGACGGCCTGCGGCTGGTGTTCGAGCGCAACCGCGACAGTCAGCGCGGCCGCCTGAAGCAGGCCCGCTAAAAGAACGTGCGTATCAGGCCGACCACGCGGTCGTCGGCATCGAGCTCGGGGATCAGTTGCCACTTGTCGAATACTGTGCACGGATGCGAGATCCCGAACCCGAGCCAGCTGCCGACCTCGACGCGGTCGTCCTCGCCTAGCCGTAGGTACGCGTGCTGATCGTTGAGCTTGGTGACAGCGCTGTCGGCCAACCCGAGCGGAACCGGCAGATCCTGGTCGAAGGACACGTCGCGGCGGCCCATCGTCAACACGGCCAGCCCCGGCTCTGGCCGTGAGACCACCTGCGCCCACACCTGCAGCGCGGGCTGCAGCGCAGCGCGAAGCGGCGACGTCCGCGCGTACAACCCGTCGTCATGCGTGAGATACGCACCGCTGCGCACGATCGTGCGCCAATCGCCAGCCAGCACATCGGCCACAGCGTCGAAATAGGTGCTGCCGCCCGCGGTCACGATCACCCGATCAACCTCGAACAGTGGGGCCAGTCGCTCGGCCGTGGCGCGCATCTCGAGCAAGTAGGCCGTGACGCCGGCCAGCGCGTCGGGCCCGATGTCGTGGCCCAGCGCCGCCTCATATCCGGCGACACCGACCAGCCGTAGCCGCGGCGACGCGGCGGCTGCGCTCGCCACCTCGTCGACATCGGAAGCCGAACGGCAGCCGGTACGCCCGCCGGGCATCCCGACCTCGACGCAAACGTCGACTGGTCTGCCCGCTCCCGCCGCGGAGAGGGCCGCGGTCATCAGCTCGACGCCGCGCACGGAATCCACCCAGCACACCAACGAGAAGTCGGGATGGGCGTCCAGTTCGCCTGCCAGCCATCGCAACCCGGCCCCATCGACCAGCTCGTTTGCCAGCACCACATCGCGCACGCCAAAGGCACGGTACGTGCGGATGTGGCTCAGCGTCGCGGCGGTGATACCGCAGGCGCCTGCGGCCAGCTGCCGGGCGAACAGCTGCGGAGCCATATGCGTCTTGCCATGCGGCGCGAGCTCGACGCCGCGCTCGCCGCACCAGCCGGCCATCGCGGTGAGGTTGTGTGCGAGCGCCTCGGCGCGCAGCACGCAGACCGGTCCGACGGCGCCGCCCTCGAACAGATCGGGAGCTTCAGCGCAGATCTGCGCGGGCGCGTGACCCCACCACGCAGCCGGCAGGCCCTTGAAGCGCCAGTCGATCACCTCGTCGGCCAAGGCGGCTACCGCAGCGGCGTTGATGGGAGTGGCCATACCTTGATTTAAGCTGGCACGTCGTGACCTCACCTGATCAGCCCGACTCCGCGTCCGACGTTCCCGAGCAGTTCCGGATCCGTCAGGCCAAGCGGGAGCGGCTGCTTGCGGAGGGCCGCGAGCCGTACCCGATCGAGGTGGCCCGCACGCACACGCTGGCCGAGATCCGACGGGCCTATCCAGAGCTGGAGGCCAACACCGAGACGGGCCAGATCGTCGGGGTTGCCGGTCGGGTGATGTTTGCACGCAACTCCGGAAAGCTCTGCTTCGCGATGCTGCAGGAGGGTGACGGGACGCAGCTGCAGGTGATGGTCAGCTTCGACCGAGTCGGGCAGGAATCGCTCGACGCCTGGAAGTCCGACGTCGACCTCGGCGACATCGTCTATGTGCATGGCGAAGTGATCAGTTCCCGGCGCGGGGAACTATCTGTGCTTGCCGATTCCTGGCAAATTGTTTCCAAGGCGTTGCGACCGCTTCCTGTTGCACATAAAGAGATGAGCGAAGAGTCCCGTGTCCGGCAGCGCTATGTCGACCTGATCATTCGTCCGGAGGCCCGCACCATTGCTCGCCAACGGGTGGCAGTCGTGCGCGCTGTCCGCTCTGCGCTGGAGCGGCGCGGTTTTCTCGAAGTCGAGACGCCAATGTTGCAGACCTTGGCGGGCGGTGCCGCCGCTCGTCCGTTCGTCACACACTCCAATGCGCTCGATGCCGACCTGTACCTTCGGATCGCACCGGAACTGTTCCTAAAGCGTTGCTTGGTAGGCGGATTCGAGCGCGTCTTCGAG
>DASRJA010000154.1:0-13606 GCA_035649695.1 Mycobacterium sp. | reverse complement strand
CGTTGAGGCTGACAAGTGGCTGATCCGCAACGGAACCCAGTTCGGTCTGTGTCAGATCTATGCGAACGAGCTCTGGCACTTCGAACTCGCCGCCGACCCGCAGGGCAACTGCCCGCCGCTGCGTCCCAACGCAGCAGGCTGAGCAATTAAGCCCGCGCCGGGAATGCCTTGCGGGACAGCACCACTACGGCGAGGCCCAGCCCGATCAGCGACGCGCCCACCCAGGGCAGCGATGACAACCCCGCCGCATGAAGCAGACCGGCACCGATGGCCGCCCCACCGGCGATGCCGGCGTTGGCCGTCGCGTTCACCCACGCACCGGCCAGTTCCGGCGATGCGGCGTGGGTGCGCACCGCGCACGTCTGGTAGACCGACGGCAAGCCCCCGAACGCCCCGTTCCAGACGACCGTTGCCACCACCACTGCCACGAGAGTCGGCCAGGTGCCGCCGAGCGCGACGACCGCGCCGATCACGATGGCCAGCAGGACAAGGGCGGCTCGTCTGGGGCTTCGGTCGAGATTGCGCCCGGCCCACCACACGGCGAGCAGGCCACCGGCACCGCACGCGAGCAGAATCGGGCCGACGAACGCCGGGCTGACCCCACTGGACAGCAGCAACACGATGACAAACGTGTACACCGTGAATTGCCCGAGAAACGCCAACAAATTCGATGCGGATATCGCGACGAGGGCGCCGCGGCCCGCTCCGACGGAACCACCTGACAGCGGCTCGTGGCTCACGCTCGGCAGCAACCTGCTCATCAAGACGAACGCCAGAACCGACAGCGCGGCCAGGACGGCGAACGACACTCGCCAGCCGAACGCGTTACCCAGTGACGTCGACAACGGCACACCGAGCACCATCCCGGTCGAGGCACCGCTCGCCGCGACCGCGAGCGCCCGGCCAACATGTGCTCGCGACACCAGTCGCGGGGCGTATCCGATCACCAACGAGAAGAACAACGCGTGCGTGATCCCGCCGACCGTCCGACCAACGCCGACGACGGCGAACACCGGCGCCGCGGCCACCAACGCGTTGCTCACGGCATAACAGAGCAAGGTGGTCTGCAGCAGCGGCTTGCGGGCGAAGCGGGAGGTCGCGAGGGTCAGCGGAACCGCGAGCGTCGCAACCATCACCGCATACAAACTGACCAACAGGCCGGTGACCGACTCGGACACCCCGAACGTCGCGCCGATATCCGGCAGCAGCCCCACGGGCAATACCTCGGTCGTCACCGCAAGGCACGAGGCCAGCGCGAGCGACAGCAGCCCCTGCAGACTCTCCCGAAGTCCTTGTCCGGTAACTCGATCAGCGGCTAACGTCACACTGGCCGAATATACTCGAGCTACGAGTTTAATCAAGTGAGATACTACCGACGATGGCACAGGATCCAGGGCAAGCCGCACAGATGCGCTGGTTGGGCGCCTCTCAACTCATCGGTGTGGTGCGATCCGAGCCAGGCATCACTCGGGCGGTCGCCGCGCAGCGCCTCGGTATCGGCAGCGGCGGAGCCACCGAACTGGTCGCGCGGATGCGCCAGACGCGACTGCTTGACGAGACGCCGGCGCCCGCTCAAGGGCGCGGCAGGCCGACGACGGTGCTGGGTCCGCACGCCGACGGGCCCCTCGTGCTTGCGGCGGACTTACGGGCGACGGACTGGCGCTTGGCTCTGGCGGACATCGACGGCTTGCCGCGGGTCGTCGCCGAGGCCGAATACGCGGAGGCAGATCTGTACGCCGTCCTCACGCAGCTGGCCGATGCGATCGGCGGGATCTACCGGCGAAGGCCCAAGCGGCTCAGGGCAATAGCGGTGTCCGCCGCGGGGCCGATCAGCGGCGCCAGGCTTGGCCAGTTCACACCTCGAGGATGGAACGACGTCGACCTTTCGGCGATGACCGCGAAGATCCCCGATCGAGCCGGCGTCCAACTGTTACTGGGTAACGATGCCACGCTGGCCGGCCTGGCCGAGGCTCGGACAGGGGCCGCGCGCTCGGCCGCGACCGCGCTGTACTTGATGGTCGCGGAAGGTATCGGCGGCGCATTAGTGGTCAACGGCGAACCTCTTACCGGCGCGCACGGCGCCGCAGGCGAATACGGCCACGTCCCGTTCGGCGACCCGGCGCTGGAATGCCCGTGCGGTGCGCGCGGCTGCTGGGATCTCACTGTCGACGGACGCGCACTCGCCCGGCATCGAGGTGATGCGCCCCCCGACGACGCGGTCGCATACGTTCACGAACTCATCCATCGGCCAACCCGAGACAAGTTGACACGCAGGGCATTTGAAGCTGTGGCCGCTTCGCTGGGCCGAGGTACCGGTGCGTACGTCAACGTGCATGACCCCGACGTCGTCACCCTGGGCGGGGTCGCGGCCCTACTGAGAGCCGAAGCGCCCGAGGCGTTCGACGACGCATACCGCAACGCGCTGATGGCATTCCGCAAGGGTTCGCCGCCGCCGGTGCGCGACGCCGAGCATGGTGAGGACGGCCCGCTTCACGGTGCCGTCGCGCTGGCACTGGACCATGTCACCTCGCCGGCTGGGCTCGCGGATTGGGTTGGACGGCATTGACTTTCAGCCGCGGGCGATCTTTTCGATCAGGTCCGCGGCAACCACCCGCCCCGGCGAGGCCTGTAAACGCTTCGACGCGGCGTCGAGTCGCGCCGCCAGCTGCCGGTCGCCGCTGAGCCGCTCGATCGCGCCATGCAGCTGGTCGTCGGCGAACTCGTAGGTGGAAAGCCGTACCCCGTAGCCACATTCGTCGATCCGCTGCGCGTTGTCGTACTGATCCCAGAACAGCGGCAACACGATCGTCGGCACCCCGAACGTGAACGCCTCGCCGACGGTGTTGTTGCCGCCGTGCGTGATCATCACGTCGCAGTGCGGCACGATCGCGGTCTGCGGGACGAATTGTTCACCCCACATCCGGTCGCCGAGGGTGAGCTGGTCATGCAGCGGACCCATCGAGACGATCACCCGGTGCGAGGTCTGGCTCAGCGAGTCGATCACGCGCTGCATCAACGGCACATCCATGCAGCCGAGGCTGCCCAGGGACAGGTACACCAGTTTGCCGTCACTGCCGACCTTTTCGGTGACATCGAAGGCGCCGTCCGAGGTGCGGGTGGAGGTGTCGATGCGATGCCACGTCGCACCGAGTGGCCGCGACCGCTGGTAGTCGAGCTCGGCCGGATACATGTAGAGGTTCAGATACGGTGACTCGTATTGGAATTCGCCGTCCGGCAATGGCGGCGCACCGCATTGCTGGTGGAATGCCGACGCGCGCTCGACAAGCGGATCGGTCAGTCGGCGGTACTCCACCCAGAACTCGTCCCATCCGCTGCGGTCGCGTGACGGGTAGCCGGAGAACACCGGCGGGATGTCGGGGTCAGTGATCTCGAGGGGATTGGCGGACACCACGCGAATCCACGGACATCCGGCCAGCGACACGGATGGGAAGCTGGCGACGCAGTCGTGCACGATGGCGTCGGGCCGCAGTTCGGACCAGATCTCGGTCAGCCGCTCGTGCGAATACTCCGCGCCATCAACGAATTCCGCCCAGATGGGCGCCGTCACCGTCTCCAGCTGCTCGATGGTCGGCCGACGGAACTGCGGCGACGTCTCCCGGACGAACTCGGCCCAACCACCGCCGACGGTCTCCTCGCCCTCGGGCGGCGGCGCCATCCGCATCAGCCGCTCTTCGAAGCCACGCTTGGCGAGCTCGCCGTCGAACGACTCCTCGACGACGAAGACCGTGCGGATACCCCGCTCCCGCAGATGATTTCCGACGGCGACGAGGTTGTTGGTCGGCCCCCACGCGCCGGGTTCAGGAAACAGTGCGACGGTCGGTTGGGTCATACCGGCAGAATGTACGCCGCTCAGCGGCGACGAGTGTGCGCAAAATGCACGCGATTATCGGCGTGTCTACGTGCAAACACGCACGTCCCCTACTCACGTGTGGGCCCACGCGGCAGTTGGCGTGGGGGCACCCCCAGCTTGCGAGGGGGACTAGTTGTGGTGCAGCGCCTCGTTGAGCGTGATGCCGGTGCCGTCGCGCTTGACGACCTCCACCGCCCCGGAGAGCGAGTTCCGCCGGAACAGCAGGTTGCTGGCGCCCGACAGCTCGCGGGCCTTGACCGTCTTGCCGTCGGCCGTCTGCACCTTCGTCCCGGCGGTCACGTAAAGGCCGGCCTCAACGACGCAGTCGTCGCCGAGGGAAATGCCCAGCCCGGCGTTCGCGCCCAGCAGGCAGCGTTTGCCCACCGAGATGACCTGAGTGCCGCCACCCGACAGTGTGCCCATGATCGACGCGCCGCCGCCGACGTCCGACCCGTCGCCGACGACCACGCCCGCGGAGATCCGGCCCTCGACCATCGAGCTGCCCAGCGTCCCGGCGTTGAAGTTGACGAAGCCCTCGTGCATGACCGTCGTCCCCGATGCCAGGTGCGCACCCAGCCGCACCCGGTCGGCGTCTGCGACACGCACGCCGGAGGGCACCACGTAGTCGACCATCCGCGGGAACTTGTCGATGCCGTAGACGGTCACCGGTCCGCGTCGGCGCAGCCTCGCCCGCACCACCTCGAAGCCCTCCACCGCACACGGGCCGTAGTTGGTCCACACCACGTTGGTGAGCACGCCGAAGAAGCCGTCCGCGTTGAGCCCGTGTGGCGCGACCAGCCGGTGCGAAAGCAGGTGCAGCCGCAGGTAGGCGTCGTATGCGTCGGTGGCCTTGTCCTCCAGCGACGCGATCGTCGTGCGCACGGCCACCGTCTCAACGTCGCGGTCGTGGTCATGGCCGGTCAGCTCCGCCAGCTCAGGCGGAATCTCGGCGATCGACAGCCGCGCGGTGCCGGTCGGACCGCCGGCGCCCAGTTCGGGCTCGGGGAACCACGTGTCGAGTATGGATCCGTCGGCAGCGATGGTCGCCAGGCCGACGCCTGCAGCAGATGTCACGTCGCCAAAGGCTACTCGACTAGCCTCGAACCCTGTGGGCCTGGACTTACGCGGCGACCCGATCGCGCTGACCGCTGCGCTGGTGGACATCCCCAGCGAGTCGCGGCACGAGCAGCGCATCGCCGACGAGATCGAGGCCGCGCTGCGCGAGCAAACCACCGGCTTCGAGGTCGTGCGCCACGGCGACACCGTGCTGGCCCGCACGAACCTCGGCCGGCCGTCGCGGGTGCTGCTGGCCGGCCACACCGACACCGTCCCCGCTGCCGACAACCTGCCCAGCAGGCTCGACGGCGACACGCTTCACGGCTGCGGCACCTCGGACATGAAGTCCGGCGACGCGGTCTTCCTGCACCTGGCCGCGACCGTCGCCGACCCGAAACACGACCTCACGCTGGTGATGTACGACTGCGAGGAGATCGAAGCGGCCGCCAACGGGCTCGGCAGCATCGAACGTGAGCTACCCGATTGGCTGCATGCTGACGTCGCGATTCTCGGCGAGCCGTCCGGTGGCTTCATCGAGGCCGGTTGTCAGGGCACACTGCGCGTCATCGTCAGCGCTGCAGGTACCCGTGCGCACAGTGCGCGATCCTGGTTGGGCGACAACGCGATTCACAAACTCGGCGAGGTGCTGGCCCGACTGAAGGCGTATCAGCCCCGCGACGTCGACATCGACGGCTGCGTCTACCGCGAAGGGCTGTCCGCGGTGCGCATCGACGGCGGGATCGCCGGCAACGTCATCCCCGATGCCGCGTCGGTGACGGTGAATTTCCGCTTCGCTCCTGACCGCAGCGTCGAGCAGGCAACCGACCACGTCCGCGAGGTCTTCGACGGGCTCGACGTGCACATCGAACTGACCGACTCCGCGGCCGGCGCGCTGCCCGGGCTGACCAAACCCGCCGCCGCCGCACTCGTCGACGCCGCCGGTGGGCAGGTGCGTGCCAAGTACGGCTGGACCGACGTCGCACGCTTTGCCGCGCTTGGCATTCCGGCGGTCAACTACGGGCCCGGCGACCCCAATTTCGCGCACCGCGCCGACGAGCGCGTCGAGGTGGCTCAGATCAGCACGGTGACCGACATGCTGCGGAGATATTTAACCGCTTGACGGCGCGCATACCCTGGACGCATGCGGTGAGACCCGGACTTTGTGTTCCCAGTCGTCTATGCACGAGAGATCTCTCGCATGTCTTCCATCGTTTGTTCCAATCTGTCCTTCTCCTGGCCCGACGACACGCCACTGTTCACGGGGTTGTCGTTCACCGTCGGTGACGGCCGCACCGGGCTCGTGGCGCCCAACGGCGCAGGCAAGAGCACGCTGCTCAAACTGATCGCCGGCGAATACCGGCCCAGCGCAGGCACAATCACTGTCGACGGCACGGTCGGCTATCTGCCGCAGACGCTGCCGTTCGTCGCGGACCGCAGTGTGGCCGACGCGCTGGGCGTGGCCCCGGTCCTCGATGCGCTCACAGCGTTGGCAGCTGGCGATGCAGGCGAGGATGTCTTCGTCGCGATCGGAGACGACTGGGACGTCGAGGAGCGCACCCAAGCGCAGCTCGACCGTCTCGGCTTGGGCCACATCACCTTTGATCGACGACTGGGCTCGTTGTCCGGTGGTGAAGTGGTGTCGCTCGGCTTGGCCGCTGAGTTGTTGAAGCGACCGGATGTATTGCTGCTCGATGAGCCCACCAACAACCTCGACGCCGACGCGCGCCACCGGCTTTACGACGCGCTGGATGACTTTCCCGGATGTCTGCTGCTGGTCAGTCACGACCGCGTGCTGCTCGACCGAATGGACCGCATCGCCGAGCTGCGCCGCGGCGAAATGCTCTCTTACGGCGGCAACTTCACTATGTACCAACAGTCGGTGCAGGAGGCACAGCGCGTCGCGGAGGCTAACCTGCGCAACGCCGAGCAGCAGCTCAAACGCGAGAAGCGCCAACGGCAACAGGCGCGCGAGCGGGCTGCGCGCCGGTCGAGCACCGCGGCACGCAACGTCAAAGACGCGGGGCTGCCGAAGATCATCGCCGGCGCGATGAAGCGAGGCGCACAGGAGTCGGCGGGCCGGTCCGACGATGTACACGCCAAACGCGTCAACCAGGTGAAGGCCCAACTGGACGACGCCGAACGCGCGCTTCGCGACGACGACATGATCGTGCTCGATCTGCCCGACACCATTGTGCCCGCGGGGCGCACGGTATTTCGGGGCGAGAACCTGCAGATCTGTCACGGCGGCCGAAAGCTATTCGTAAACAATGGTATTGACCTGAACATCCGCGGTCCCGAACGCATCGCGTTGACGGGTCACAACGGGGCTGGAAAATCGACACTGCTGCGCGTCATCGACGGCAGCTTGCAGCCTGACGGCGGCACGCTTGCCCGCGCTGACGGCCGCACCGCCTACCTGTCGCAGCGCCTGGACCTGCTCGACCCCGACCGCACCGTCGCGCAGAGTCTTGCCGCGTTCGCGCCGAGTCTGACCCACACCCGCCGTATGCACCTGCTCGCGCAGTTCTTGTTCAGCGGCAATCGAATTCACCTGCCGGTGGCCGCGTTGTCGGGAGGTGAGCGGTTGCGTGCGACGTTGGCATGTGTGCTCTACGCCGAACCCGCGCCCCAGTTGCTGCTGCTCGACGAGCCGACCAACAACCTGGACCTGGTCAGCGTCGGTCAGCTGGAAGCAGCGCTCAATGCGTACAAGGGTTCGTTCGTCGTCGTCAGCCACGACGAACGGTTTCTCGCCGGGATCGGGATCCAGCGCCGGCTCCGGCTATCGGAGGGCCGGTTAGAGTCGCAATAGTCGGCCCTGATCGGCGACGCGATTAGCGGACCGACAGCTATCGCCAGCACGGTAAATTTGTTTCTCATGCCGATAGAGGCCGATTCGAGCCCGTACGGCTCGCAGACGGTGACGGGTCCCGCCTGGCCGAACGTCGACGAGGAGATGTTGGCCGCCGCGGCGGCGACGTATGAGGCGCTGGCCGCGAACATCACCGGATCGATCGTGCCCCTTCAGCAGGGCCAGCTGATGAAGCTCGCGGACGTCTGGGAGGGTGCCGGGTCGCTGGCGGCCACCGGCGAGGCCACCACGATCATCGGCGGCCACGAGGCCAACGCCGCACACGCAGCCGCGATCGCAGGCAAGCTGCGCGCGATGGAGGCCACCGTGGTCAAAGCCAAGATGCTGGCGAACACGATCGCGCAGGAGGTCCAGCATGAGTGCGAGGCTCTCTCGGCGATGCCGTTCAGCAACACCCAGGAGCTGGTGCAGAGCCGGATCAAGATGGGGTTGTCCCAGAACATCGCCAACGTGACGACGCACACGACCGAACTTGCCAACACTCTCGGCGTGCCCCCGAGCATCCCCTTTCCTGGTGCTGCCCCGTCGGTGCCCGGCGGGAAAGAGACGAAAGACACCGCGGAGGAGGCCGCGAAACAAGCTGGTGGCGGCTCCCAGCAGGCGATGCAGATGATGAGCCAGATGGGATCCATGGCCGCGCAGATCCCCATGCAGCTTGGCCAGGCGGTGATGGCCGTGCCTCAGCAGATGGGCCAGCAGCTGCAGCAGTTGTCGCAGCCGCTGCAACAGCTGACCTCGATGTTCGGTTCAGGCGGCAAGGCGGATTCACTGGGTGCCGCCGGCCTGCCGTTCTCGTCGTTCTCCAACCATCCGCTGGCAGGCGGCTCGGGTGCGGGCGGTGGCTCGGGCATGGTGAAGGCGGCGTCGCTGCCCGGCTCCGGCGGTACGCCACTGCAGACGGCGCAGATGGCGAATCTGGTGGGCACCAAATCCGTGAGCACCGCGCCAGCCGAGGGCGCCACCGCCGGATCTACTGCAACCAGCGGGGTGGCCCCGGTCGCTGCGGGTTCCGGCATGGGCGGTATGGCGCCGATGATGGGCCATCGCGGTGAAAGTGGCGGCACCAGTGCAAGTCTCGCGGTGCCCACGCCGCTCGAACACGATCTCGATGAAGGTGACGATGACGATGATTGGTGAGTCATGATTGATCCGCTGAGGAAGCCCGAAGGCATCACATGGGACCCAGCTTCCGTCGAGCTTCCCGAGATACCGATGCTTCCCGCCGGCCAGGACGCCTTGAGCGCGACCATCTCGGCCGTGCTTCCGACACTGGCCGTCCCGCTGGCCGCCAATGTCGCGACGCTGCAGGCGAAGGAAACGATGTTTTCCGGCAAGATCGGTGCCGCGCAGGCGGCGTACCAGAACTCCGATGACGCCGGCGCGCAGTCGGTCGGCCAGATCGTCGGCATGCTCGGACAGGTCGGCCAGCAAGCCGGACAGATGGGGCAGATGGCGGGTGCACCCGCGCAGGCGCTCGGCGGGCAGACGGGCATGTTCGGCTCGCTCATGCAGCAGGCCATGCAGGGGGCCCAAGGCGGTGGGGCAGGCGGTCAGTCGGCCGGCGGGCAGGGATCGTCAGCCGCAGGTGCTCCGCCCACGGGTGCAGTCGGGGCGGCGGGCGCAGTCGGTCAGCCGCAACCGCGCGACGATGGCGTCGACACCAAAGACGAACAACCGACCCGAGCTCACGAACCCCGACACGAGGAACGGGAGCCGTTGCAGCGCGCCGATGACCGCGCCATGGCAGGGCCCTCCGGGGCAGAGGACGGACGACACGGGCAGGCGCCGGTTGGCCCGTCTCACCAACCGCGCCACGGCGACGAGGATCTCGGCCGGCGGCTGTAGCCGATTCAGTCCGTCTGCGGACGCGTCTGCGCTGGCTTGGCGTGCTCTGGCGTCTCGGGCGCCCTGCCGGTATTCGCCGAATCTCCCGGGGCGGCCTCCGCGCGATGCAGGGGTTCGTTGCGGCGTTCAGTTTCCTCGCTGCGTGAATCCTGTTGGGGCACAGCGGGATCGCCCTTGGCAGCGCCGGTCGCATCGGCGGCTTTACTGGCCGACTGGCTAGCCTGCTGAACGGCCTGCATCACCTGCTGAGGTACCTGTTGCAACGGCTGAGCCAGGGCCTGCAGAGGAGCGCCGGCCGCCTGGGCCAACTGCCCGACTTGCTGACCCACCTGTCCCAGCTGGCCGAGCATCTGGCCCATGGCGTCCCCGCCGCCCGTGGATGTGGGGCCTCCGGGTGCGCCCGCATTGCCTGGCTGGCCGCCCTGCTGTCCTTCGAGGGCCTCGGCCGCCGCCTTCAGCTTCTCGGCGCCCTGCTGGTCGCCCTGCTCATACATCTGGGCGGCCTTCTGGAGCAATTCGGAGATTGTCTGCGCCGACGTCGAGGTCGCCCGCAACGTGCCTCGGCGGCCGCCCAGGACCTGGTCAAGCGCGGTGCTGACCGCTGACGCGACCGGGCCGTGCGTGGATTCGACGCCGACTGCCGCGGGTGCAGCCGCTCCCATCACCTGAGACAAGGCAGACAGCACCTGGTCGTGGATCTGTGCGTAAGAGCGCACCCCGTCAGGCTGTACGTACAACGGGTCACTCATCTCGCGCCTCTACCAGCGCAAAGCTGTTGTCGGACTTCATCATTCGACATCCTTCACGTCAACTCAGAAAAACGATAAGGGAGTAGAAGCTGGCCACCGTCGGTAGCGCAGGTGCCCACCAGAAGCCAAGCGCAACAGACCGTCTTTGTGTTTTCTTGAAATGTAGAGCTAGGGCAATGGAGGCAATTACGATCACGCTCAAAAGGATTGCAGCAGCGATGATTATGTATCGCATTGGAACGACGGCAGTCAGCGCAGTTATACCAGCGAGCCACAATACGTAGCCTGCTGCCATGCCTATGAGCACCGCTGCCGATCGTTCGATCACTTCCACCTTCATTTTCTAGACCGTCACTCCGCCGGAACTGGGTGGGGATACCGGCAATCGGCTGTTCAGATTATCCGCGAACACCTGCCAAACTCCTTTGTTAAACCAGTTAGCGCCAGGAATGGCGCTGAGGCCTCCCACTGGGCCGGAAGCTTCAACGCGCAGCTCCCAGTTCAATCGTCCGGGAACCGGGCTGGCGGCCGCTGGCACAATGCTGAACTCGATGACACGACCGGCCCCTTCGTGGTGGCCGGGCAACGATACGAATGAAAAGCTCGTGTCGGTAACCTTTGTTACTTTCACAGGCTCCGGCCCAGCAGGCCCGTTGAGGTTGACAACAGCACCCTCGACGATTTTCGGCTGATCGCCACTGAACGTGAAGTATTTGTTGTAGTTGTTCAGAACCTCTTGCATGATCTGCTGCTGCGACCAAGCCTCACTGGTCGAGAACTGATATCCATAGTGATAACTGCCATAGCCCCCTCCTCGATCGGGTGGCGGGGGCTCGTCCGGAGCGGGACTCTCACGGAAGTCGATCGCTTGAATCACGGGTTTCCGCTGATCTCCGGTTCCTGACTCGCGGTTTTGAACAGCGAACCTCTGATTGCTGAGCGCGTCGTATTCAGCACGGAGGCCGACGATTTCGCCGCCGATCTTGTTGAGGTCTCCGTTGGACTTGGTGACGATCTGGGAGAGCTGACTGAGGCCCCGCTGGACAATCGGCATCAACATCTGTTCGCGGTTCTTGCCTGGTGGCACCGCCGCGGCGGCGTCGAGCACCCACTGACGAACCGTGTCGAGGTTGCGCCGGCCGGTGCCGACGACTTGTGCGGACTGATCCACTTTCGCGCTGAGCCGCTGATCCAGGTCGGCGATCTTCCCGAAGACCTCCGCGTGGGCGGCGTTGGCGGCGCCGTACGCATTGGCCGCGCCGCCGGTCCAGTTTGAGCCCGGGGCGGCTGACTGCACTGTGGCCTGCATATGTCGCAGCGATACGCTGTTGTCGAACTGCGCCCCGGTTTGTGGGGTGCCTTCGCCGAAGGTTGATCGTGCGTTCGACCACGTCGACAAGAACGCGTCGAGTACGCCCACAGCACCTCCAACAAAGCGACTAGCTAACAAAATTCTAGGGGCCGCCGGACCTTGCCTCCCGCACCAAATTCCGTTACTGGGCGCTGTCGGCCTGCGCCGCCGCTGCGGCGGCCGCGCGCTTCATGCCGATCGCGTCGAACCGCGCCGACACGTCGTTAAGCGCCGCGGCATCCTTGGCGACCAAGGCTCGCGCGTGCTGAAGCGCCAACTGGCCTATGACGCAGTCGACTTCGCCACAGAGCCGCGTGATGCCGTCAGCCGCGCGGATGTCGCCCAGTCGCACCGCGTCGAGCAGTGCGCGCAGCGCGACCGCTGTTTGGCCGCCGCGTTCGGCCGCCTTCGCGGCGTCGCGCGCCGCTCCGACCGCCCCATGCTCGTCGCGCCGCGCCCACAAGGTCCACGCGCGCGCCAAGGAAAGCTCCGGCGCGAACAGCATCGACTTCAGGCCATGCCGAGATTCCGCGCGCGTCAACACTTTTCCCGCTTCGACAGTCTCGCCCAACTGCCCCAACGCCTGCGCCAACAGCATCCACGCCAGCGGCCCCCATGAATACCCCGTTGGTGCCAAAGCCGCCGCGGCGCCGCGCAACAGCGACACCGCCGATTCCAGCTCGCCCTTGGCGATCAGCACATCGGCCACCAACACTTCACCGATCGCGCGGCCCGGCTGCTGCAGCTGAGCGAAGTCGGTGAGCTGCTGAGCCAACGCCTGGGCCCGGTCCAGCTCGCCGGCCATCACCAGCGCCGTCGTCTGACCGAAACCACTGGTGAACCGCAGCAGACCGGGATGCCCGGCGGCGATCGCACGCTCGGCCAACGCGTCCACCTCACCGAATCGGCCCATCCGCGCCGAGCTCAGCGCCGCTGCGGCCGCCGCCCACCCCACCGCGGTGTCGTCGGCTGCCGGTGACGCCAGCACCTCGTCGGCGATCTGCTTGGCGCGGCTGGGGCTGCCCGCGTTCATCGCGAACGTCGCCGACAGCGCATCGAGGGTCGTCTGCGCGGCCGGTGTCGACACCCGACCACGCGTCGTCCGCAAGAACGCGGTCGCGCGCTCCGGTTCGGACAGCATCCAGAACTGGTTCGCCGCGCGCGGCAATGCCCACGCCATCAGCTCGGTCTCGGACAGCGTCGACGGATCTACGTCCGCCAGCACCGAATCGGCCTCGCGGCCGCGGCCCTGCCACGCCAGCGCATAGCCCAGCGTCAGCCGGATCGCCAGCTCCGACGAGCGCTCAACCGCCGCGCGGCCCAAACGTTCACTGAGTTCGAGGTCCCCCAGCCGCAGCGCCTCCTCGGCCGCGGCGGCCACGTCGGCGACGGGCTGCGGGCTGTCGCTGTCCAGCGCAAGCACGGCGAGCCGCAATCGGTCCGCGACGCCGAGTGCTGGCGAGGCTGCCAGCCGATCCACCACCTCCGTGCGCAGCCTGCGCAGCACAGGTCCGCCGAGCGCGTCGCGGACGGCGTCGACGAACAGGGGGTGCACCGGCCGGACGCGGTCCTCATCGATGTCGACGGCGCCTGCCGCCTCGGCCTCGGTGACGGCATCGCGGCCCGCAAGCGCAGAGACGTCGGCGAGCGACAAAGGATCCGCGACGGCCAGATACTCCAGCACCCGGCGCGCCGGGCCGGGCAGCGTCGCGACGAACTCTTCGACCAACGTGGCCTGCCTGCTGTCGTCATGGCCGGCCGGTGCGACATCGATCCGCGCCAACAGGTCGTCGCGCCACAGCGCCGAAATCTCGTCGGGGACAGGCTCGTTCGGCGCGAGGGTGACGATCAGCTTCACCGCG
>DASRJA010000153.1:0-7585 GCA_035649695.1 Mycobacterium sp. | reverse complement strand
CCATGCCGACGAACTTCTCGACCGTGTAGCTGGCGAACTCCGCCGTCGTTTTCGATGCATTGGTTTGGAAGACCAAACCCGGGGCGTGCGACGTTGAGCCGCCCGTCAGCGGCAAGGGACCTTGGTCCACCACGGTGACCTGATCCCAGCCGCGTGCGGTGAGTTCATCGGCCAGATTCGCGCCGACGATGCCGGCGCCGATGATTACGACACGCGGAGTGCTCATGATCTCCTCTCAGCTGAAGCGGGTGCCCCGATGCCGAGAGAATCCGCATAGTCCGAGGCGGTCAACAACTCATCCGTGGACGATTCGCCCGACGGCAGAACGGTGAACAGCCAGCCGGCATGCAAGGGATCGCGGGCGACGACGCCGGGATCGGCGCGCACCGCGCCGTTGACGGCGGAGACCACCCCGGTGATCGGCGCGTACACCGGCATGGCGCTGAGGGGGCGGCTCCAAATCAACGCACACAGCTCTCCCGCCCTTACTGCCGTGCCGACTCGCGGAAGTTCCACCGAGATGACATGGATTTCCCCGACGGCGGCCTGGGTGATACCCACTCGTAGTGGACGGGCGCCCAACCGCTGTTCAGCTGGCAGCGCCAGCCAGCTGTGACTATCCGTGTATCGGCGGTCGGTCAGGGCCCACGCGCCGCGGTCAACTGACATGTCGATGCCGAATCAGTTGCGGCCGACCGGTTCTGAGTCGCTGGGCTGTTGCTTGGGCTGGTGTCGGTAGAACGGCACCGTCGCGGGCGCCAGCGGCTGGTTGCCGAGAATCAGGTCTGCCGCCTTCTCGGCAACCATCATCACCGGCGCGTAGATGTTGCCGTTGGTCACATACGGCATAACCGACGCATCAACAACTTTCAGCCCCTCCACGCCGTGCACGCCCATCGTCTGCGGATCGGTCACCGACATCGCGTCGGTGCCCATCTTGGCGGTACATGACGGGTGCAGCGCGGTTTCGGCGTCGCGCGCCACCCATTCGAGGATCTCCTCGTCGGTGTCCACGCTTGGCCCGGGCGAGGTTTCGCCGCCGTTGAACGGCGCCATGGCCGGCTGGTTGAGGATGTTGCGTGCCACCCGGATGGCCTCGATCCACTCCCGGCGGTCCTGATCAGTTGACAGGTAGTTGAACCGCAGAGCCGGATGCACTTTCGGGTCACGGCTGACGATCTTGAGGGTGCCGCGGACATCGGAGTACATCGGGCCGACGTGCACCTGATACCCGTCGTCGCCCTCTGGCTGGGAGCCGTCGTAGCGCACGGCGATCGGCAGGAAATGGAACATCAGGTTCGGATAGGCGACGTCGTCGTTGCTGCGGACAAAGCCCCCACCCTCGAAATGGTTTGTCGCCCCCGGCCCGCGGCGCAGGAACAGCCAGTTGGCGCCGATCCATGGCCGGTACCGCCACTTCAGGTACTTCTGCATGGTCACCGGCTGCTTGCACGCGTACTGGATGTACACCTCGAGGTGGTCCTGAAGGTTCTCGCCGACGCCCGGCAGGTCATGGACGACGTCGATGCCGAGCGCCTGCAGTTCGCCGGCATTTCCGACGCCCGAGAGCTGCAGCAGCTGCGGGCTGTTGATGGCACCGCCGCACAGCACGACCTGGCCGGCGCTGACGCGCTTCGCGGAGCCGAAACGCCGATACTCGACGCCAACCGCGCGCTTGCCCTGGAAAACGACCCGCTCGACGAACGCCCTGGTGACCACATCCAGGTTCGGTCGGTTCATCACCGGATGTAGGTAGGCGCGGGCGGCCGAGAGGCGCCGACCGTTGCGGATATTGCGGTCGAACTTCGCGAAACCCTCTTGGCGATAACCGTTTACGTCATCCGTGCGCGGGTAACCCGCTTGCTCGGCGGCGGTGAAGAACGCCTCGAACAACGGATTGGTGGCCGGTCCGCGCTCGAGCGCAAGCGGACCGTCGTGGCCGCGGTATGGGTCGTCGGGTTCCGCAGCCAGGCAGTTCTCCATGCGGTTGAAGTACGGCAGGCAATGCGCGAAGTCCCAGTCGCCCATACCCGGGTCAGCGCCCCAGCGCTCGTAGTCCATCGGGTTGCCGCGCTGGAAGATCATCCCGTTGATGCTGCTCGAGCCGCCGAGCACCTTGCCGCGGGCGTGGTAGACGCGCCGGCCGTGCATGTGTGGCTCGGGTTCGGACTCGTATTTCCAGTCATAGAACCGACTTCCGATGGGAAACGGCAGTGCCGCGGGCATGTGCACGAACACGTCCCACAACGAATCGTTGCGGCCCGCCTCCAGCACCAGCACCTTGTTGGCCGGGTCGGCCGACAGGCGGTTGGCGATCGCGCACCCCGCCGATCCGCCGCCGACGATCACGAAGTCGTACCGCGTCGATGTCATGGCTGTTCTCCTATCGCTATTGAAGCGTGATACGCATTACGTTTCTCTATGTGCAACGGCGTCTCGTATAGTTGCGTTATGAGCAACCCGCGGGGTGAAAGCGCTGGCGGTGTGCAGTCCGTCGATCGCGCCGTCAGCGTGCTGGAAATCCTGGCCCAGCGTGGTGAAGCCGGCGTGAGCGAGGTCGCCGCGGACATCGGCGTGCACAAGTCGACAGCATTCCGGTTGCTCGCGGCGCTCGAGGAGCGCGAACTCGTCGAACAGACCCAAGATCGTGGCAAGTACCGCCTGGGCTTCGGCATCCTGCGACTGGCCAGCGCGGTGCCGGGTCAACTGGATGTCACCCATCAGTCGCGCGCGATCTGCGAACAGCTCGCTGCTGAGCTCGGCGAAACGGTCAACATCGCGGTGCGCCGGTCGCACTTCGTCGTGAACATCGACCAGGTGCGCGGGCCGAGTGCGGTCGCCACGCACAACTGGGTCGGTGAGCTGACGCCGTTGCACGCCACCTCCAGCGGCAAGGTGCTGCTGGCGTACATGACACCCGAGCAGCGCCGAGAAGTGTTGACCTCCTCGGGACTTGCCCGACTCACCGCGCACACGATCACGTCGCAACGGGAGCTCGAGGCGCAGATCGAGGCGGCCGCCCGGGACGGATACGCGATCTCGGTCGAGGAACTGGAGGACGGGCTCAACGCCGTCGCCGCCCCGATACGTGATCACACCAGCGGCGTCATTGCGGCGCTTAGTGTTTCGGGTCCGGTCTATCGATTCACCGAAGAGCGGATGCGCGAGGTGATCCCAGCTATCGTCGCCGCCGCGGCGGCGATCAGCCAACGGATGGGCCACCTCGACTGACGCGGTCATTTCGTCAGCTGTGCCTGCACCCAGTGGTGGAACTCGCCGATGTGATGCTCGCTGGGCACCAGCACCCCGCCGTCACGATATGTGCGTGAGCTCATCGCCGGTTGGCAGCGCTCGCATGCGGCGAAGTCCTGCTGATTGACTCGGTCGAACAACTCGACCGAGCGGCTGACGTCCTTGCCGGATTCCACGACATGGGGCAGGTACAACCAGTCGCACTCGATGATTGTGTGGTCCGCTGCCATGGGGAACATTCGGTGCACGATCACGTGGTCGGGCACCAGGTTCACGAACACCTGCGGCTTGATCGTGATCGCGTAGTAGCGCCGGTCTTGCTCCGCGGTGACGCCGGGGATCTGGTCCAGTCCTTCCGAGCCGTCGACGGTGAATCCCTGGACGTCCTCACCGAATTCGGCACCGTGCCCGACGTGGTACTGCACCGCCAGTCCGTCGGCGAACTCGGGCAACACCTCGGTGAGCTCCGGATGGATGGTGGCGCAGTGGTAGCACTCCATGAAGTTCTCGATGATGAGCTTCCAGTTCGCCTTGACGTCATAGCGGATCCGGCGACCGACGCGCAGGTTCGCGACGTCGTAATGGTCGATCGAGTCAACGCTGCCGAGGCGATCGCTGACATCCTTGCGAACGGTCTCGTCGAACGACGGTGGCGTATCCGCGAGGCACACCCACACGTAGCCCAGCCACTCCTGCACCGTGATGCGGCGCAGGCCGTACTCGACCCGGTCGATGTCGGGCATCTTGGTCAGGTTCGGCGCAGCGACCAGCTTGCCGTCGAAGTCGTAAGTCCAAGCATGGTAAGTACATTGGAACGCGCGCTTGACCTCACCGGTCTCCTCGGTGCACAACTGCGCACCACGGTGCCGGCAGACATTGAAGAACGCGCGCACCTCGCCGCTGCGGGACCGGGTGATCAGCACATTCTCCCGTCCGACCTGAACCGTCTTGAACGCGCCGGGCTTGTCGAGGTCGGCGGACCGCACGGCGCAGAACCACATCGACTCGAATATCTGGGCCTGCTCCATCGAGAAGATGGTGGCGTCGGTGTAGTAACTGCCGGGCAGCGTCGAGATCAAGCTCTGCGGCAGGCCGACGGTGGTCATTGCGATCTCCTCTACTGGAATCGAAGTCATGCTGGAACGGGGACGACGGTCAGTTGGCGACGCCACCGGGTGAACAGCTTCGGTTGGTCGACGCCGAGCACGGCGACGGGTTCACCACCGCGGCGATATACGGCGAGGAAGCTGGTGTCGCGCGGGCCGCCCACCTCGAAGGTGATCTCATCGCCGGGATCGGCGATCCCGGCGAACTGGATCCGGCGGTTGTACTGGTCAGACCAGAAGTACGGGGGTTTGACCGGCCTCCCGTTGTGCCGTCCACCGGCGAGCAACGTCGCGACCGCGACGGCGGGGCGCTCCAACGCGCCTGTCCAATGCTCCACACGGTGTGGCCAGCCGACGGACGGCTCATGCCAAGCCGCGCAGTCGCCCACCGCGACCACATTCGGGATTGACGTCGCGCCGCCCTCGTCGCATACGACGCCGTTAGCCAACTCGAGCGGACTGTCACGCAGCCACTCGATGTTCGGAATGGCGCCGATTCCAACGACGACGACGTCAGCGGCGAGCCGGCGCCCGTCGGCCAAATCCACACCGGTCACGCGATCGCTGCCGATGAGACCCGCGACCGGAGCCCCGCACAGCAACCGGGTGCCGTGCTCGGTGTGCAGCCGAGCCACTGTGGCACCTAGCTGCACGCCAAGTGGGCCGGCGAGCGGCGCCAGCGCCGCCTCGACCACCGTGACATCGAGGCCCAATTTCGCTGCCGTGGAAGCGACTTCGCCACCGATGAATCCGGCGCCGATCACCACCAGCCGAGCCCCCGAGCGCAGTTCGTCGCGCAACGCGATGGCGTCGTCCACCGTGCGCAGCACGTGAACGCCGGCGAGCCCCTCCGAGGCCGGCCACGACCGTGCCCGCGCTCCGGTCGCCACGACGATGCCGTCGGCGGCGACCGTGGTGCCGCTGTCGAGCTGCACGGCGCCCGCGGTCGCGTCGAGGCCGGTCGCTTGCACGCCCAACAGCCACCGGGCGTTCAGATCATCGTCGTCGGCTTCCAGAGCCAAGGCGTCCTCGCCGATGGCACCGGCAAGAAACTCCTTTGACAGCGGGGGACGGTCGTAGGGCCGTCGCACCTCACCGCCGACGATCGTCAGTTCGCCGTCGAAACCCTGTGCGCGCAACGCGCGGGCAGCCGAGAGCCCCGCCAGCGAAGCCCCAATCACAGCAACGCTTTTCACTGCGCCGCCTCGCCGGCCGCGCGGGTGGCGACGCCGGGGGGAAGGTTCGGCGGGGCATCGTCGAGCACGACGTTGATCACCCCGTCGACGATGACCACTTCGTGGGTGCGCACTGGAAGCTTCGCCGGAGGCTCGTCGACCTCACCCGTGCGCAGGTTGAAACGCGAAGCGTGCAGCGGGCATTCGATCTCGCAGCCCTCCAGCCAGCCGTCGGCGAGTGACGCGTCCTGATGCGTGCAGGTGTCGTCGATCGCGAACACCTCGCCATCGTCGGTGTGGAAGACGGCAATCGGCGGGTCCGCTTCGACCCGCCGCGCCTCGCCGCGGGGCAGGGCCGCAAGTGGACAGATTTCGAGCACGACCTCAACCTCCCCAAGTAGGTGCTTTGTAGCGGATTATGAAACTCGATTCGTAATATGCAACAGCCTGATGGAAATGGCCGGGCCTTGTCAAGAGCTGCGGCCCGCGAGTTTTGACGTCGCGCACCCACCCTGAACAGCGGTGACTACGCTGCGTTCTCGGCTCCGGTGCCGGCCAGCCACTTGGCCACAAGCTGCGGGTGTGCATCGATGAACTTCTTGGCCGCCTCGTCGTCACTCATCCCGTCCATTGCGATCGAGCGGGCGACGGAGTTCTGGTCTTCGGCCGTCCACTGGAAGTTCTTCACCAGCGTGTAGGCCGGACTGCCGGATTCGGCGAACTTGGTCGAGACGATCTTGTCCAGGTCGTACGCCGGGTAGTCGCAGGCAATCTTGGCCGGGTCGGCGTCGCAGCCGTCCGTGTAAGGCGGCAGGTCGATCTTCACCATCGGCACCTCGCTCAACAACCACTGCGGCGAGTAGAAGTACGCGAGCAGCGGGGTCCGTTGTTGCTGTGCCTGACGAATGCTGGAGATCAGCGCCGTTTCGCTGCCGCCCTGCACCACCTTGTAGTTCAGGTTCAGATTGGAGACCAGAGCGTCGTCGTTGGTCACATAGGCCGGATCGCCGTCGAGCAGCTGCCCCTTGTCACCGGATTCCGAGGTCTGAAACAGGTGGGCGTACTTGTTCAGATTGCGCCAATCTGTGATGTCCGGGTATTTCTCGGCCATCCACGGCGGCACGTACCAGCCGATCTCGCCCTCGATGCCGGTAGAGCCGGCGCTCTGAGCGACGCCCATGTTGTCGATGTACTGCTGCCGCAGGTCGTCGTGACCCCAGTTCTCTAGGATCGCGTCCACCTGCCCGGTCGACATGCCCTGCCAGGAGACCTGCTCGGCGATGTGTCTCTGCTTGACGAAGCAGCCCAACACGTTCTCCGCGAGATACGTGATCACTGCTGCATTCGCCTCGTACCCGACCCATGAATTAATGGCCAGGTTGAAGGTGCCGCACGGTCTGGTGCCCGGCTTCAGTTCGCCGCGGCTTTGCAGGTCCGACACCTTGGTGGCGTTGCAGCCCGATATCAGCAGCACAAGCGCTGCAGCCACGATGGCAATTCGTCTCATTCGCCTGCCCGTCCTATCCGTTTCGATGCGGCCGCGGTCGTGCGGTCGAGGATCGTGCCCAGCAGCACGATCGCCAGGCCTGCCGCCAAGCCCTTGCCGAACAGGCTGGTCTGCGCGAAGCCGGCCACCACCAGATAGCCCAGCGCACCGCCGCCGACCAGACCCGCGACCACGACCATGGAGAGCACATATATAAGGCCCTGGTTGGTGGCCAACGTTAGCGAGCGCACGGCCATCGGCAGCTGCACCTTGCTGATGACTTGCCAGGTGTTCGAGCCGACCGAGCGCGCCGCCTCGACGGTCTCGGCCGAGACTCCGCGGATCCCGTCGGCCATGATCTTGATCGACACCGGCGCGGCATAGACGATTGCCGCCACGATGCCGGTGAACCGCGACGCCGAGAACAAGGCCAGGAACGGCACCAGATACACGAAGGACGGCATGGTCTGTGCGGCGTCGAGGAACGGTCGCACGATCTTGTCCGCGGTTGGGCTGCGGCCCATCCACACGCCGACCACGATCCCGAGCGCGACGACGATGACCGT
>DASRJA010000152.1:0-6042 GCA_035649695.1 Mycobacterium sp. | reverse complement strand
GAGAAGAACGTCAACCGGCACCTCACCATGCGTAAAGACTGGAACCCGCACGATTACATCCCGTGGTCCGACGGCAAGAACTATTACGCCCTCGGCGGCAAGGATTGGGATCCCGAGGAGTCGAAGCTGTCCGAGGTCGCCCAGGTGGCGATGCTGACCAATCTGCTCACCGAGGACAACCTGCCGTCCTACCACCGCGAGATCGCGATGAACTTCGGGATGGACGGCCCGTGGGGGCAGTGGGTGAACCGCTGGACCGCCGAGGAGAACCGGCACGGCATCGCGCTGCGTGACTACCTCGTCGTCACCCGCGCGATCGATCCCGTGGAGCTGGAGTTGCTGCGCGTCGAACAGGTCACCCGCGGCTTCTCCCCTGGCCAGAATCAGCAGGGCGAGCTGTTCGCGGAGAGCCTGTTCGACTCCGTCATCTATGTGACGTTCCAGGAGCTCGCCACCCGCGTCTCGCACCGCAACACTGGCAAGGCATGCCAGGAGACGATCGCCGACCAACTGCTGCAACGGGTTTCGGCGGACGAAAACCTGCACATGATCTTCTACCGCGACGTGTCCGACGCCGGCTTCGATATCGCCCCCAACCAGGCGATGGCTTCGCTTCACCGCGTGCTGCGCAATTTCAAGATGCCGGGGTACACCGTGCCGGAGTTCCGGCGCAAGGCCGTGATCATCGCGGTCGGCGGCGTCTACGACCCGCGAATCCACCTCGACGACGTGGTGATGCCGGTGCTGAAGAAGTGGCGGATCTTCGAGCGCGAGGACTTCACCGGCGAGGCCGCAGCGATGCGCGACGACCTCGGCGAGCTGGTGAAGGAACTCGAGGACACCTGCGAGAAGTTCGAGGTCGCCAAGGAGCGCCGCCTCGAACGCGAGCGCAAGGTCGCCGAGAAGAAGGCCGCGAAGAACCTCTTGGTCACGTCATCAGCGTCGTAACCGAGGCCCGATCAGGGCTGCGCATCGGGCCGATCGAGCTGCGGAGCCCCGTCGTGCTGGCCCCAATGGCCGGTGTGACGAATGTCGCATTCCGCACGCTCTGCCGTGAACTCGAGTTGGCCCGGGCGGGCACGGTCAGCGGGCTGTACGTGTGTGAGATGGTGACGGCGCGTGCGCTCGTCGAGCGCCATCCGGTCACCATGCACATGACGACGTTCGCGCCGGACGAAACACCGCGCTCGCTGCAGCTCTACAGCGTTGACCCGCAGAACACGTATGCCGCGGCGAAAATGATCGGCGACGAGGGCCTGGCCGATCACATCGACATGAACTTCGGCTGCCCGGTGCCCAAGGTCACCCGGCGCGGCGGTGGCGCGGCGCTTCCGTTCAAGCGCCGGCTGTTCGGCAAGATCGTCGCGGCGGCAGTGCGGGCCACTGAGGGCACGACCATCCCGGTAACAGTGAAATTCCGCATCGGCATCGACGACGCCCATCACACCCACCTGGATGCCGGCAAAATCGCCGCCGAGGAGGGCGCTGCGGCTGTCGCGCTACACGCCCGCACCGCGGCGCAGCGCTACTCGGGAACCGCCGACTGGGACCAGATCGCCCTGCTCAAGCAGCACGTCACGACGGTCCCGGTGCTGGGCAACGGCGACATCTTCGACGCCGACGACGCCCTGGCGATGATGGCCACCACAGGGTGTGACGGGGTCGTCATCGGCCGCGGCTGTCTGGGCCGGCCCTGGCTGTTCGCCGAGCTCTCCGCGGCTTTTGCCGGCACAACGCCGGCGATGCCGCCCACTCTCGGCGAGGTCGCGGCCATCATGCGGCGCCACGGCGAGCTGTTGGCCGCGCATTTCGGCGAGGACAAGGGCATGCGCGATATGCGCAAGCACATCGCGTGGTACTTGCACGGCTTTCCCGCCGGCGCGGATCTGCGACGCGCATTGGCACTGGTCAAGACGTTGGCTGAGCTCGAGTCGCTGCTGGAGCAGCTCGATCCGGCGGTGCCGTTCCCGCAGGCGGCGACCGGCCCGCGCGGACGGCAGGGGTCGCCCGCGTCGGTGGCACTGCCAGAGGGCTGGCTAGCCGATCCAGACGACTGCACCGTGCCTGCGGGCGCGGACGTTATGCACTCCGGAGGCTAAACCGAGACGTTGTCGGTACCGTCAGTGGACTGGCCGTCTCCCAGGATGTCTCAGTACGATAAGGCTCTTGTCGTATCTGGCTCCAACGGCGGAGCCCGCAGAATGCTGCTACACGACCTAGAGGCAGACAAAGACACTGCATACGCCCATGCCGACCGACGCGCACGATGGTCAAGAAGCCGGAGGCCACCAGGAACATGAGTGACGGCGACAACGCCACTCCTGGCCTGCCCGGCGCTGGCGACAACCCTTGGCTTACCCGAAGCGCACGGCCGTCGCCAGGTGCCGCGCCGTGGGAGCGCAACGGCCATTCCGACTCCGGAGACATCAACGAGGAGGAGCACACCGGCAACCACACCGATGGAGTCACGGTCGCTGACCTGATCGCCAAGGTGCACGGCGCATCGAGTGTTCCCGAAGAATTGAGGCGGCCCCGCCCCGAGCCCGAACCGCCAGCCCCGGCCACCGAGGTGATCGCGGCGGTCCGTCCCGAGCGAGAAGATCCGAACACCGAGGTTATCCCCGTTGTGGCGGGGTACGCGTCGGAGGTGCCGGATCTGGCGACGCTGCGCCAGCGTGACCGGGTGCAGCCGTCACGCGTCGGTACCGAGCGCAGCACTCCTGCGCCCAAGCCGCGCCGGAGGCACCTCACCAAGACGGTGGTGGCCGGACGGGCCGCCGCCGCGCTCATTGCGGTATCGGCGCTCGCACTGACAGGCGGGGCATGGCAGTGGCAGTCGTCAAAGAACAACATGCTCAACAAGGTCTCCGCGCTGGACCCGGACTCTCGCGACATCCTCGACCCCAACGCCCAATTCGGTGACGAGAACTTCTTGATCGTCGGCGTCGACAGCCGCTTCGGCGAGAACAGCGACATGGGCGCGGGCACCACCGAGGACGCAGGCGGCGCACGGTCGGACACCATCATGCTGGTAAACATCCCGGCCAACCGCAAACGCGTTGTCGCCGTGTCATTCCCGCGCGACCTCGCGATCACGCCAACGAAGTGCGAGCACTGGGATCCCGACACCGGCCAATATGGGCCCGTCACCGACGAGCAGTCCGAAATGTACGGACAAAAAGAGGTCTACACCGAAACAAAGATCAACTCTGCCTATGCGGTGGGCGGCCCGAAGTGTCTGGTGAAGGTGGTCCAGAAACTATCCGGCCTTTCTGTAAACCGGTTCATGGCAGTCGACTTCGCCGGATTTTCGAAGATGGTCGACGCGATCGGCGGCGTTGAGGTGTGCAGCACGACGCCGCTGGAGGACTACGAGCTGGGCACGGTGTTGGCCAACGCCGGCCGCCAGATGGTCGACGGCCACACTGCGCTGCAGTACGTGCGCGCCCGGCAGGTGACCACCGAGACCAACGGCGACTACGGGCGGATCAAGCGCCAGCAGTTGTTCCTGTCGTCACTGCTGCGTTCGCTGATCTCCAAGGAAGTGTTCTTCTCGCTGTCAAAGCTCAACAACGTGGTCAACATGTTCATCGACGACAGCTTCGTCGACAACATCAAGACCAAGGACCTCGTCGACCTCGGCCAGTCCATTCAGGGCGTGAACGCGGGCCGGATCACGTTTGTCACCGTGCCGACGGTTGGCTACGCCGACGAGTACGGCAACGAGACACCGCGCGAAGGGGACATGCGGGCACTGTTCGACGCGATCATCAACGACGACCCGCTGCCCGAGGAGAAGAACCCGGACAACACCCCGGTGCCCGGCACTCCGGAGTCGACGACGAGCGCGGCGCCGGAGGCTGCTCCGGCACCGGCGCAGGACAACAACGCCGAGTTGGTGAACGCGGTCACCACCAACCCGCAGGACATCACGGTGCGCGTCTCGAATTCGACCGGCCAGGATGGGCTTGCGTCCACTGCGGCCACCGAACTGCAGTCGCATGGCTTCAATGTGACCTCGCCCGACGACTACCCGGGACCGCTGAATTCGACGACGGTCTTCTTCTCGCCGGGCAATGAACAAGCCGCGGCGACGGTCGCCTCGTCGTTCACCAACCCCACCATCGAACGGGTCTCCGGCCTTGGCGATGTGGTGCGAGTGGTGCTGGGAAGCGACTTCTACTCGGTGGCGCCCCCGTCGCCCAGCGGCTCCCCCGTGCAGGTCCACGTCGTTCACGGCACCAGCACCTCGCCGACACACCTACCCGAGGATCTGACGGTCACGAACGCGGCCGATACCACGTGCGAATAAGCCGCAAGGCCGCCGCTGCCGATGACGTTTAGGCAGGTGGCATTCACCTTTCGTTCACCGCGCGCGTCGTGACGTTTCGCCGAGATACCCCGTAGGCTTGGTCCATGCGAACCGCGTACCACGAGCAATTGGATGCCTTAACAGCCCAGCTCGGCGAGATGTGCGGGCTGGCGGGCGCTGCCATGGAACGCGCGACGCAGGCCCTGCTGCAGGCGGATCTGGTGCTGGCCGAACAGGTCATCACCGACCACGAGCAGATCGCCGCGATGAGCGCCAAAGCGGAGGAGAGCGCCTTTGTGCTGCTAGCACTGCAGGCGCCGGTCGCCGGTGATCTCCGGGCGATCGTCAGCTCGATCCAGATCGTCGCCGATGTCGACCGGATGGGCGCACTTGCGCTGCACGTCGCCAAGATCGCCCGGCGTCGCCACCCACAGCACGCGCTGCCCGAAGAGGTCAACGGCTACTTCGCCGAAATGGGCCGCGTCGCAGTCGAATTGGGCAACAGTGCCCAAGAGGTGCTGATCACCCGCGATCCGGAGAAGGCAGCCCGGATCCGTGAAGAAGACGACGCGATGGATGACCTGCACCGTCATCTGTTCACGGTGCTGATGGATCGGGAATGGAAGCACGGGGTGGCCGCGGCCGTCGACGTGACCCTGCTCGGCCGGTTCTACGAGCGATTCGCCGACCACGCCGTCGAGGTCGCACGCCGCGTCATCTTCCAGGTCACCGGCAATTATCCGGACGAGGAAGAGATCCCCGCCCCACGCTGACGTCCCTTCACGGGCGCAGGACGATCTTTCCCCTGGTGTGCCGCTGCTCCAGCGTGCGGAACGCCTCTTTGACCTGGTCAAGCGGGTAGACCCGGGCCACCGGGACCTCCAGCTCACCTGCGGCGATCAAGTCAGCCAATTCCGCGAGCACCCGGGCCTCGGCCGCATTGGCATTGCCCTCGAACTTGACCCCGAACCGCTCGATGGCCGGGAAGTCGATGATCGTGTCGACCCGCTGCGCATCGATGCCCAGTTCGGACACCGCCAGCTCGACGTAGCCGCCGCCGAAAAAGTCCAGAAACGCGTCGACCCGCCCATCGGGCGCGGCGTCTCGTAGCCGGTTCGCCAGTCCGTCGCCGTAATTGACCGGGACGACGCCGTGCGCGGTGAGCCAATCGTCGTTCGACGGACCGGCGATGCCCAACACAGTGGCGCCGGCGCGCTTGGCCAATTGGACGGCGATGGTGCCGACTCCTCCTGCTGCGCCGGCGACGGCGACCGTATCGCCGGGCCTCAACGCGACGGAGCGAACCGCGGCGTATGCGGTGGTGCCCGCGACATACAACGCACCGGCGACGTCCCATGGCACCTCCGGCGGTTTGGCGGTGAGCTGCCCAGCCGGCACGACGACCAACTGCGCGTGGCTCGCGCGGTCGTCGGTGAAGCCCAGCACCTCGTCGCCGACGGCGAAAGTCTCTGCACCGTCGCCGGTTTCGGCCACAACGCCGGCCAAGTCACTGCCCTGACCCGACGGAAACGTGGTCGGCCAACGATCGTGCAGGGCGCCCCGGCGGATCATCGCTTCGCCCGGATTGATACCCGCCGCCTTGACCTCGACGAGCACCTCACCCGTGCCGGGTGTCGGTCGCGGAACGTCGCGAACCTCGAGCACATCGATGTCGCCGTAGCTGTCGTACTGCACTGCCTTGCTCATGCGAGGAACGAACGCATCAGCCG
>DASRJA010000151.1:0-6632 GCA_035649695.1 Mycobacterium sp. | reverse complement strand
TGGATCCCGCAACGCCAAGTCAACGAGCCCCGCGATCGGGGTTTGGACGCGAGCGGTCCCCGATGCGGTCATGATGCAACCATCCTAGGTGGGCGCCGAAGTGCTTGTCGGAGCGGGCAAATCACTCGTCGAGCAGCTGCGGGTCGAACTCGAGATGCATGAGCCCGTTCCAGCACAGGTTGACCAGATGCGCGGCCACCACTTCTTTCTTCGGCTCGCGCACGTCGAGCCACCACTGCGCCGTCATCGACACCGACCCGACCAGCGCCTGGGCGTACAGCGGTGCCATGTCGGGGTCGAGCCCGCGCCGGGAGAAGTCACCGGCCAGGATCGACGACACCTGGTTGACGGCCTCGTTGAGCAGGGTGGAGTAGGTGCCGCCCGACGTGATGGCCGCCGGGGAGTCACGAATCAAGATGCGGAACCCGTCGGTGCGTTCGTCGACATAGGTCAGCAGCGCCAGCGCGACCCGCTCGATGCGCAGACGGGACCGATTGTTGGTCATCCGGGTCAGCGAGGACGTGATGCCGTCGAGCAGCGCCGACATCTCGCGATCGACCACAACCGCGTAGAGCCCCTCCTTGCCGCCGAAGTGTTCATAGACGACGGGTTTGGAGACGTTGGCGCGCTGCGCGATCTCCTCGATCGAAGTTCCCTCATACCCGCGTTCGGCGAACAACGTCCGTGCGACGTCGATCAGCTGATGACGCCGCTCGGCGCCGGTCATCCTCGCGCGGGGTGCACGCACTTCCTTGTCGGGTGCTGCCACGCCTCTCAGGGTAAACCTCTGAATTCGCCTAACTTGTTCGCCGCTTCGGCGGTTGCTCCGTGAACGCGGGCCGCAAGCAGTGCAGGACGCGTTGAGTCCACCCCGGCTCGACAGTTCCGCGGCGCGCGCGCTCCGCGAGGTAGGCGCCGACGATGCAGTCGAGCAGCGTCTCGATGTCGAGGTCGCGAAGCTCGGCGGGGTCGGCGGCGTCGTGGAGTTCCCGCGCCAGCGCGGCGCGGTGTTCGACCAGCAGCGCACGGATCAATTCGGTGAAAGTGGTGTCCTCATCGGTGAGAAGAGCCGCAATGCCGCCCAGTCCGATGCCGCCTTCAATCGCGTTGACGGACTGCTCGATGAGCCACTGGAGAAGCGCCTCCGGCGTCGGCTGCTCGGGGGGCGGCGGCGGACTTGTCAGCGAAGTGAGCGCCGCAGCGATCATCTCTTCGCGATCGCGGTAGCGGCGATAGATCGTCGTCTTGGCGACGCCGGCATGTGCGGCGACCGCCTCGACATTGACCGCCTTCGGCCCTTTGGTGCGAAGCAGGTCGAGGACCGCCGCTGTGATCATCGCGTCGCGTCTGTGCGGATCAACTGGCATGTCGCTCCTTGATCAGGGAATTTAAACGAAACGATACGCGTTGCGTATTGTATAGGAGTCGTATAGGTAAGGAGACAAAGTGACAAGGATTCATCGGAACAACAACGTCGTCGGTTGGCTGTCGATCGCACTCGGACTGATCACGTCGACCACCCCAGTCTGGGCGCAGACCTCACCGATCGGAGCGGGCTTCACCCTGGGTCTGGGTGCGATGACGGTCATGTACGGCGCCTGGTCACTCATCGCCCGCGATCCCACGCGCGACCACTGGGCCATGTCCGTTGTCGGGCTGGTTCTTGCCATCGCACCCTGGATCGGCGGATACGCCGGCGACGCCGCGGCGTGGGTGTCGTGGATCGGCGGCATCACGCTGATGGTGCTGGCCGGCGCCGCCTACATCGCCGATGAGGCAAACGAGGTGACCCGAACGGAACGCATCAAGGCTCTCGTCAACTACCGCGTTCGTCACGACCAAGCGACGGAAGGCATCAGCGATCTCAGTCGGCCGCGTGAGCTCGTCGATGCGCTGCCCATCCGCCACCGCCACGGCGCCGACTACTGACGCAGGACTGAGGGTCGGTTCGACTAGCATCACGAGTTGATCAGTCCGTCGTGGTGTAATCGGCAGCACCTCTGATTTTGGTTCAGATAGTTCAGGTTCGAGTCCTGGCGACGGAGCTCTATGCGGAGGCTCGATGACAACCCATGGTGAGGCCGCGGTCCTGGTGCTAGCTGCCGGGGCCGGCACCCGCATGCGGTCGGATATCCCGAAGGTGCTGCACACCCTCGCCGGTCGCAGCATGCTGTCGCATGCGCTGCGCTCGGTGGCCAAGGCAACACCAGGCCATCTCGTGGTCCTGCTGGGCCATGACCGCGACCGGGTCACGCCCGCTGTCGCCGAGCTCGCCGACGAGTTGGGCCGGCCCATCCAAATCGCGGTCCAGGAAGAGCAGCTCGGCACGGGCCACGCGGTGAGCTGCGCGCTGTCGGCGCTGCCCGAGGACTACGCCGGCACCGTCGTGGTGACCTATGGCGATGTGCCGCTGCTGGATGCCGACACGATCGACGGCCTCATCGCCGCGCACAGCACCGGGTCGGCGGCCGCGACCCTGCTCACCACCGCGCTGCCCGATCCCACCGGCTACGGGCGTGTCGTGCGCACGCCCGACGATGAGGTGCTCGAAATCGTCGAGGAGGCCGACGCCACCCCGACCCAGCGGGCCATTCAAGAGATCAACGCCGGTGTCTACGCCTTCGACGCCGCAGAATTGCGCTCGGCGCTGAGCCGACTGCAGCCCCACAACGCCCAGCAGGAGCTCTACCTGACCGACGTGGTCTCGATCCTGCGCTCCGACGGGTACGTCGTGCGGGCCAGACACGTCGACGACTCGACGCTGGTCGCCGGGGTCAACGACCGGGTGCAGTTGGCCGAGCTGGGCGCCGAGCTCAACCGGCGCATCGTCGCCGCGCATCAGCGGGCCGGCGTGACGATCATCGATCCGGCCACCAGCTGGGTCGACGTCGACGTCACCATCGGTCGAGACACGGTGATCCACCCGGGCACGCAACTGCTCGGCTCGACTCGCATCGGCGAGCGCTGTCAGATCGGCCCCGACACCACACTCACCGACGTCACCGTCGGCGACGAGGCCGCAGTTGTGCGCACCCACGGCGGTCAATCGGCGATCGGCGACGGCGCGGCCGTCGGGCCGTTCGCGTATCTGCGGCCCGGCACCGTGCTCGGCGCCGAAGGCAAGCTCGGCGCGTTCGTCGAAACCAAGAACGCCACGATCGGCACCGGCACCAAGGTGCCGCACCTGACCTACGTCGGCGACGCCGACATCGGCGAGCACAGCAACATCGGCGCCTCCAGCGTGTTCGTCAACTACGACGGAGAAACCAAAAGCCGGACGACGATCGGCTCGCACGTGCGGACCGGATCCGACACCATGTTCGTCGCCCCGGTCACCGTCGGCGACGGCGCATACACCGGCGCGGGCACCGTCATCCGTGAGGACGTGCCGCCCGGTGCGCTGGCCGTCTCGTCGGGCCCGCAGCGCAACATCGAGGGTTGGGTGTCGCGGAAACGGCCCGGGTCGGAAGCCGATAAAGCCGCCCGTCGGGCCACCGGCGAACAAGAAAACCCGGACGACGCCGCAAAGCCGTGAGCCGGTTGCCGGTTGTTGGGCTTCTGGCTACCCGTACGATTAGGCCGTATCGATCCCCAAGCAACGAGGGCGACCAGTGGGCACCGAGTGGACCGACAACCGCAAAAATCTGATGCTCTTCTCGGGCCGCGCGCACCCGGAGCTGGCCGAACAGGTGGCCAAGGAGCTCGACGTCCCGGTCACCGCGCAGACCGCACGCGATTTCGCCAACGGCGAGATCTTCGTCCGCTTCGATGAATCGGTCCGCGGCTGCGACGCGTTTGTCCTGCAGTCGCATCCATGGCCGCTGAACCAGTGGCTGATGGAGCAGCTGATCATGATCGATGCGCTCAAGCGCGGCAGCGCCAAGCGGATCACCGCGATCCTGCCGTTCTATCCCTACGCGCGTCAGGACAAGAAGCACCGCGGCCGCGAGCCGATCTCGGCGCGGCTGGTTGCCGACCTGCTCAAGACGGCCGGCGTGGACCGGATCATCACCGTCGATCTGCACACCGACCAGATCCAGGGCTTCTTCGACGGGCCGGTGGATCACATGCGCGCGCAGAACCTGTTGTGTGGCCACATCGCCGAGAACTATGCCGATCACGACATGGTCGTGGTCTCCCCCGATTCAGGTCGCGTGCGAGTGGCCGAGAAATGGGCCGACGCGCTCGGTGGCGTGCCGCTGGCCTTCATCCACAAGACCCGCGATCCGCTGGTGCCCAACCAGGTGAAGTCCAACCGCGTCGTCGGCGACGTGAAGGGCAAGACGTGCATCCTCACCGACGACATGATCGACACCGGTGGCACGATCGCAGGTGCGGTCAAGCTCCTCAAGGAGGACGGCGCTGAGGACGTCATCATCGCCGCCACGCACGGTGTGCTGTCCGATCCCGCTCCGCAGCGGCTGGCCGAATGCGGCGCCCGTGAGGTGATCGTCACCAACACGCTGCCGATCGGCGAGGACAAACAGTTCCCGCAGCTGACCGTCTTGTCCATCGCGCCGCTGCTGGCCAGCACCATCCGTGCGGTGTTCGAAAATGGTTCGGTGACAGGGCTTTTCGACGGGTCGGCGTAGTGGCAAAAAGCGTCATCTATCACAATCCCAAATGTTCCACGTCGCGTAAGACCCTGGATCTGTTGCGGGACAACGGCATCGAACCGGAGATCATCCAGTACCTGAAGACGCCGCCGACGCGCGCTGAGCTGGTCAACATGATCAAGGACGCGGGGATCGACGTGAGCAAGGCCGTGCGCAAGCGCGAAGCGCTGTACGACGAGCTCGGCTTGGCCGACGCGTCAGACGACGAACTTCTCGACGCGATGGCCGAACACCCGATCCTGATCGAGCGCCCATTCGTCGTGACACCCAGGGGCACCCGGTTGGCCCGCCCGATCGACGCGGTTCGCGAGATTTTGTGACGTTTCGGCACTGGGCCGCCGCTGCGCTCGTCATGTTCGCCGCAACGGGCTGCGGCGCGGAACAGCCTGACTATCACTCGCTGTGGACGACGCCGAGCCCGACGCCCACACCCACTACCACCGAGGCGCCGGTGCCGATCTCCAAGTTCCTCGAGGAGTCGGGGGTCGCCGGCGAGTCCGTCGCGCCCGACAAGCTCACCGATGTGACGGTGACGATGCCGCGGCCGAAAGGCTGGCAGCAGTACAGCAATCCGAACTTCGCGCCGGGCACGCGGGTGATCGCCAAGGGCGACACCTACCCCACCGCGATGTTGTTGGTGTTCAAGCTCACCGGCGACTTCGACGTCAACGAGGCCATCAAGCACGGCTACGCCGACGCGGAGCTGTCGCAGAACTTCAAGCGGCTCAACGCCTCCACCGACAACTGGCATGGCTTCCCGTCGGCGATGATCGAGGGCAGCTACGACCTCAACGGCCGCCGCATGCACAGCTACAACCGCATCGTCATCCCGACGGGTGCGCCGCCGGCCAATCAGCGCTACCTCGTTCAGTTCACAGTGACGGGTTACGCGGAGAAGGCCGCCGAGGAAGCGCCCGACATCGAGTCGGTGATCGGAGGATTCGACGTCAAGGTGCCGGGCGCGCCGCCGAAGTAACCGCATTAGGGTAGGCGCCATGAGTCAGTGGACTGCCGCGGATCTGCCGTCGTTTTCCGGACGCACCGTCATCGTCACCGGCGCGAACAGCGGGCTGGGACTGGTCACTGCGCGCGAGCTCGCCCGCGTCGGGGCCAAGACGATTTTGGCCGTGCGCAATACGGCCAAGGGCGACGAAGCCGCGGCCACCATGACCGGTGACGTCGAGGTCCGCAAGCTGGACCTGCAGGACCTGGCGTCAGTGCGCGCCTTCGCCGACGGCGTCGACGGCGTCGACGTGCTGATCAACAACGCCGGCATCATGGCGGTGCCGTACGCACAGACCGTCGACGGCTTCGAAAGCCAGATCGGCACCAACCACCTCGGCCACTTCGCGCTGACCAACCTGCTGCTGCCCAAGGTCACCGAGCGGGTGGTGACGGTGTCGTCGCAGATGCACCTGATGGGGTGGGTCAACCTAAATGACCTGAACTGGAAGTCGCGGCCCTACTTCGCGTGGCCGGCCTACGGGCAGTCCAAGCTGGCCAACCTGCTGTTCACCAAGGAGCTGCAGCGCCGCCTCGACGCCGCCGGGTCTCGGGTCAAGGCGCACGCCGCACACCCTGGGTACTCGGCCACCAACCTGCAGTCGCATTCATCGGGTTTCTTCGCCAAGGTCTTCCAGGCCGGCAACAACCTTGTCGCCACCGACGCCGACTTCGGCGCCCGCCAGACGCTGTACGCCGTCGCACAGGACCTGCCGGGCAATAGCTTCATCGGCCCCCGGTTCGCGATGTGGGGACCTACCGGGCCCACCTTTCTTCGCAGCCCGCTGGCTCGCGACGCCAAGAAAGCGACCGCGCTCTGGGAGCTATCTGAGCAGCTCACAGACACCAAATTTCCGCTCTGAGCTGCTGATGCGCTAACCTGGCCGGGCGTCACGGCGAGGGTGGTCTCCGGCCACCGTTATCGACGGGAACCCGCACATCTGATGGTTTGCGACCCTGGCCGTGCCCGAAACGACCGACCGGCACAGGAGCAATACCAATGGCTAAGACTTC
>DASRJA010000150.1:0-4640 GCA_035649695.1 Mycobacterium sp. | reverse complement strand
CCCGCCAACTCAACGACGCCATCAGCGCCGCCCGCGCCCTACTCAAATCCTCGTTCACCGACTCCCGCCTCGACATCGACGACCCGCTCGCCCGCCACGACGTTAGTCACCGGCTCACCTCGAATGGCTCGATCCGCCTCCGCCCCAACAGCTTCACCACACACCGCGGTGACACCAAAGTCGTTGGTCGACGGCGCCACCAAGACTTCAAATGCGCACCGCCCCCGCGCATTCAAGCAACTCCTCGAGCGCAACATCGAAGTCGTCGACCAGTCGCCACAGGTCGGGCAGCAAGTCCGGGCATGAGATAACGCCGACGTTCAACTTGCCGTTCAGCGACATCGCCGTGACGTTCAGCCCGCAGCCGTGGAACAGCGGGCCCAGCGGATACATCGCCTCAACTTCACAGCCCAAGAAGTACAACTGCGCCTGCGGGCCCGGCACATTCGACACGATCAGGTTATGCACCGGGTGTCCGATCAGCGGCGAGTCGGCGACAAGCCGAAAAACGCCGCCGAACACCGCCCGCGCGGCGAGCTGCGCCCAGTCCTGCAACAGCGTCGGACTGATCACCGAACTGTGACTCTTGGCGGCCGCATCCGCCCGCGCGATCGCCCGTAGTCGGTCCGCGGGATCGCCGATGTGCGTCTCGAGGCTGCAGAACATCCCCGACAACTGGTTGTGTCCCGGGCGGTCGGACTTCTCATGCACCGACACCGGCACCATCGCTACCAGCGACCGACCGGGCAGCTCGCCGTAATCGCTGAGGAACCAGCGCAGCACGGACGCGCACAACGCCATCACCACGTCATTGACCGTGACGTTGAAGCGATCCTTGACCTTCTTGATGTCGTCCAGGTCCAGCTGCGCCAGCGCGACGTTGCGGTCGGCGGTGACTAATGCGTTGAACCGCGTCGGCGGGCCGGCGAACGGCGCGGCCATCGTCAAGCCACCGCGCGCACGCCGCAGCGTCTTCGCGATTGTCGCAACCGTCGTCGGCAACACATTGGCCAACTGCCACGGACGCGTGGCGAACCTCAGCAGGCCACCCGCCGCGATCTGCAGCGGGCCGGCGCCACCGCCACCGTCCACCGGCTCCGGCGCCGGCACATCGGGCTCGATGCTGCACAGCTGCGCCAGCAAGCTCGCGCCGGTCACCCCGTCCACCGCGGCGTGATGGACCTTGGTCATCACCGCCAACAAACCACCCGCGCACGGGTCGGTATCGCAAACGCCCTCGATCACCCACATCTCCCACAGCGGCCTGTCGCGTTCCAGCTCCGCGGTGGCGATGTGTCCGCATATCTCGGCCAATTCCCGTCGCCCTCCCGGCGACGGCAGGTCGATGCGCAGCAGATGACGATCGAGGTCGAACGCATCGTCCTCGACCCACACCGGATAGTCCAGATTGAACTGGCTGTCGGCCAGCTTTGCCCGGAACTCGGGTATCGCCGCGATCCTTAAGGCCAGCTCGTCGCGAAGATGTTCAAAGGTATAGCCACCGGGCACCGTAGACGTGTCCAACTCAAGGATCGAGCACACATGCAGCGGCTGGGTCGGGCTCTCGATGTAGAGGAAACTCGCATCGAGCCCGCTCAGCCGCTCCATACACCGACACTAGGCGCATTGACTACGCATCGAAACCCATTGTGCCGAAACATAATAAGTTCCACGACTGGCATTCGCACCCGCGTATGCCAGTAAACCGACCGCTGACCTCCGGTTACTGCGCCGCCGGCGTCAGCACACTGAACATCGCCCCCTGCGGGTCCATCAGGACCGCGGACCGTCCAACGTTTGGGATGTCGAACGGCTCGACAGCGACCTGCCCGCCCGCAGAGCCTGCCTGCGAGGCTGTGGCGTCGGCGTCCGGCACGGCGAAGTACACATGCCAGTGATTCGGCACCTCGGGCATCGGCGGCTCCATGCAGCCACCGACGTCCGTCCCGCCCACCTTGAGCAAGTGGTACGTCTGCCCCGGACCCATCTCCATGGACCCGGTGCTCACGCCGAGGACCGCCTCATAGAACGCCAGCGCCGACTCCGGCTTGTCCGTGATCAATTCATTCCAGATCAGCGCGCCCGGTTCGTTGACCAGCGTCGCGCCGATGTGCTGATCGGCCTGCCACAGCCCCACGACCGCGCCGGTCGGATCGGCCACGAAGGCCATCGTGCCTGCGTCGCCGACGGCCATCGCAGGCATCAGCACCTGGCCGCCGGCCGGGCCGACCTTGTCGATTGTCGCGGCGATGTCGTCGACCGCGATGTATGTGTTCCACGTCGGCGGCCTGCCCTCCGGCGCGCCCGGCGGCATGGGCGCGATCGCCGCGACGGTGTCGCCGTTCAGCAGCGCCATCGAATACGTGCCGCCCTGCGGCATCGGCCGGTCGTCGTAGCTCCAGCCCAGCAGCGACGCGTAGAACTCCTTGCCGGCGGCCTGGTCGGTGGTTTGCAGGTCGACCCAGCTCGGCGTGCCCTGCTCGTACTCGGTTTTCTTTGGCATGACGGACCTTTCGTTAGTTGGCGGATGTTTGGGCAACGGCCGGTTGCCGGCCGGTGAACGCGATGAGCCGATCCAGCACTCGGGCGTCGGGCCCCGTCTCGACCGCTTCGGCGAAGCCCGCGAACCCACGCGATTCAGGAGTGATGACCTTGCCCGCCAGTTCCAGCGCATAGTCGGCCACCGGCTCGGAGACCACTAGATCTCGGCCGGTGGCTCTGGCGAAATCCCAAGCGTGAACCAAGAATTCGAGTGAGAGGATATTGACTGGCAGGGCTGCGGGCACCTCGCCCGGACCCAACTCGACCGTACCCTCCAGCCCCCGCCGACGCCAGGCCTCGAGCGCCGCCTGGGCCGCATCCGCGACCTGAGTCTCCAGCGGCGCATTCTCATCGCGCTCCGGCATCCGGGCACCTGCGCAGCCGCCGAGTGTCTTGATCGAGCCCATGACGTGGGCGCCCAGCTGCGCGACGGTGTACTCGGTGCACGCTGTCTGCTTGGTCAGGTCCGAGGAGTCCATGTCACGCAGCACGCCCTCCAGCACTGCCAATGTCGCTTCGGCGCAGAGCAATTCGTCGATCGGGTCCGGTGCCGCCGCCCATTCGTCGGGTCCCGCGTCGCCGTCCCGGCCTGCGGCCACCAGTCTGTCCATGAAGTGGTTCCACCCCACCGCGTGGTGTGCGGCCTGCTCGTCGGTCAGCCCGTCGTGCACCAGCCGCACCTCGGTGCCCGCGTCGACCGGCGTCAACGTGACTGTCACCGTCGACCCGCCCGGTGCGGGGTCCCCGTCTTCCCAGCCCCACGTGTACACCACCCGCTTGCCGGGCTCCACGTCGACGAACGTGCCCGCCGCGGTGTGCCCCGGCGTCACCGTCCACCGATAGTCACCCCCTGGCCGTAGCTCCACGCGGGCAGCGACGGCCATCCATCGCCGAAGCCTGTCGGGCTGGGTGATGAGAGCGAACGTCGCCTCCGGGTCCAGCGGCACAACCACAGATTTGTCAAATATCATGGCGGAGTCTCCTTTTGGGATGTGTGGCGTCGGCGACGAGGCGGTCGAGCTCGTCGCTCCAGAACGAATCGAACAGCGCGCGAAGCTGCTGCACCCCGCGCTCGTCGAGCCGGTAATACCTCTCCCGCCCCTGCTTGCGGGCGGTGACAAGACCGACGTCGGCGAGGATCCCCAGATGCTGCGATATCGCCGAGCGGGTGACCGAAAATTGCGATGCGAGTTGGGTGACGGTGAGCTCGCCCGCTGCAAGAAGCTGCAGCAGCCGGCGTCGCGTCGGCTCCGCCGCGACCTCCAGCATGTCAGGCACACGTCGATACGTTAGCCGCCGCTAACGTATTGGTCAACGGTTGGATGGTCCGTGCCGCCTCTCGATCAGCTGTCGGCACACCTCGCAGGTCGAACCGTGCAATCCTGGCTTGCCGAACGGACTCATGAATCGACGCGTACGCGTGAGGGGGTACCGAGCCCGTGCACAGTGAAGCCGCGTTGACCCTCGCTGGTCTAGTGCTCGGCTACGCGGTCGTCTCGGGTCTCGTTCAACGCTGGTGTGTGGCTCCCGCGTTGCTCTTCGTCATCGCGCACCGACGCGTTGGGCGTGGTTCGCATTCCGCACCGAACTCGTCTCCCTGGCTGCGGGCGTCGTCATCGGCCTTGTCGGCGCGCTGGTGATTTCACGGTCGAGTAGGCGCGGCTGGATGAATGACACATGGGGGCAGTTGGCAACGCTGGCGCTGGCACTGATCAGCTTCGAAACTGGTGAACGCCTGCATACCAGCGGTTTCGTGACCGCGTTCGTAGCCGGTCTTGTGTTCGCGATGGTTGCCCGCTCCACCGCAGGTGACCGGACGGCACGCACGCAAGTGTCCGACGCGACGGCCCAAGTGTTGGAACTTCTCGTGTTCGCAATCCTCGGTGCCTACTCGGTCATCCCGGCATGGCGCGAAGGGGTTGGCGCGTGGTGCTTTTCGCCGTCGGAGTGCTGGTCGTGGTGCGGGTGGCCGCGGTCGCCGTCGCGTTGGCGCGCAGCGGCCGGTCGGCACGAACCATGCTGTTCGTCGGGTGGTTCGGACCGCGGGGAATCGGAACGCTCGTGCTTGGCCTGGTCGTGATTGACAGGGGTGAGCTGGC
>DASRJA010000149.1:0-30678 GCA_035649695.1 Mycobacterium sp. | reverse complement strand
CCACTAGCTCACTGAGTCACTAGGCCGAAGGTGGTCCTCCATGACATCGACAATCCCCTCCTCGACGCGACCCGCCGGCCCCCTCGCCGGGCTCGTCGTCGTCGACCTCACCCGCGCCCTGGCGGGGCCGCACGCGGCGATGATGCTCGGCGATCTAGGCGCCGAAGTGGTCAAGGTCGAGAACCCAATCGGTGGCGACGACACCCGCGGCTGGGGACCGCCGTTCGTCGACCCGGCGCACGGCGAGCGAGAGTCGACGTACTTCTTGTGCGCAAACCGGAACAAGAAGTCAGTGACGCTGGACCTCAAAGAGGAAACCGGCCGCGCCGCTCTGCGGGCACTCGTCCGCCGGGCCGATGTGCTGATGGAGAACTTCCGCCCCGGAGTCCTTGACCGCCTTGGGTTTTCCCAGCAGCAGCTCGCCGAGATCAATCCGCGCCTGGTCGTCTTGTCGATCAGTGGATTCGGCCACGACGGCCCCGAGGCCGGGCGCGCGGGCTACGACCAAATCGCGCAGGGCGAAGCCGGCCTGATGTCGGTGACCGGTTCCGACCCCACCGACGTGCAGCGCGTCGGAGTGCCGATCGCCGATCTGCTGGCCGGGATGTACGGCGCGTTCGGAGTCCTTGCGGCACTACAGGAACGGGAACGCACCGGCCGGGGCCAAGTAGTGCGGGCGTCGCTGCTCGCCGCGGTCGTCGGAGTGCACGCCTTTCAAGGCACCAAGTGGACGGTCGCAGGCCAGGTCGGCGAGGCCACCGGCAACCACCATCCATCGATTTGCCCATATGGTCTGTTCGACACGGCCGATGGCGCCGTGCAGATTTCGGTCGGCAGCGAAGGACTCTGGAAACGGCTCTGCGAAGGATTCGGCTTCGATGCCGACGCTGCAGGGATGGCAACAAACCCGGAGCGGGTGGCCAACAGCAAGCGGGTCAGAGAGATGGTGCAGGCACGGTTCGCGTTCTACAACACCGACGAGTTGCTCGCAAAACTGGATCGAATCGGTGTGCCCGCCGGGCGCATTCGCACCATTCGCGAGGTCTACGAATGGGAACAGACCAAATCGCAGGGGCTACTCATCGACGTCGATCACGCAACGTTGGGAAGCATCACGCTGCCTGGGCCGCCGCTGCGGTTCTTCGACGCCGAGGGCGCGGAACTGACACGCAAGCACCACACCGCTCCCCCAGTGCTTGGCGCCGACAACGATCTCATCGAAGCGACCATCCTGGCGGACCACCGATGACTCGGCTCAGCGCCCGTGAGGTGATAGATGCCCTGATCGACGCGGGCTCATGGATCTCGTGGGATGGCGCCCTTCGAGAAACGCCGGCGGACGCCGAGTACGGTGACGAGCTGGCTTGTGCCCGAAGAAAGACCGGGCTCGACGAATCGGTGCTCACCGGCTCCGCGACCATCCGAGGCCACCGAGTGGCGATGTTGGTGTGCGAGTTCGGATTTCTCGGCGGCTCAATCGGCGTGGCCGCCGGTCATCGACTCACCACGGCGATCCGCCGCGCCACCGCCGAACGCCTGCCTCTACTTGCCCTGCCAACGTCGGGCGGCACGCGCATGCAGGAGGGCACGACAGCGTTCCTGCAGATGGTGCGGATCACGGCGGCCGTGACCGACCACAAGGCAGCTCGCCTGCCGTATCTCGTCTACTTGCGGCACCCGACCACCGGCGGCGTGTTTGCCTCCTGGGGTTCGCTTGGACACGTCACCTTCGCCGAACCCGGCGCATTGGTTGGTTTTCTCGGTCCTCGCGTGTACGAAGCGCTCTACGGCGATCCATTCCCGACCGGCGTGCAAACAGCGGAAAACCTGTTCCGCTGTGGACTTGTCGACGCGGTGTGCCCGCCCAACGAGCTCGCCGAAGTCGTGGCCCGGACACTGAACATCGTCTCAGGATCGTCGAATGGTGGCGGCGTCGCTTCCATCTGCTACCGAGGCGCCCGCAGTTTTCCTGCCTGGACATCGGTCGTAGCATCGCGACAACCGGACCGCCCAGGCGTCCAGGAGATACTTTCCACCGCCACGAATGTCGTTCCGCTTCGCGGAACCGGCCAAGGGGAAGCCGATCCCGCGCTGATCGTCGCACTGGTCCGATTTTCCGATGTGTCATGCGTCCTGTTGGGCCAGGACCGCCGCGCACCGGCGAACGCACCGATCGGTCCCGCGGCGTTACGTCAGGCGCGGCGCGGAATGCGGGTGGCCGTCGACTTGGGGTTACCGCTGGTGTCCGTCATCGACACACCGGGTGGCGAATTATCCAGGGCTGCAGAAGAAGGCGGGATCGCAGGCGAGATCGCCCGTTGTATCGCCGACATGCTCGCCCTCGAGGTGCCCACTGTTTCGCTGCTGCTGGGCCAGGGCACGGGCGGGGCGGCGCTGGCGCTGTTTCCGGCCGATCGCACGATGGGCGCGGCAAACGGATGGTTATCGCCGCTGCCACCCGAGGGCGCCAGCGCGATTCTGCATCACAGCACCGACCGTGCTCCAGAAGTAGCGGCCCGGCAAGGCGTTCGCGCGGCCGACTTGCTGGCCAGCGGTGCGCTCGACAGCGTCATTCCTGAATATCCCGATGCACGAGCGGAACCGGAGCAGTTCTCTCGCCGTGTTGCCGCAGCCATCCGCCGCGAACTCGCGTCGTTGGTGACGGTCGATCCGACGACTCGACTTCGCCGCAGGATACAGCGATTCGACGGGCTGGCCACACCGGCACCACCCGCCGCCGCCGAAATCGCTTGAACGTGTGCCGCCGGCGCATTCGTCGAATAGCGGGTGCCTCAGGGCAGGACCAGCCGCAGCCGTTCCCAGCCGCGCACGGTCGACGTCGGCGCCAATTGCGCTGTCTCGTAGTCGATGTCCCATTCGGGCCACCGGTTGAGTAGTTCATCGAGAGCAACGCGGCCTTCCAGCCGCGCAAGGTTCGCGCCGAGGCAGTAGTGCACACCCTTGCCAAAGGTCAGGTGCGAGATGTTGTCTCGGTGGATGTTGAACGTCTCGGCGTCCTTGTAGCGGCGCGAGTCACGATTAGCCGCTCCGAACAACAGCAGCATCGCGCTGCCGGCCGGCACGGTGGTGCCGTAGCACTCGAAATCCCTTGCCATCCACCGCGCTACGTGCGGACCGGTCGGCTCGAACCGCAGCGTCTCGTCAACGGCGCGGTTCAGCAGCGACCGGTCCTGCTCGATCTCACGGCGCTGATCGGGATGCTCGGCAAGCACCTTGGCCAGCCAGCCGATCAGCCGTCCGGTCGTCTCGTTCCCGGCACCGGCGACCACCTGGGTGTAGCGCAGGATCTCGTCGCGGGTGAGCTTGCGCGTCACGCCGTTCTCGTCTTCGAACTCGACGTTGAGCAAGGCCGTCATCAAATCGTCGGAGGGATTCTTTGCACGCCAATCGATGTAATCCGCGTAGATGCGGCCGTCCGCGATCTTGTCGGCGGTGACGACCTTCATCGGTGCGCCCGGCTTAGTGCGCAGGTTCGCGTCATTGGCGTCGCGGACGTTGATCTGCTCCGACTCAGGGATACCCAACAACATGCCGATCACGCGCATCGGCATCATCGACGCAAGCTCCGCGATGATGTCGAAGCCATCCGAGCCCACATGCGGGTCAAGGCAGTTGACGCAATACCGCCGGATCTGGTCTTCGATCTCGGCCATCCGCCGCGGCGTGAACACCCGAGACATCAGCCCGCGCAGCATCGTGTGCACGGGCGGATCCTCCATCATCATCACGCCCTTGGGCATGTCGAAGTTCGACTGGATCAGCTCCAAGATGTCGCCGCGGCTGTTGGAGAAGGTCTCCCAATCGGCCAGCGCCTTCTCCACGTCGGCGTACCGCGAGATCGCCCAGAAGTTGAAGCGCTCGTTGTAATAGATCGGCGCTTCCTCCCGCAGCCGGGCATAGACCGGGTACGGATCATTGACGATGTCGATGTCGTAGGGGTCGTAATAGACGTCGGTGTCGTGCGCAATTGTCATGCCGGGGTGGTCCTTTCGCGCTACTTCAGGCAACTGCCAGCGTCAACCGGTAGCGCAACGCCTGTGATGTACCGGGCCTCGTCGGAGGCCAGGAACAACACCGCGTTGCTGATGTCTTCGGCGGTCACCCACGGGATGGGCAGCATATGGAAGCTCTGACAGACCGGGGCCATATCGTCGGGGCCCGGGTTTTCCAGATCGGGACGGAACATCCGGTACGTCTGCTCGTTGTGCAGCAATGGCGTGTTCACATGGGTCGGATGCACCGAGTTGACCCGGATCGACTGCGCGCCAAGCTCAACGGCGAATGTCCGCATCAAACCGACCACGCCATGTTTGGCTGCGACGTAGTGGCCGGTGTGCGGGTATGTCTTCAGGCCCGCGACCGAACTGGTCAAGATGATCGAGCCACCGCGTCCGCCTGCCAACATGTGCGGGACACCAGCCTTCACCGACTTCCACACCCCGGTGAGGTTGACGTCGATCATCTCCTGCCAGATGTCTTCCTTCATCCGCTCGAGCCGTGTTCCGACTGTGCCGATGCCTGCGTTGGCGACGATGATGTCTAGCCCGCCGAGTTGCTCGACGCCGCTGTCGACCGCGGCCTTGAGCGCGTCGTAATCCCGGACGTCGACCTCGGCGGTCACGATTCGCCTGTCCAGCGCCTTGACCAGGTCCGCTGTCTCCGCGAGGTCTTCAGGGGTCGCCGCTGGGGCCGGCGAGTCGGCGAAAGGCTGGCAGATGTCGACGGCGATGATGTTGGCGCCTTCCTGCGCCAACCGTACCGCGTGACTCCGGCCCTGGCCGCGCGCGGCACCGGTGATGAATGCGACCTTGCCTTCTACCCGCCCGGCCATAAACCCTCCTCGATGACGTCGCCCATCATCTTCACCCGGCGCGTATGGCGATGCTGTGCACTTGCACAAATTCGTGCCGGACTGCTCGTCCTCACTGCATGCCGATGCGAATGTTCTTCACTTGGAGGAATTCGTGCAGCCCTTCAAGGCCGCCGGTACGGCCGAATCCGCTCTGCTTATAGCCGCCGTACGGTCCTTGCGGGGAGATGTCGCTGAACGTGTTGACCCACACCGAACCAGCCTCCAGCTGGCGCGCGACGCGGTGCGCCCGGCGCAGATCGTTGGTCTGGACAAATGCGTTCAAGCCATATCGGGAGTCGTTGGCGATGCGCACCGCCTCGGCCTCGTCGCTGAACTTCATCACCGATACGACCGGCCCGAACGTCTCGTTTTGGGCCAGCGCGGAGCGGTTGTCGACATCACCGAACACGGTCGGCTGAATGTAGTAGCCGTCGGCGAGTTCACCGCCGAGGCGCGTGCCTCCGACGAGCAACTCCCCCGAACGCTCGCTGACTGCCTGCTCGATCACGCCGAGGATGCGGTCGGCCGCGGGCTGGCTGACCACCGGGCCGAATACGACCTCCGGGTTGAGCGGGTCGCCGACCGTCGAGCCTTCGATGACAGCCACGAACTTTTCGAGGAACGCGTCGTACGCCGACTCCTGAACCAGCACGCGACTGGCGCATGCGCAGCTCTGTCCTGATTGCATGAGTGGACCCTGGTGTGCCGACAGCATCGCCGCGGCGTCGAGGTCGGCGTCGTCGAAGACGATGTTCGCCGACTTGCCGCCCAGTTCGGTCACCACCGGCGTCAGATTGACCGCCGCGGATTGAAGAACGTTGCGTGCGGTCGCATCTCCGCCAGTGAAGTGGATCTTGCGGATGCCCGGATGCCGCACCAAGGCGTCGCCGCCCTCCGGTCCGGCGGGGACGACATTGACCAGTCCGGCAGGCAGCCCAACCTCGAGGCACAATTCCCCGAAGCGCAATGCGGCGAGCGGCGCGACCTCTGATGGCTTCAGCACTACCGCATTTCCCGCCGCCAGCGCCGGCGCGACGCACGATCCGGTCACCACCAGCGATCCGTTCCACGGGGTGAGGACGCCGACGACACCGTACGGCTCGCGTTCGATCAGGTTGACGTCGAACGAGCCAGTGACCGGCGTCGAGCTCCCGTGCGGCTTGTCGACGTAACCGGCGAAGTGACGCAAGAACCGCTCCAGCATAATCGCGTTGCTTGCGAAGGAGATTGGCACCGCGTAGTCATGCACGTTGAGGCGTGACAATTCGTCAAGGTTCTCGTGCACCGCATCCGCGAGGTCGATGAGCAGATCGCGGCGCCGGTCGACGGTCAACGCCATCCATTCGCGGTGCGCGTCCCACGCAGACGCGACCGCACGGTCGATCTCGTCGGCCCCTGCCAGCGGGATGTGCGCGTTCGGTTGGCCTGTCGCCGGGTAGATGTGGGCGTATGTCCCGCCGGACGTTTCGGTGAGTCGGTCACCGCCGATGAGCAGTCCCCCGGCCAATGTCGCTGTCACTGCGCCTCCTGGCGCCACTCGTCGAGCACGCGTTGCTTCTGCTCGCCGATCACCTGATTCAGATGCGACGCCTTCGCCCAGCCGTAGTAGGCGCCGAAATGCAAGGCCAGCTCATCCATTTCATCGAAGGACACGTCTCGGCTCTTCAGCGCGGCGTAGACGTGGCTCAGGATCGGATACGGCGCGTCCTGGAAGGCCACACACGCTACTGTCACCAGTCGCCGTTCCTTCATGCCCAATCCCGGCCGCAGCCACATCTCGCCGAACACGAAGTTCAGAATGCCTGCCCCTTGATACGGGTTATCGCGTTGCGGCGCGAACGGTAGGCAGTTGATGTCCTTGAACGATTGTTCTCCGGTCAGCAGGCGTTCCTCTGGGTCGCTCGGCGTAACCAGCGGTAGCAGCGGATCGGGTGGCGGCACGGTGTGCCCGCGCTCGCGGTGGATTCGCTCCCATTGCTCGTCGACCACCATGTTGAAGCGCGACGCCTTCGGCCAGCCGCTGTAGACCGCGAAATGCAGTACCGTTTCCCGCATTTCGGTGATCGACAGATCTCCGCTGTTCAAGGCGGCATACACATGCTCCTTGAGAGGGCCTTCGGCATCGGCCGCCGCCACGCAGGGAAGCGTGATGAACCGCCGATTCCGTCTGCTCAATCCGGGCCGCGACCAGACTTCCCCGAAGACGAAGTCGATCAAGCCGTTCGTCGTCGACGGACTGGAATCGTCTGGGGGATCGAAGGTCATGACTTCCGCGAACTCGCGTCGGCCACGCTCCGAGCGGTCGATATCAACAGTTGTCATCGAATGGTCACTCCCGCGTCGACCTTGAACTCCAACCCGGTCACCATGCGCGACTCGTCGGACACCAGGAACAGCACGGCGTTGCTGATATCGATCGCTTCTGCCATGACGGCGGGCAGGGCGTTGAGGAAGATCGGGATCAGATCCGGGCGCCCTTCGCCGAGGATCTGTTGCAGGTTCTCCGGCCGCATACCAGTTTCCACACCTGTCGGGTGGACGGTGTTGACCCGAATGTTCTGCGCGGCAAGCTCGTTGGCCAATGCGCGGCTGAGGCCGACCACGCCGTGCTTGGACGCCGTGTACGGCAGATGCAATGGGGTGCCCTTCAACCCTGCCGCCGAGCTGATGTTGACCAGGCTGCCGCCGCGGTCGACCAGATGCGGCAGCGCCGCCGCGCAGGTGTTCCACGTGCCGATGAGGTTGACATCCAACACCGTTCGCCAGTGCTGCTGTGTGGTCTGATCCCAGGTACCGACCGTGAGCACGCCTGCGTTGGCGACCGCAGCGTCCAGCCCGCCCAACTCGGCGACACCGTCGTTGACGACCGCGGCCAACGCGTCCGCGTCCCGCACGTCCACAACGCCTGTGACAACCCGGCCACCGTGCTTTTCAGCCAGCCGCGCCGTCTCGTCCAGATCTTCGCGCGTCGACAGCGGGTATTCCAACTCAGGTATCGACTCGCAAATGTCGACGAGGATCAGGTCCGCACCCTCCTCAGCCAGGCGCACAGCGTGGCTGCGGCCCATTCCCCTTGCCGCCCCGGTGATTAGGACGCGCTTGCCTTCAACCCGGCCGCTCATAACTTGTTGCAGAAGCCGGCGTCGACGGGGAAGGTCACACCGGTGACGTACTTGGCCGCATCGGAGACGAGGTACGCGATCGCGGCGCTGATGTCCTCGGGCTCCAGCAGTTCGACCGGCATCGGATTCTGAAGATGCGGACCGCCGTCAGGATAGTTTTCCAGGAACGAGACCATGGCCGGATTGACGGCCATCATGGTGTTAACGGCTGTCGGATGCACGGTATTCACCCGAATGCTTTGCGGTGCAAGCGCATTGGCGAGCGTGCGCATCAGCCCGACGATGCCGTGCTTGGAGGCCGCGTAGCCCAAGCCGCCGCCCTGCAGCCCGCCGAAACCCCGCAACCCGGCGGTAGAGCTGGTGAAGACGATTGCACCGCCGTGTCCCCCGGCGATCAGGTGCGGTATCGCGGCCTTCGCGGTGTGGTAGGCGCCGACGAGGTTCACGTTGAGGACGTCCGTCCACATTTCGAGATCCTCGTCGTCGGTCACCTCGCGAAACGCCATCGTCGCAATGCCCGCGTTGGCCAACACGATGTCCAGCCGGCCGAACTGTTCCACCCCAGCATCCAGCGCCGCCTTCAGCGCGTGAAAGTCACGGACGTCGGCGACCGAGGCGACCATCTTGCCGCCCGCGGCCTCCACCAATGCCACCGTCTCGTCGAGCTCTTCGCGGGACGCCATCGGGTATCCGTTTGATGCGATGTCAGCGCAGATGTCCACGCCGATGATGGCGGCGCCGTCGGCGGCCAGCCGCACCGCGTGGCTTCTGCCCTGCCCGCGGGCGACGCCCGTGATGAAGGCGACCTTGCCGTCCAAAGAACCCATCGATCCTCGCTTCGTTGCGTTGAGTAACCGCGTTACCCTCGATACGGTAACCTGGTTACTCATGGACGGCAAGGGTCAGGACCGGATCCTCGACATCGTCGTCGAGCTGCTCGAAACCGAGGGCTACGACGCCGTGCAACTGCGCGAGGTCGCCCGTCGCGCCCGCACCTCACTGGCCACCATCTATAAGCGCTACGGCACGCGCGACGAGTTGATCTTGGCCGCGCTCAACTCCTGGATGGAAGAGAACCGGTACTCCGGATTGACCAAGCCCCATGACGCCGACGAGTCGCTGTATGCCGGATTGATGCGCGTGCTGCGCACCATCTTCGAGCCGTGGGAGCGTCACCCCGCGATGCTCAACGCGTACTTCCGCGCCCGCTCGGCCCCCGGCGGCCAGAAGCTGGTTCGGCGTGGCTTCGACGCGGTCGTGCCCGCGGCGATGGAGGTGCTTGCCGACGCCGACCCCGCATTCGTCAAGGACGTCGACGACATCGTCTCCAGCGCTGTGTACGGCCTGATGGGTCGCTTCGCCGCCGGCGAGATCGACATCACCGCGATCCTGCCCAGCCTCGACCGCACGGTGCACTACCTGACCGCAGGCTACGAAGCGTCGCGTTAGCGGATCCCGTTGCCGTTGACTCTGCGCACACGGCGTCGCCTACTCGCACTTTGTCGCCCTTAGCGCAGAGTCAACGCGAATCTAGGCGCCCAGCATCACTAGGCCGCCGTCGACGGCGATTAGCTGTCCAGTGATGAAGCGAGCCGAGCGCTACCGCACACAGGGGTACTTCTTCTCCTCCACTGGCGGCTCACCGGTCTCGTCTGCGATCGGCATCGCCGTGCTCGACGTCATCCAGCAGGAGGGTCTGCAGGAAAACGTGCGCATCGTCGGGGCGCATCTGAAGGATCGCCTTTTCGCGCTCGCCGAGATGCATCCGATCGTGGGCGCCGTTCACGGCTCCGGTCTGTACCTGGGCCTGGAGTTCGTTCGTGACCGCGCCACCCTCGAGCCGGCCACCGAAGAGACAGCCGCGATCTGCGACCGTCTACTCGAACTGGGGGTCATCATGCAGCCCACCGGCGACTTCCAGAACGTGCTCAAAATCAAGCCGCCCCTGTGCGTCTCGCGCGAATCGGTGGACTACTTCGCCGACTCCCTCGAACGGGTCCTCACGACTGGCTGGTGACGTCTGCCTACCTGCGCCAGTTGCGCGCGACGTCGGCAAAGATGCCGGATAGTTGTGCTTCTGCGGGTGTCAGTCGGTGCTCGGCCAGGTGCACTAGCAGGATCCTGCGGGAGGGCGCCCCCCGTAGTGGGATGACGCGGACGTCGTCGCGCAAGTTGGATAGGGCCAGTCGTGGTGCCATCGACACCCCGAGATCGACGGCCACCATCGCCTGGGCTTCTTGGTAATCGTTGGCAGCGAACGCCACGGTTGGACTGAATCCTGCTGCGCTGCAAGCTCGTTCGAGCGCGGCTCCGACCGGATGGCTGTCCTCGCGGGTGATCCACTGCTCGCCGGCCAGCTCGGTCATGTTGATCGAGCGTCGTTTCGCGAAGCGGTGATTCGCCGACACCAGCAGCGCGGGCGGGTCGATCAGCAGTTGACGGACCGTCAGTTCGGGGTCAGTGACTGGATTCCACTCGTAGTCCCACAACAGTGACAGTTCAATCTCGCGGGAGTCGAGCATCGCGCGCAGCGCCGCGAATCGGGAACTGCGCACGGTCAGGGCGACGGCCGGGTGGCGGGACTTGAAGAGCTTGACCACTCGCGGCAGCAGGCTGGCTCCCGCCGTCGGAAACGTGCCGATTCGGACGGTCCCCGAACGTAATCCGGCGATGTCGTCGAGCTCGTTGCGCGCCGCCTGCAGGTGCGTCTCGATCTTTTCGGCCCGTCGCACCAGCGCCGAACCGGCTTCGGTCAGCCGCACACCACGCGCGTGGCGTTCCAGAAGTGGTTGTCCCGCTTCGGCTTCCAACTTCGCGATCTGCTGGGAGATAGCCGAGGTGGTGTAGTCGAGCCGGGCGGCCGCCGCTGTCAGAGAGCCGGCTCGAACGACGTCGACGAGCAGCAGCACCCTGCGCGGATCAAGCGAGTGCATGCCAAGAGATTAAAGCAAAACTTAATGGACGTCGAGATTTTCGAGATTGTTCTAGAGGCTTGTGTGATGCACGCTCGAAGACATCGCCCGTCGTGACCGAGAGCACAACGGCAGCGAACGGGGCGGACAGATACCGAAAGGAGTGCGTGCGTGCTCATACTGCGTGGCACCTGGATGCGTGGCGGTACCAGTAAGTGCTGGTTGTTCAACGCCGTCGACGTGGATCCGCTCGTGCAGCGGACCGGCGACCTCGACGGGCTGTTGACCTCGGCGTTCGGTTCGGGCGATCCGCTGCAGCTCAACGGCGTCGGCGGGGGCAGTTCCACCACGTCCAAGGCCGCGATCGTGCGCCGGTCCGCCGAGCCCGACATCGACGTCGACTATCTATTCGCCCAGGTCGCGGTGGGCCAGCGGCAGGTCGAGTGGGGCAGCAACTGCGGAAACTGCGCGACGGCGATCGCGCTCTACGCCCTGCAAGCCGGGATGGTGGCCGTGGATCGCGGCCGTACCACGGTGCGCATGCGCAACCAAAACACCGGCTCGGTGCTCGCGGCCGAGATAGACACCCCGAACGCCAGCATCCCTACCGACGGCATCGCTGCGGTCCCCGGTACGAGCGCGCTTGGCGTGCCGGTGTCGTTGACGTTCGCCGGAGTAGTGTCCTCGTCCGCCCTGCTGTTGCCCACCGGCAACACCCAGGATCTGCTGGTCGCGCAAGGCCGGGAGTACCGCGGAACTCTCGTCGCCGCAGGCGCGCCGGCGGCGCTTTTCTATGCCGAAGATTTCGGCATGACCGGTGCCGAAGGCAACGAGGCGATAACCGAACGGCTGCCGGTGCTTGTCGAACTGCGTCGGCAAGCGGCCCTGGCAATGGGATTGTCGCGACCCGAGGACCCTGTCGTCCATGCGGTGCCCAAAGTCGGAATTGTCGGCGCGCCAACGGAATACCGAACATCGACAGGCGCGGTTGTCGGTGCCGAGGACTACGACGTGTCCGTGCGCATGGTGTCGATGCTGGCCCCGCACCCCGCGATCGGCCTGACGTCGGCGGTTGCCGTGGCAGCGGCAGCTGCAGTGCCACACACCACCGTCGCCGAGCGGACCCGGGCGGGGTTGCCCGGTGAATTGCGGATCGGAACTGCCGCCGGTGTCATCGGCACCACCATCACAACGTCGGCGGACGGCATCCCCCTGACCGTCACTTTGCATCGCGCGGCGCGACGGATCGCGACCGCCGAACTGTTCATCGCCGAATCAACCCCCAGCCTCGCCGGTTCGCGGTGATTCCCGCCACCACCTGACCCCGGCGGGTACGCCCGCGATACTGATGGTGACGCCGATCACACCGACCGTCACATCGATAACCGAAGACAGTCATCCCGACCTGATCGGCGACTCGGACGCCGCCGTCTGAGAAAGCAGAGGAAATCATGAAAGTCACGATCGAGAACCTGACCTTGCCCTACCAAGGCAACATCGTGGTGCGTGATCTCGACCTGGAGATCGCCGACGGCGAATCGCTTGTGCTGCTCGGTCAGTCCGGCTGCGGCAAGACCAGCACCATGCGATGCGTCGCCGGACTGGAAACGCCCAGCGTCGGGCGGATCACCATCGGCGACCGGGTGGTACACGATTCAGCCAGTGGTCGCAGCATGCCCCCGCATAAGCGCAATGTCGGCATGGTGTTCCAGTCCTATGCGGTGTGGCCGCACAAGACGGTGTTCGAAAACGTCGCGTTCTCGTTGCGCATGCAGAAAGTCGGCAAGTCCGAGCTCAGGCAGCGTGTAGGCGAGGCCCTCGACCTTGTCGGTCTCGGCGAACTCGCCGAGCGAGGGGCCAGCCTGCTCAGCGGAGGGCAGATGCAACGCGTCGCGCTGGCGCGCAGCCTGGTGATGCGGCCGAGTGTGCTCCTGCTCGACGAACCGCTGTCCAATCTGGATGCCCGGCTACGCGAGCGGCTGCGCATGGAACTACGTGAACTGCAGCTTCGGCTCGGACTGACCACCGTCTACGTGACTCATGACCAAGCCGAGGCATTCGCACTCGCCGACAGGATCGCGCTGATGCAGAAGGGCTGCATTGTCCAGATCGGCACTCCTCAACAGATCTACACCAATCCGGTGTGCGCATCGGTCGCAGAGTTCCTGGGAATCGGCAATATCTTCAGATGCACCAAGGGAACCGGGCCCGGAAGCGTCGAGCTAAGCGACTATCCCGCCATCACCGTTGCGGTCGACAACACCATCGACGACACCGGACCTTCCATCGTGTGTCTGCGCCCTGAGGACTTGCTCGTCACCGGTGCGACGGAAGAGCGCCCACTAGGACAGTGCTGGACCGGCCGCGTCGAAGTCGCGAGTTACCAAGGTGCATCCATCCGCTACCGCGTGACGCTGGACAATGGGCCGGAGATCGAGGCGGTCGCCACCGGCCATGGAAGTCCGGTGCTCGGCATCGGTGAGCAGGCCTACGTCACCGCCAGGCCCGGCGCGGCGCAGGTGCTGCTCGACGACCGTGCCGAAGCCCCGGCGTCGGTGACAGCATGAGCGCCCCCGCCGTTAACCCGCCGGCAGCTACCACCGGAAAGCCGCCAACAGAACGCGCCGCAGTGGCTCCTCGTCGACCTCACGGGAAGCGCTGGCTGCCGGTCCTGCTGCAGCTGGCAGTGTTGGCCGTCCTGGTGCTGCTCCCGATGTTCTTTATCGTCATGGGGGCGTTCACGGACAAGGCCGAACGGGAATCGCTGTTCGACTTCGGTCATTTCACCCTCGACAACTTCGCTGTCATTGGTTCAAGTACCGGCAGGAATGCGTTGCTCAATTCGGCGGCCGTCGGCATCGGTTCCTCGATCGTTGCTCTCACTGTGGGCTGCCTGCTCGCTTTCCTGGCCGCACGCACCGACATCCCCGGGCGCAAAGCCATCTACGGGATCGCGATCACGCCGCTGTTCTTGCCCGCCCTTGTGGGTGCCTTGGCGTGGGCGCTGCTGGCCGGCCCCGCCACCGGATATCTCAACTTAGCGCTCAACGCCGTTGGCCTCCCCCATCTGATCAACGTGTACAGCTTCAGCGGCATGGTGTTTGTGCTGGGGCTGTACTACGCGCCATATCCGTTCCTCATGGTGCACTCCGCGTTGTCCTTGATGAACCCCGACCTTGAAGACGCAGCCAGCCTGCACGGCGCAAAGATCAGCCAGATGCTGCGCAAGGTCACCTTCCCCCTCGTGATGCCCGCCCTACTGGGCTCGGCGATCCTGGTGTTCGCGCTCACCGTGGAGAACTTCCCGGTCGCCCAAGTCATCGGCGTCCCCGGCGGGGTGGACACCCTGCCGACGCTGATCTACCGGCTGATGAACGCCTCCCCGGCGCGCTCCAACGATGCCGCCGCCGTCGCGGTGGTCCTGACCGTCCTGTTGATCGCGGTCGTGGCCGGTCAGCAAAAAGCCATGGGCGGCAAGGAATTCACAACGGTCAGCGGCAAAGGAGTTCGCGCACGGCGCATTCCGCTGCGGGCCTGGCGGCTACCGGCTGCCGCATTCGCGTGGTCGTATTTCTTGCTGGCCGTTCTGCTGCCCGTTGGGGCGCTCATCATTGCCGCGATGCAGACGAGCCCCTACGTCGCCAACCTCGGCCAGCTGACGCAACCCGGTGCGTTGTCGCTATGGGGTATGGGCCAAACGATCCAGAGTTCGGACTTCCACCAGGTCGTACTCAACAGCGTCGTCGTGGGTGTCGCTACGGCTGCCATCGGCACGGCGTTTTGCTTTGCCCTGGCCTACACCCGCTATCGTACGAAGGCGCCCGGACGAAAACTGCTGGAGTACGTCGCGATGCTGCCGCTGGCGGTTCCGGCCATCGTGTTGGGCTTGGGCTTGCTGTGGACGTGGCTGGCGTTGCCGGTCCCGGTCTACGGAACGCTGGCCGTTCTGGTGATCGCGTTCGTAGCGGTCTTCCTGCCGCAGGGCTACCGCGGCGTGTCAGCCTCAATCATCCAGTTGGACAAGGACCTTGAGGACAGTGCGGTGATGCTTGGCGCACGCCGACACCGAGCGATCGCCTCTATCACAGCCCCGCTGCTGCGAGTCGGATTGTCCTCGACGTTCCTGCTGCTGCTGATGTTGTCGATGCGCGAACTGACCGCCGCGCTCTTCCTCTTCACATCTGACACCCGGCTGCTGTCGATCGCTATCTTCGACGCCTACGACAACGGGTCGTTGCAGTCCGCGGCCGAGCTGAGCTTGCTGTACTGCGCCGTCATCGGTGTGCTCGCCGTCCTGGCCCGGCGCTTTGGATCCAAGGAGATCTCATGAAAAGCTTCGTCTTCGCTGTCGTCGCAGCGATCACCGCCGCGCTGGCGGCTTGCTCACCGCCTCCCGAGGCGCCGCCGTTGGCCCGGCCTGCGGAGTCAATCCAGCGAGATCATGCGCTGGTGGTCGACGGCGAACAGATCGCCGACCCCGCGCTGTGGGCTCACGCCAAAGACGAAGGCCAGCTGACCCTGTATAGCGGTTACACACAGGACAGCGAAGCCACCGTGCTCGACCAGTTCGAGTCCGACACCGGTCTCAAAGTGAAACTCATTCGGCTGACCCCCAACCGGCTCTATGAGCGCATCGTGGCCGAGTTCGGCGCGGGCAAGTTGCCCGCTGACGTCATCCGTATCTCAGATGCCGGCTTCGTCAGCGGATTGAGCAAGCGGGGTGTATTCCAGCCCTACCATCCACCCACCGCCACCAGCCTCCGCGACGATGTCGTGTTCGACGGCGGCAACTATTACCGAACCTTCGATCCCATCTACACCTTCGGCTACAACACCGCTGTCGTCGACGCCAACGAAGCGCCAAAAACGTGGAAGGACCTGCTCAGCTCTCGTTGGCACGACAAGCTTGGCATCGCCCAGGCGGGCGCCGGCGGGAGCGCCTTGGCGCTGACCCGGTTCCAGCGTGAAGTCCTCGGCGACGGCTACCTACATGAGTACTCCAGCGGCACACGTGTTTTCGACTCGTTGGGCGCCGAACTCGATGCCCTAGCCCGTGGTGAAATCTATGCAGGCACCGTCGTGGTTAGCAGCGTCAACATAGCCATCAACGAGAACGCTCCTGTCACCTTCGTTGTGCCCACCGAGGGTGTCACCGCCTACGACTACTACACCGGAGTTGCAGCGACGGCCAAGCACACCGCTGCCGCAAGGGTATTCATGAACTGGAACCTGTCCAAACGGGGCCAGCGGGTGCTTCACGACATCGGTGAATACTCCGTACGATCCGACATACCCGCGCCGTTCGTGAGAGGTGTTCAACTGCCCGACTTCGATGACCCTCGCGTACACCGCATTACGCCCACGCAAGCCATCGCCAACGCCGCCGAAGATCAGAAGACGTGGAATGGCATCTTCGGCTACAACGAATAGTCCCAGCATGCGAGATGCACCAGCGACGGCCCGAAGCCACCGTGCGTGTGCGATGAATTCGTCCGGTAACGCTTGAGGTAGGCCGGACTGGCGACAGGCACGTAGCGCATGGCGCCGAGCGGCTGCACCCGACACCAGGACACCGGTTGACGCTCGGCCGTCACCGCCCCCATCACCACCCCCTCACGCAGGCCTGATCCTCGATGCGAACGTCGAGCAGCACGCCGTCGAGACGGCTACAACCTGTCAGACGTCGTCGCCCGCCTGCAGAGCCACGGAGTGTCCGAACTTGGTCCAGCAGCTCTCGGAGGGTGCGATCGGTCTACCTCGGCCATCGATCATGCCGTGCTCATTCACTCAAAGATGGTTGGACAACCGTCAACTATATGCAAGAGCGAATATGGCTGTTACAGTCCGTTCATGGCCAGGAATGGTGCCGTTACAGCTGCTGACGGTAGTCAGCGCCGTGCGTCCTTTCAGCGGGCCCGGTCGCATGAGACCAAGCGCGCCCTGGTGCAGGCGGCGATGGCGCTGTGGCGCACAAACGGCTACGCGAAGACCACCGTCGCCGACATCTGCCGCGCCGCAGGCGTCTCGCGCGCGTTGTTCTACTTCTATTTCCCGGCCAAGGAGGACGTGCTGTTCGAGGTCGGCCTGCTGTCGACCCGCGCCGCGCAGAAGAAGGTGCGCTCGCTGCTGCAGACGGACTATGAGGTCGACGCTGTGATCGCCGAGGCGCTGCGCAGCCTAGAACGCTCGATGGCGCGCAACCCGCGCGAGCTGATCATCGAGACAATCCTCGAGGGCTACCGCCATGAGCACCGCATCCTCGCCGGTGAGCCACTCGAAGACGCTGACGCCGACATGTTCGGCGATCTGCTCGCGATGGCACAGCGGGACGGCAAGCTGGCGGCGCATGTCGATGTGCGTCATCTGTCCCATCTCGCCGGGATGCACGTCAGCGAAGGTGTACGGCATTGGGCCGCAGGCACTTACGGCGACCGCTCGTTCGCGGACGTCGTCGGCCGCGACATCAGCGCCTTGATCGCCGGCTACAACCAACTCCCCGCGTAGAGGAGCGTGCAGATGAAGGTGTCGGTGGTGACAGCGCCTGGTGCGACACAGGTGATCGACGCGCCGAAGCCCACGGTCGGGCCCGCCGATGTGCTCGTCAAGATCCGGGCATGCGGAATCTGCGGTACCGACGCGCTTTTCATCTCGATGGGCGGCATCCCCGGCCATGACGACGGCATGCCCATAGGCCACGAACCCGCGGGCGAGGTCGCGGAGGTTGGCAGCGACGTCACCGGCATCGCCGTGGGCGACCATGTCGTGATCAACCCGATGGCCAAGGCGGGCGAGATCATCGGCAACGGCGCAACCGCCGGCGCGCCGTCCGAATACCTGTTGATCGAAAACGCGGTACGCGGCACCAGCCTCGAAGTCGTGCCTGACCACATCCCGTTCGAAGTCGCGGCGCTCAACGAGCCGATGGCCGTGGCGCGCCACGGCGTCAATCAATGCCGGCCCAAGCCCGGCGACAAGGTGATGATCTTCGGCGCGGGGCCGATAGGGCTGGGCGCCACGATTGCGTTCAAATCGCTTGGCGTCAGCCACGTCGTGGTGGCCGACCTGATTCCCGCTCGCCTTGAGAAGGCCCTCAAAGTGGGTGCCGACGCGGTGATCAACTCCGCCGCGGACGACGTCGCCAAGCATCTTCTTGAACTCCACGGTGAAGGCGCCTCGATGTTCGGCGGAAAGGCCGGTACGGACATCTATTTCGACGCCGCCGGGGTGCCAGCGGTCATCGAGACGGCCTTCGCCGCCGCCAAGACAGGGGCCCGGCTCGGGATCGTCGCGGTGCACAAGCAGCCGGTGTCGGTGGATTTCCTCAACCTGATGAGCAACGAGATCACCATCGTCGGGTCAATGGGCTATCCCAACGAGATCTTTGAGGTCACCAAGGATCTGATCGCCAATTGGGAGAAGTACGCCGTGATCATCAGCCACACAATCCCGTTCGATGACGTCAACGACGCACTCAAGACCGCCACGACGCCCGGCGCGGCCGACAAGGTCGTCGTCACCTTCAACTGAGAGGAGCCCGCAATGGCGTGGGACTTCGAAACCGACCCCGAGTACCAGAAGCTGCTGGACTGGGCCGACGAGTTCGTCCGCGAGGAGTGCGAACCACTCGATCTGGCGTTTCCGCACCTGCAATTCGTGCCGCTGGATGACAGTCGGCGCAAGGTCATCGATCCGCTGAAGGAAGAAGTCCGCCGAAAAGGCTTGTGGGCCACCCACCTTGGACCCGAGCTGGGCGGCCAAGGCTACGGCCAGCTCAAGCTCGCGCTGCTCAATGAGATCCTCGGCCGCTCGCAGTGGGCTCCGATCGTATTCGGTTGTCAGGCGCCCGACACCGGCAACGCCGAGATCATCGCCCATTACGGCACCGACGAGCAGAAAGAGAAGTATCTGCGACCACTGCTGGACGGCGAGTTGTTCTCCTGCTACTCGATGACCGAGCCACACGCCGGTGCGGACCCGACGCTGTTCACGACGCGCGCCGTCCGCGACGGCGACGACTGGGTGATCAACGGTTGGAAGTTCTTCTCCTCCAACGCCAAAACCGCGTCGTTTCTAATAGTGATGGTGGTGACCAAACCTGACGTCAGCGCCTACCAGGGCATGTCGATGTTCCTGGTGCCCGCCAACACGCCGGGTGTCAACATCGTCCGCAACGTCGGCCTGCACGGCGAGCCCGACGACGAGGGTTCACACGCGCTGATCCACTACGACAACGTGCGGGTGCCAGCCGAGGCGCTGCTTGGCGGCGAGGGGCAGGCATTCGTGATCGCCCAGACCCGGTTGGGCGGCGGGCGAATTCACCACGCGATGCGCACCATCGGCCTGTCGCACAAGGCGCTGGACATGATGTGCGAACGCGCGTTGAGCCGCCAGACTCAGGGCAGCCTGCTGTCGGACAAGCAGTTCGTGCAGGGCTACATCGCCGACTCGTACGCGCAACTGCTGCAGTTCCGGCTCATGGTGCTCTACACCGCTTGGGAGATCGACAAATACAACGACTACAAGAAGGTGCGCAAGGACATCGCCGCCGTCAAGGTCGTGATGCCGACTGTGCTCCACGACATCGCCTGGCGGGCAATGCAAGTGCACGGTGCGCTCGGCGTCACCAACGAAATGCCCTTCATGGGCATGGTCACCGGCGCCGCGGTGATGGGGCTGGCCGACGGTCCCACCGAGGTGCACAAGACGACGGTCGCCAAGCAGGTGCTTCGCGGCTACCAGGCCACCGACGACACGTGGCCGACCGAGTGGACCCCGCGCAAGCGGGAAGCCGCGCGGGCCAAATACGCCGACTACCTGGAGAACGAAGTGGGGAATCTGTGAGCGATATCGACGTTGCGCGCCTTGCCGATTGGATGGACGGCGAGGCGCTGCCGGGCAAGGGCGAGCCGCTCGACGCGCAGTTCCTCTCCGGCGGCACGCAGAACGTGATCTACAAGGTCAACCGCGGCGAGCACGAGTGCGTGCTTCGCATGCCGCCGCCGGATGCCCCGCCCGACCGCGACAAGGGCATCCTGCGTGAGTGGCGCATCATCGAGGCGCTCGACGGCACCGACGTGCCACACACCAAGGCGGGTGGGGTGTGCTCGGACGCCGCAGTGCTCGGGCGTCCGTTCTACCTCATGGGCTTCGTTGACGGCTGGTCGCCGATGGACACCCACGCCCGCTGGCCCGAGCCGTTCGATAGCGACATGGAGGCGCGCGCCGGACTGTCTTACCAGCTGGCGGAGGGCATCGCGCTGTTGTCCAAGGTGGACTGGAAAGGAAAAGGGCTGCAGGACCTCGGCAGGCCCGACGGCTTCCATGAGCGCCAAGTCGACCGGTGGATCGCCTTCTTCGAGCGGATCAAGGGACGCGAGATCGACGGACTGGATGTCGCCACCGAATGGCTGCGCGCCCATCGGCCGATCGACTTCATCCCTGGTCTGATGCACGGCGACTATCAGTTCGCCAACGTCATGTACAGACACGGCGCGCCCGCGCAGATGGCAGCGATCGTCGACTGGGAGATGGGCACCGTGGGCGATCCGAAGCTCGATCTCGCTTGGATGGTGCAGAGCTGGCCGGAAGACACCGATGCACCATCGGCGATGAGCTATGTCGACATGCGCGGAATGCCTTCGCGCACACAGGTGGTCGACCACTATGCCGAGGTGTCGGGGCGTCAGGTCGATGACCTCGACTACTACCTGGTGCTCGCCAAGTGGAAGCTCGCGATCGTGTTGGAGCAGGGGTTCCAACGGGCGGGCGACAACGAAAAGTTGCTCGCCTACGGTCCCGTCATCACGACACTGATGCGCTCGGCGGCCGACCTCGCCGAGTCCACCGACTACCAGTGAGAGCAGCCGTCTGCCCGGCCTACGGGCCACCCGACGTCGTCCGTATCGAGGAGCAGCCGTCGCCGGCGATCGAGTCTGGTCACGTCCGGGTGAAGGTCGGTGCGGCGGCCGTGAACTTCCCCGACGTGCTGCTGATCGCCAACGAGTACCAGATCAGCGTGCCGCCGCCGTTCGTGCCGGGCAGCGAGTTCGCAGGCGCGATCGTCGAAACCGGCCAAGGTGCAGTGGGATTCGCGGTCGGCGACCGGGTCACCGGGACCGGGTTGTTCGGCGCGTTCGCCGAAGAGGTGGCGGTGCCCGCCGCTGGGCTGTCCCGGATACCGGACGGCGTCGATGATCGCACTGCGGCGGCGTTTGGCGTCGCGTATCGCACGGCGTACCACACGCTGCGGTCGATGGCCCGGGTGCAGGAGGGCGACGAGTTAGTTGTGCTGGGCGCAGGCGGCGGCGTCGGCCTGGCGGCAGTCCAGCTCGGAGTGCAACTCGGTGCTTCGGTGACAGCCGTCGCATCGTCGGCCGAAAAGCTCGATGTGGCAGCGGGTTACGGTGCCAAGCACGTCATCAACCACAAAGCAGCCGACGTACGCGCCGCGTTGAAGGAGGCCGTGCCCGGCGGTGCCGATGTGGTCGTCGATCCCGTCGGCGGTGAGCTGTCAGAACCCGCGTTGCGGTCGCTGGGCCGCGGCGGGCGATTCGTCACCGTCGGCTTCGCCTCCGGCGTCATCCCCCGCATCCCGTTGAACCTGGTGCTGGTGAAGGGCATCCACGTCCTCGGGTTCCAGTTCCAGGACGTCCCGCCGGATGAATTCGCCCGCAACGACAACGAATTACGCGAACTCCTCGTCAGCGGCCGCGTACTGCCACACGTCTGTGCCGTCTACCCGCTGGCCGAAACCGCAGCGGCGCTACGCCATGTCGCCGACGGCCGCGCCATCGGCAAGGTCTTGATCGACCTCACCTAATATGCGAGCGCTAACTTGCCGGGATCAGATCCGCGGCGACCGAGGCCATCCTTCCGCATCGGAACGTTTCGGTCTGACCGACATCCCCCGCCGGACCATTCGCCGCCGCGAGCGCCTGCGCCTTGAAAGCCCGTGCGGCCGCACTCAATCGGTGCTGCACCGAGTCGACACTGTCATCGAGCTCGGCGGGTAGGCTGTCGCCCCACAGCGTCACTTCGGTTGCGCCCTGATCGAGCGCATTCAACACGTGTCCGCGGACACGAGCGTCCACCGCGAACAGATCCCCTGCGACCGCAACGGTCTGCGGATGGGGACGGTCCTCCCACGACTCCAGCACCGACTCCAGGTCGCGCACCTCAGTGCCGAGAATCTCCAACGGCCGCACGTCGTCATCTCCACCGATCAGAACGGTGACGTCCCAACCCGCCATCACGCGGTCGTAGACCCAGCCGCCGGCGAACCGCACCGCGTCGAGCACGGTGGGTGCGACAACGTCAAGCCGATACCTCATGTCGAGCTCCTTGGCTCGATCTCGCGTCCCAGCGACTCCGCGTACCCCTTGAAAACCTCGGTCAGCGGTATTGAAGGATCGAGTAACCATAGGGTCTCCATTCCGGTGATGAAGGCGAGTATTTCCACGGCCTTGCTGGCCGCGTCGAAGTCTGTGCGGTACAGCCCGTCTCGCTGACCCCGCGTGATGATGTCGCTGATGATGTCGATTGCATCGCGGTACCGCTTATGAATGCGGTCGTGCAGCGGGGCGTCCGGCGCGATGTTCTCCACCAACAGCACCGTGAACGTGCCGATCAGCTCCGGGGCGCGTTCGAACCGCTCGGGTACCCGGCTGAGCTCGGTGATGAGGTCGCCGCGGCGGTAGTCGGCATGGGCATCGTCATCCGCGTCACGGGCGTCGAGCACCGCGTTGAGCAGCTGCTCCTTGGACTCGAAGTGGTGCAGCAGTCCGGCGGGCGTCACCCCGGCTTCCTTGGCGATCAGGGCCAGCGACGTGTTGCGCCAGCCGTTGCGGGCAAGCAGCCGTTCGGCCACGGAAAGTATCCGCTGCCTGCGGTCCTCGCCCTTGGCGAGGAGCGTCGCGTAAGGCCTCGAACCCGATGCCGACGTCACTGAACCCCTTCGGTCAACCAACCTAGTGAACACACAGTAGGTAGGTTTGCGGCCTGTGACAAGGGTCTCAGCGAAAAAAGGATTGGACCGTCGTCACACCGCAGGTCAGCGGATTTGTTCGGCCAACAGCACCTAGATCAGTGCGGCCGAGCGACCGTCCTCTTCAGCCGGCTAGTCGTCATCGCGTGCTGTTTCCGCGGGAAGTTTCGCGCTGCCCGGTGGCGGAACGAGCTGCCAGGTGTCGCACGCCATCGCCAACATTCCGTAGGTGCCGACGGCGAAGATGAGTTCCATCGCCTGATGCGTGCCAAGCTCTTCGACGAGGCGTTTCCACATCGCGGGCCGAGCCCGCCCGTCGGCGAGCATCTCGTCCGTCGCCTCGAGCACCAGCCGGTCCGTACCGTCGAACTCAACGTTGCCGCGGGCAAGGCCGGCGATGTCGTCTTCAGACAGCCCGCCCGCCGTCGCGACCCTGACGTGTTCACCCCAGAAGAACGCCGAGCGTCGAACGTGAGCCAGGCGCAGTATCGCCAACTCCCGCAGGCGCAGAGGCAACTCGCCGCGCTGCAACAGAAAGGCGTTGTAGCTCAGAAAAACTCGGGCCAGATCCGGATGACGGGCCAGCACGCCTAGGATGTCGAAGTTGAGCGGGTCCCGCGCCTCCCCCGAGCCGGCCCGAGGGATGGCCTCACCCGGTACGCCGAACAGCGCCCCGACTGCGGCGTACGCGTCATCTGTCCATTCATCCGCGGACAGCGGCGACAGGAGCGGACCCGTCATGTGCACCGCCCTCCGGCAGGATCGTGCATTTCAGCAAGGGCGTGGATCTGCTCGAGGTAGTGCTCGAGCGAATGATGGACGAAGCGGGCGGACAGCGTCGTGGTGCCGCCCGCGGCCATCGTTTCCAACGTCTCCTTGGTCGCCCCTGGTTCGCCCATCGGGTCCAGCGGCTGGTCGGCGGGCATGACCACCTCGAAACCGGGCGGCACGTCAAAGGTTTTCAGCCACTCCGCGGCCGTGTCGATCGAGACGTAGAACGGGCACCAGCCGTCGGCGAGCGTTACCGCCCGCCGCAACGACCGCTTGGTGCGGCCGCCGATCCAGAACGGCATGTGAGGCTGCAAGGCGCACGGATCGACGGTGAGCCCGCCGAACGAATAAAACTCGCCCTCGTAGGTCGGTTTGTTACTCGGCAACGCTGCCCGCAGCGCCCGCAACGCGTCGTCGCCGCGGGCACCACGATCGTCAAACGGCGCGCCGAGAAGGTCGAACTCCTCCTTCAGAGAGCCGACGCCAAGGCCGAGGATCACCCGCCCGTTGCTGACGTGATCCAATGTGCCATAGCGCTTTACGATGGCCAGCGGATGGTGATACCCGAGCACCAGCGTCATCGTGGCGAACCGGATCTGCTTCGTACGAGCCGACGCAAAACCGAACGTGGCCAGCGGATCCCAATACCGGGCACCGCGACGCGCGGTTTCAGACGACGGCAGGCCGATGTGCTCGCTGCACGTCATATGGTGGTAGCCAAGTTGATCCGCGGTCTCGGCGACCCGGCCGATGTCCTCGATCGTCGCGTCCTTCTCCCACGTCAGCGCGGCGCCTCCGACGTTGGTGACGACGGGCGTGGCAATGCCGAGTTTCATTGCAGCGGCTCTTCGCCCGCGAGGATCGTGCGGTGCATAAGACGGCCGCTGTCCACCGGATACTCGAGCACCCGATGCATCGTGCCGGTGTTGTCCCACACGAGCAGGTCGCCGGGTTGCCACTCGTGGCGGTAGACGTACTGCGGCTGGGTGGCCCAATCGCGAAGGCGGGCAAGCAATGCCCGGCTCTCCTCCACCGGTAGCCCGATGACGTAATCGGCCGTCGCGCCGAGGAGCAGTGACTTGCGCCCGGACTGGTGCGTCCACACCATCGGGCATGCCTTCGTCGGTGACTTCTGCCAGAAGGTGATCTCGTCGTAGCTCATCTCAGGACGGACGTAGTACTGCGAGCGCTCAGCACTGTGGACGACTCGAAGGTCCGCGATGAGATCCTTGTCGGCCTGCGGGAGGTCGTCGTATGCCGCATAGGTGTTGCAGAACTCGGTATCGCCGCCGGTTTCGGAAAGCTTGATCGCCCGCAACAGGGTCGCGAGATTCGGGTACGGCTGCAGCGATCCGTCGAAATGCCAGAACATCGAGCCCTTCAGGTACTCGGCGCGCTGGTTGACGTTCTTGTCGAGTGAGATCTTGTAGATGCCGCTGTCGCCCTCGTTCCGCACGATATTGCCGAGGGTTTTGGCGATGGCGACTTGCTGCTCGTCGCTGATGTCCAGCCCGCGGAAGAACACCACGCCCCGCTGTTCGAGCGTCTCGCGGATGTTCGCGGCTTCCCGACCGCTGAGCAGCGTTTCGAGGTCGGTCCTGATCTCGCTGCCGATCCGCGGGGCGCGGTCGACGATGTCGAATTGTGCAGAGGTCAGTGCCATGGCAGATCAGCTCACTCTCGTAAGAATGGTGTTGGCCGAATGCTTTACCCGCGGTTGTTTCCATAGTTCCACCGCTAACGAGACGGTGATCAGCGAGTAGAGCAGGTTGCGCAGGTTGGCGACGTCGTCGGGCAGCGGTTCGGAGTAGTCGAACTTGTCGATGTAGGCGACCGCTTCCTCGGCCACCGGAAACACCTCGTCGTAGAACGCCTGGATCTGTTCCATGGAACTGTTCACGCGCTTCACGTAACGTGCGTGCCCATCCTCGATGGCCCATTCACCGACCAAGTGGTCGAGTTGCGAAAACTCCGGCGGCAGAAGGGCGCTCATCGTGCGGCCTCGCCTGCTTGGACATAGTCGGCCACCGTCTTGTGCAGGTGACGCAGCAGGATCTCCTCGTCGTTCATTGTGAAATGCGTGAGCGCACCGCTGTTCAGCATCGCCTGCAAGCCTTCTGACGGGCTGGCGTCCTCCAGGATGATGTCGTTGAGGAACGTGACCGTCAGCTCCTGTCCGAGACGTTCCTTGTGCGACTTCGGGGGCTGATAGAACATCTCGACTTCGAAGATGTGGGAGTGCGGCCCGGTCGGCCAGTGGACGTGAGTGCTGAAGCCTGACGCGCCGAAGATCAGCACGAAATTGGGGAAGAACTGGTAGGAGTCGAAACCGTATTTCTCTGAGCGCGTGGGATTGAGCCCGGGCGGCATCGGTCCGCGATCGGTGCGCTTGTTCCAGGGTCCGGCAGCGCTGGCCTCCATCACGCACTCGATCGGCTTGGAGTACGGCGTCTTCTGCGACGGCTCTCCGGAGAACGAGAACATCCGATGCGGCCCGTTGAGCTGGTAGGCCAACGCATCGGTGAACGGGTTCGGTTGATCGAAAGCATCTCTGGCCTCTGCAGTGAGAGCGCCGAAGGAGGACGCATGCAGATACGGCCCGTGGTAGCTCTCGGCGAAGCTATCGACGAAAATCTTCCAGTTGCACTGCAATTCGGTGTTGAACCGATAGACCTGATGTGGTCCCTCGAAGGGATAACCCTCGATGCCGTAGGCCAGCTCGCCGAGGAAGGAACGCAGCGGCTCGGTGTTGTGCGGGTTGAGGTTGATGAAAATGAAGCCTTCCCAGACTTCACATTGAATCGCCGGCACCCGGCAGCTGTCGGCATCGAAGTCGAGCAGCAGGTCCTTGCGGGTTGCCGAGTGCAGTGAGCCGTCGAGCTTGTAGCGCCAGCCGTGGAAGCGGCAGTACAGCAACGGTGCGCGGCCGGACACCTCCTGGAAGGGGTCGTCCTCCCAGAGCATCTTGTTGCCGCGGTGCGGGCAGATGTTGTGGAAGGCGCGGATCACGCCGTCCTTGCCCCGCACGATGATGACCGAGGTGTTGAGGAATCTCAGCTCGCGCGTGAAGTAACTTCCGGACTTCGGCACCCGCTCGACCCGCCCGACGTAGAGCCAGGTCTTCTCGAAGACGTGCTCACGTTCCTTCTCGTAGAACTCCGGCGATACGCAGTCCTCGAGCGAGACCGGACCGCGCCCGAGTTCGGGATACGCATCCGACCAGTGTCCACTCGCGGGCTTGGTCACCAGGCTGTTGTGACTCATGGGGCCCTCCTCCGCGCCGACGCTAACAGCGTGAAAATCGTCAAAACAGACGCAAAACCGCAACACGCTGTTGCATATTTGGAACAGAGACCATGGAACAGAACCTGCCCTTCGACGTCGACGCCCTGCTGGTCTTCGGCAAGGTGGTGGAGAGCCGCAGCCTGTCGAAGGCGGCGGCGTTACTCGGAATGCCCAAGTCGACGGTCAGCCGCAAGCTCACGAAGCTCGAAGCCGACCTCGGCATCAAGCTGCTACGCAAGAACACCCATCAGCTCACCGTCACGGACCTCGGTGAGAAGGTGTACGACCACGCCGTGAACATCCTGGCCGAAGCGAACGGTGTTCGCGCGCTGGTGGAAGGCAGCAGGCAGGAACCGCAGGGCGAATTGCGGGTCGCCATTCCGGTCTTCGTCGGTGTCGACTACGCGTCCAGGGTCGGTGCCACGTTTCTGCAGCGTTACCCCCACTCGCGGTTGGACATCCGGCTGGTGGACAACATGGTCGATCCAATCAAGGACGGTTTCGACGTGGTGTTCGGTACCGGGCCGTTGCAGGATTCGACGTTGATCGCTCGCAAAGTGTTCGACCTCGAGCTCTTCCTTTGCGCGTCACCTCATTTCGTCCAGCAGCTGACGGAGCCGATCACCGATCCGGTGCAGTTGAACGGCTTGCCCTTCATCGAATTCGGCTTCCGCGGGCCGCACAAGCTCACGGTGGTCAACCACAAGCGGCGATACGAGCTGGCTCCGCAGATACGGGCACGCGCCAACAACTTTCAGGTGTGCAAGCAGTACATCCTGCAAGGGCTCGGTATCGGCGAGATGCCCACTGAGATCATCTGCACTGACGAGCTGCGTGACGGCAGCATCGTGCCCGTGCTCCCACAATGGAAACCGGATCCGTTGGAGGTGCACATGATCTATCCGTTCGAACTGTCCTTCTCGACCCTGATCAGTGCGTTCTACGAGGCGGCGTGCGATATCATCGTCGAGAACATCGCCCGCGCCTGACGACGAAAGGCATTAAAGGCCCAGCGATTTGGCGATGATCACCTTCATCACCTCACTGGTACCCGCATAGATGCGGGCCACCCGGGCGTCCGTGTACAGCCGGGCGATCGGGTATTCCATCATGTAGCCGTAGCCGCCGAACAGCTGCAGACACCGGTCCACCACGCGCTGCTGCATCTCGGTGCAGAAGAGCTTCACTCGGGCGGCGTCGGCCGCTGACAGCTCACTCTCGACGTGTAGGGCGACGGCGCGGTCCACCATCGCCTGCGCGGCCTCGACCTCCGTCGAACACGCGGCGAGCTCAAACTTGGTGTTCTGGAACGACGCGACCGGCGTGCCAAACGCCTTGCGGTTCTTCGTGTAGTCGATCGCTGCGGCGATCGCCGAGCGGGCCTGCGACACCGACCCGACCGCGACGGTGAGCCGTTCCTGCGGGAGGTTGTGACCGAGGTAGCCGAACGCCTCGCCCTCCTCCCCCAACACGTTGGCTGCGGGGACGCGGACATCGACGAACGACAGCTCGGCGGTGTCCTGCACCTTGCAGCCCATCTTCTCCAGCTCGCGGCCTCGGGTGAAGCCCTCCATGCCGTCTTCGACGACGAACAGGGTGAGGCCCTTGCGGCGGTTGTCCGGATCGGTCGCCGTGCGGGCCACCACGATCACCAGGTCGGCCTGCATGCCGCCGGTGATGAATGTCTTGGCGCCGTTGAGAATCCAGTCGTCGCCGTCGCGCACTGCGGTGGTGCGCATGCCCGCCAGATCAGAGCCGGTGCCCGGCTCGGTCATCGCGATCGCGGTCAGCAGCGTGCCAGCCGCGAGGCCGGGGAACCAGCGCTTGCGCTGCTCCTCGTTGGCGTAGTGCAGGAAGTACGGCAGGATCACTTCGAGTTGGGTGCGCACGGTCGACAGCGTGACGAGCGCCCGCGCCGCCTCCTCCTGCAGCACGACGTTGAAGCGGTAGTCCGGTGCGCCCCCGCCGCCGTACTCCTCTGGAATGGCCATCCCGAGCATGCCGAGCGCGCCCATCTGCTTGAAGACGTCGCGGGGCATCCGTCCGCCCTTCTCCCACTCGGGATAGTGCGGAACCACCTCCTTCTCGACGAAGTCGCGGGCGAGTTCGCGAAACGCTTCGTGGTCCTCGGTGAACAGATCGCGGCGCATCCAAACTCCTTTATTACGAAATGAGTTCGACCAGTGTGGCGTTGGCCGTGCCGCCGCCCTCGCACATGGTCTGCAGGCCGTAGCGAATCCCGTTGTCGCGCATGTGATTGATCATCCGCGTCATCAGGACCGCACCCGACGCGCCGAGCGGATGCCCGAGTGCGATCGCCCCGCCCAGCGGGTTGAGCTTGTCTTCGTCGGCGCCGGTTTCGGCCAGCCAAGCCAGCGGCACCGGCGCGAACGCCTCGTTGACCTCGAACACGCCGACCTCGTCCAACCCCACGCCGGCCTTGTGCAACACCTTCTCGGTGGCCGGGATCGGACCTGTCAGCATCAACACCGGATCGGCTCCGGTCACGGCACCGGCGCGGTAACGGACGATCGGCGTCAGTCCCATCGTGATCGCATTCTCTGCCGTCGTCACCAGGAGTGCCGCCGCGCCATCCGAGATCTGCGACGAGTTTCCCGCGTGAATGACGCCGTCCTCCTTGAACGCCGGCTTCAGGCCCGCGAGCTTCTCGACGGTCGTCCCCCGGCGGATGCCCTCGTCGGCCACCACCGGCTCGCCGCCGGTGAACACCGGCATGATCTGCGTCTCGAACGCGCCGTCGTCCTGCGCCTTGGCGGCCAGTTCATGAGAGCGCGCCGAGTACTCATCGAGGCGGGTCCGCGAAAACCCCCACTTCTGCGCGATCAGCTCTGCAGAGATGCCCTGATTGAATGAAAAATCCCCATAGCGGGCAAGCACTTTCGGCCCATACGGCATGCCAGTGGCCCGCGCCGAACCGAGCGGCACCCGGCTCATTACCTCGACGCCGCCCGCCACGACAACGTCCTGCTGGCCGGACATCACGGCCTGCACCGCGAAGTCCAGCGCCTGCTGGCTCGACCCGCAGGCGCGGTTGATGGTCGTACCGGGAATGCTCTCGGGCCAACCAGCGGCCAGCACCGAGTAGCGGCCGATGTTGCTCGACTGGTCGCCGACCTGCGAGACGCAACCCCACACCACGTCGTCGACGATGTCGGGGTCGATGCCTGCGCGTTCGGCCAGCGCATCGAGCACGATCGCCGACAGGTCGGCGGCATGCATGTCGGACAGTCCGCCATTGCGCTTGCCGACCGGCGTGCGCACCGCCTCGACGATTACGGTTTCACGCATCTATCTCACTCCGATCTGGGTGGTACTGCCCATCGTCCAGTGAACGCTGGTTCGCGCTTCTCGGCGAACGCCGCGTACGCCTCTATTGAGTCTGCGGTGGCGAAGTTGCCGGGTTGTGCGCGGGCCTCGTTGGCTAGCGCCTCGCGCAGGGTCGCATTGGCGCCATCGTTGAGCAGGCCCTTGCTCTGTGCCAGCGCGACAGGCGGACCTGCGGCGAGTCGCCCCGCTAGGTCGGAGACGAACGCGTCAATCTCCCCAGATGACTTCACCCACGTGACCAACCCCAGCGACCGCGCCTCGTCGGCGTCGATCGTCTCGGCGAGCAGCACAAGGCGTTTGGCCTGCTGCAGTCCGACCAGTTTCGGCAGCAGCCACGAGCCGCCCAGGTCAACCGACAGCCCGCGCTTCGAAAAGACTTGGCAG
>DASRJA010000148.1:0-2671 GCA_035649695.1 Mycobacterium sp. | reverse complement strand
CGCACCTCGCCGCTTGAGACGACGTCATGCCGTCCGGACGCATGTCGCCATCGAGGCGCAGCTCCAGGCGTGGCGCTTCGTTGAAGGGTTGTTCGATCGCAGGTGGCGAGCCGTCATCGATGATGATCACCACGTGCGGCGACGGGCCGTCGTCACGCCTGCAGTCAGTGATCGCGTCGCCGAGGCTGCGGTACGTCATCCTGGCCGGCCCGAGCACGTCCACCAACCGCGGATGCTGGTGGTGGGGAAGCCATTTGAGCCAGTCCCAATCGGCCCCCGATATTGGACCGACCACAGCCGCGATACGGACATCATCAGGGCTGTGGAGGACAGCCAGCTGACAGACGATGGCACGCAGCAGTGCCCGCGCGGCGGCCGGATCTCCTTCGATGATGACCGCGGACAATTCCTGTAGTGGCACCACAACCGGCAAGTCGGCGACCACCGATCTGCGTCGGATCAGCCGCTGCAGGGCTGACGACGTCACGGGATCCAAACCAGGCTCGGGTGCCACGAGCGTCGCGCAGAGCGATTGATCACCAAGGCCGACACGTATGTGGCAGAAGTCCGGCTCGTCCATTCGGCGCTCCCACATCCGCCGGCCACCGACCAGCGTCCACAACCCGTTCGGGTCGGGATGAATCCAGTGCAGCGCGCGATGCTGGTCGACAGCGGTCTTCGCGATGGTCTCTTCCAGGGCGTCGAGGTAGCCGAGGTAGTCGCGCCGGTCCTCGTTCAGCTGCGCGGTGTGGTTCGCACCCCGGGATCCGTATGCGAGTGAGCCGACGACCGACGCCAACATCATGACGGGAAAGAACATGAACATGGGGCCACGGGTCGTTGCCGCGGCGCCCGAGGTGAAGTACAGCGCCATCATGCCGCCGGTGGCGACGAGCACGGCTACCGGCAGCAGACGGGCAAGCGGATTGGCCGGCAAGGCCTTCGGGACCTCAGGCGGTGGATCAAGCGCGATGTCACCCTCGGCCACCGAGGGTGCGGGAAGTCGCGGTTCGCGGGAGAAGTCCATCGACGAAAAGGACGTTGCGATTGTGCGGTTGGTTCCATCCACAGGTCGCGAAACTGCCGCGCATCCATACGCGCAGACGGAGTTACGGTGAAGGCGCAGGCGTCAACGGGGGGTGATGCGATGCCTGATGCATTGTGCTGGCTATCGGTTGCGCATGGACCACACACCGTGGACCTCGCACTACCGATGGATGCGCCCGTGGGAACGCTACTGCCGTCGATCGTCGACCTCGTGCATCAAGGTACAGTCGCCGCAGACGAGGCTCGACAGTGGCATTTATCTCGGGTAGGCGATCAGCGGCTCGACGAGGCAATGAGCCTGGAAGACAATGCCATTCGCGACGGCGACTTGCTGTTGCTCACGACGAAAGCGGCCCCTGCGGCCGTCTGGAGCCAAGACGATCCATGGCACGCGGCGGTCGACACCATGGATGCCCGCCGGCCGCCTCCGCGGGTCGGCTCGGCAGTGGTCTGCTTGTGCACTGCCGTGATTGGTGCATCGGCTTTGGTGTGGTCCGGCGCTGTCACACACGCGATCGGCAATGTCATCACTGCAGGTGTCATCGCGGCTGTGGCCGCGGTCGCAGTGGTCGCCATGTGGCGCGCCCACGCCGATCCGGTTCTCTCCGTCGCCTCGAGCGTAATCACGATCGTGTTCGCCGCCGCAGCCGGGTTTCTTGCCGTGCCTGCTGGTCCGTCGATGGCCAGTTCGCTGCTCGCCACCGCGGTCGCGTGCTCGACGTCAGTCTTGCTGCTTCGCGTCACCCAGTGCGGCGCAATCTGTTTGACGGCCTTGGCCGCGTTGACCGCGTTGACGAGCGCAGCTACCGCCTGCGGTGTGATCTGGTCGTTGCCCATCTTTACGACGGGTGCGGCGCTATCCGTGCTGTCGCTCGGCACGCTTGGTCTGGCAGCGAGGTTATCCCTCACGCTGGCTGGTCTGACGCCCGCCGTGCCCAGCCCGGACGATGACCCGGCCCCGAAAGCGGCCCGCGTAGCCACCGCCCACGACACCTTGAGCGGCCTCGTCATAGGGTCGGCGGCTGCTGCGGCGCTCGGTGGAGTGCTTGTCATATCGGGTCATAGCGGCTCCTGGCCTCGGGCAACCGTCTTCTCCGCCGTAGTTGGACTGGTGATGCTGCTGCGCGTCCGCACACATATCGATCTGCGTCGCCGCATCGCGCTCATGGTCGCTGGCCACATCGCAGTCGCTGCCGGCGTCGTGCTCGTCGTGATTTCGGCACCAGGACAGGCCAACTGGGTTTGCGTGCTCGCGACGGCTATCGGCCTTGCCGCCCTCGGTGGAGCGGTCGGCGTCACGCTCAGTCCGCTCGCACGGCGCGCAGTCGACCTAGTGGAGTACCTCGCGCTGGCGGCAGTGGTGCCGCTGGCGTGCTGGGTGGGCGGCGTCTACGGCCTGGTGCGCGGGCTGAGCCTGCCATGACGCGAATTGCAAGGCTGTGCATCGCTGGTGTTCTCGCCACGTTCCCGCTCTGGCCTGCGCCGCCTGCCCTCGGGGTCACACCTCCGGCGGTCGACGATTCGATGTTGCCAAAACCCGGCCCACCGGCGCCGCCGCAATCCACGAAGCAGCTGGAGGGTTGTGTCGCAGCGCCTTCCGCCAGCGTCGGCACGCATGACCCAG
>DASRJA010000147.1:0-29976 GCA_035649695.1 Mycobacterium sp. | reverse complement strand
GGTCGAACAGGCTCCACCGCAACGCATTCCGGTTGCACCGCCGTCACCGCCTGCGGCGCCACCGCTGGAGCCCGCACCGCCCGTAGCGCAAACGATCGTGGAGGCTGCGGCGCCCGTTCCAGACGCGATCCCGGTCGTCCCGCCGCCTGAGGCGCCCGTTAACTCCGAACCTCCTGTGGCACCACCGCCCGCGCCGGCCTACGTGCCTCCGGCCCCCGCGCCGAACTATGTGCCGCCCGTCCCGCAGCAGCCGCGGCTGCGCGACCGGATCATCGAGCGCATCCCGATCATCAATCGGTTCCACGAGCCGCAACCGTACGGCTGATCTCCGCTACGGACAGGCGCCGGGTGCCTGCTGGATCTCGACGGTGCCCTCCTTGGGGTCGCGGCGGCCGAGCCTGCCGAAACACCGGCGAGAACAATCGCGGCGCCTGCCACGAGGACATGTTTACGTTTCATGGGTCTATCCGACACCACGTAAGGCTCAGCGGGGCGAATCGTCGCGCCAGGTAAAGCTGTTCACGTATTTGCCCATATCGAGTGCCAGCTGCAGGTTGACGCCAGAAGGATGACCGCTTCCAAAATCCGGACTGAACTCGTGGTACGGCCCGATCGCGGCGGCGACCAAGGCGTAGTCGTTCTTGACCGCCACCATGACCAGGAGTCGAAGGCGCGTGAACGTTCCCGACGCGTCCTGCGGATATTCGTCTTTGACCACCCCGTACCCCGGTTGGTATCCGACCATGGCGTTGGGAATTTCGTAATCTGTTGTGGCGTCGGGATAGTGCTCGTTGATCAAGGCCTCGGCGATCTGCTTTGGGGTGCGATTGCTCGCGGGCATCCCGAACAACTCCATCGTGCCGGTGTCGCCGGCTGTGAAGTTCACTTCCACACCTTCGGATTCCAGTTTCACCTCGTACGCCGTACCGGCCCGCGGATACTGCACGGCGAACTTGCCGTCACCGGACGTGAACCACGGGTTTGCAGCGACGGGCTTGCCAATTGGAGGCTCCCCGCAATCAGGTGGGCAGACATACCGCGCAGCAACCGGGGTGGCCAGGACCGAAGCCGTGACAGCCGCTGCGACCGCGACCGCTGCACCCGCGCCCAACGCCGTCAGCAGTTTGGTGTGGGTGGTGTGCTGCACCGGCACCGCCGCATACGACCCCGGCGGGACCGCGTACCCCGGTCGGGCAGAAGTAACCCCTTGTGTGGTGCGGCGGGCGGCACGCGAAGTCCGCGATGCGGCACGGGTCGCGACCCCGCAGTTGGGGCAGAAGGCGGTATCCGGTACGACGTGGTCGCAGTGCGGGCACAACACCTGCGCCTGCGGGTTCATCTCGTCATGCGCTTCGTGCAGTAGCGCCGCCTGCACCCCGGTCCTCAAGGCCAACAATGCAATAACGGCGGCGAGCAGACTCAAGCCAAAGTGCAGGCCATTGGCGAACGAGGTCGCGCCCAGCAATCCGAGTCCGACGCAAATACCAAGCACCACAAGGAAACTCGCAACCAGCAGCACAATCGCCGGACGGCGGTCCTTATCGCCAGGCCGGGCAAACCAGAGCGCCACGCCAGCCAGGCCACCCAACGCTGCGGCCGTCAACGGCATCGCCACCCCTTGGATGCCCGCCTCGGCGAGCAGTGAGCTGGCCGGTCGGTCGTGCGCAGTGGGCCCCGTCGCAAACTGGGGGGACAGCCGCGTCAGCGTCGCCGCCGCGTTAAAGGCGATCGCACTCAATGCGCCGATCACGAACCCGTCCAACGACTCTCGGGTTCCTGGCCGCAGCAGCCGCATCACTACCGCGGGAAGCACCAAGAGGACCGCAGTACCCGCCGGGATGGCGATCCCCTCAACGGGTATTGAATGCTCTTCGGAGCTTGCGTCGCTCAGCGTGACATCGTAGGAGTGCGCGACGATCACGCCAGTCAGTAGCGCCCAGCCGATGCCAAGTCCGATCGCCAGCACTGCAGTCAGCACAAGGGAGCTCAGTGGCAGATCGTCATCGATGTCGGTCTCGTGCAGATACAGCACGAATACCATCGGGAACCCGAGCGCACCGACCGCGATCAACGGTGCCTGCCATCCGAGGAACGCGAGGACGACCAGCGTCAGAAACAAGACGGCCAGCGCAACCCGAAACGGCGCGCGCGACCGGTGTGGCAGATGCGGAAACAACGTGCTCGCCACGGACAGCCGCAGCACGTGCTCGCCGGGGGCCGCGCCATACGCGACCGGCCGCAGCATGCCCCGGCCATCCCCGCGGCGCGGCGACAGGTGTGCACCGCACGCTCCGCAGAACGCGGCCGCGGGCACGTCCGCGTTGCATACCGGACACCGCATCACCGGCACGCCGGTGGTCATCGGGGAGCGACACCCCTCTGGATGTCCAGCAGGTCGCGGACAAGGTAGTCGACGTTGGGGCTGCCGAGGCCGGTCACCAGGTCGTACCCGGGCTGCGAGATATCGACGGCGTTCCCGCCAAGGCCCACGTCGCGGAACGCGGGCAGGTTCGCGCCCGCCGCGACCCGGTACAGCGACGGGTTGATGTGCCCTAGTGGCCGCCCGCCATGGGCGAGCAGATACTGGTTCATCAACACGGCCAGTCCGGCCCAGATCGGCGCAGCCTGAGAGGTGCCCGCACCGACCAATTCCTGCTGGTCGAAGACAATCCTGACCCCGGTAAACGGATCCGCGACCGCGGCGACATCGGGGGCCAGCCGGCGCCGATCAACGTCGCGCTCCACCGACAGCCGTTCCTGCCACGCGGGGCGGTCGTAGAGCACTGACACCCCGCCGCTGGTGCCCTGCGACAACGGCGAGTCCACCCACGCGCGCTCGGCGAGCCACCGTCCCTGGTCATCAGTCGACAGGGTGGTACCGCCGACGGATGTCATCGCCGGCAACGACGAAATAGCGTCCAGGCCAACATCATCCGGGCCGGGGTTCGACGACCATTCGTCGCCACCCTTGCACTCCAGACCGGCCGTGTCCCCGCTCGCGTCGAACGCTGAGGTTCCGCGTTTCTGCGCGGCGGCCAAGGCGGCCTCGATAGGGGCCAGGTCGGCGGCGCTGATCAGCGCATCGCATCCCCACCCGATCGACAGACTCCACACCGCGCCCGGGAACTGCCGGTCCACCGACTCGAACAGCTGTCCGATCTTTTCGTAGGCGCCGTCCCCTTCGACGGTCGGCCGGGCGTTGACGACGACTTTCTGCGCGTCGGGCGCAATCGCATGCGCGACTTCGAGGTCCATCGCCGTCTCGGCACCAGATGGACCGGGCTGACCGCCGACCAGGACCGGAGTGAATCTCGGCAGCCCGGACAAGTCGGCGAACGCGTCGAGGTCCTTCTGGTCGTACCCGCTGAATGAGAAGAACACGATCGTCGCGCCCTTGCCGGTGAAGCCCGCGGCGGCCAGCGGATTGGCGTTGTATGCCTCCAGCAACGCTTTCGGGGTGAGCCCCTGGCTCGGCACGTCGAGCGGCAGGAATCCGGGACGCGCCTCGCGGTGCGGGGTGTACCCGAGGATTCGCCCGATGCCGGTGACGCTGGCGCGAAGAGTCTCGGGAATCGACGGCTGCTGCGGCGACGCGTAGAACACCTGCCCTTTGCGACCGCGGTAGTCGTTCACTGGCACCGCGAACGCCGTTGCCACGTCCTGCGCGGCACCCTCGACGACTGCCCACGTGTCACCCGGTCGCCACCGCACCCACATGTCGTGTGCGCTGGCCCATGCGATTAACGTCGCCGGCCGAGCCGAGTCAGCCAACGTGACAGTGAGTTGCGCACCGCCATCGCGGGATGGGCCGAGATCGGTTGAGCTGGCTAGTAATAACGCCAGCGGACCGCCGATGACCGGCCGGTCGTCGGACACGGACGCAGCCCGCACGCCCGTGGCGAGCACGAGTACCCCCGCCGCGAGGACCGCCGACACGCGCCAGCCGACGATCCCGCGTTGGCGGACCAACTCAGTGGTCGCCGGGGATAGCTGTCGGCGCCGGCGGCGCGTACACCGGTGGGGTGAACAGGTTGCCGCCGGTCGGGTTGATCGACTTCTCTGTTGGCGACGGAGGCGGCGCCGGCGAGGCACTTGTCGTGGTGGTGGTGGTGGTCGTTGTTGTGGTCTCGGGCGCTTTCTTTTCTTCCTTGGCGCACGAGGCGGTGACACCGACCATGGCGGCGATCGCTACACCTCCGGCAACAGCCGCAAGACGACGAGCCAGGAGAGATGACAGCATATTGTTTCCTAACTATGAGGCCCCGCGACTAGCCGATTCTTGACAAGCGGTGGCCGCCGGCGCACGGATGTAGCCCTGCCGAAATAATGCCACAGTTAACTTCGTCCGTATTGGAATCGAGCAAAATTGACGGTGGTAGTTATTGATTGACCCGGCAAACATCCAGGGCAAACGAACACAACGAATGTGCGAAAACGATCGAGTTGCCGTGCCAATTTTTTCCTCAAAGATGACAACTCGACCCCACCGGAAGGCGTACAGCTTTAGGGGAGTCAACCCACACGCGAGCCACAGGGAGCGAGATGAACACACTGCGCAAGGTTGTCGCCATCGTCTGCATCACCCCACTGGCAGCGTTCGGTGTCGCGGCGTGCGGCAGTGACAAGGGCGGAGGCGGCGGTGGCGGCGGAGGCGGCGGCGACATCAACGTCGCGCTGACCTCGTTCCCCGACTACATCGACCCGCAGCTCTCCTACACCCTCGAGGGCTGGGAGGTGCTCTGGAACGTCTACACCCCGTTGCTGACGTACAAGCACGCCAAGGGCAAGGAAGGCACCCAGGTGGTACCGGCGCTGGCCGAGAAGATGCCCGACATCTCGCCCGACGGCAAGACGTACAAGCTCAAGCTCCGGCAGAACATGAAGTACTCCGACGGAACGCCCATCAAGGCATCGGATTTCGCCTACGGCATCCAGCGGCTGTTCAAGACCGACTCCGGCGGCTCGGTGTTCTTCAATGGCATCGTCGGCGCCAAGGACTATGCCGACGGCAAGGCGAACACGATCAGCGGCATCAAGACCGACGACAACACCGGCGACATCACCATCGAACTGGCCGAGGCCAACGGCACCTTCGAGAACGTGCTCGGGCTCATGTTCGCCGCGCCCGTGCCGCCGAGCACCCCGCTGGACAAGGACGCCACCAACAACCCGCCACCGTCGAGCGGTCCGTTCATGATCAGCAAGGTGGAGGCGCCGCGCACCCTGACGATGGAGCGCAACCCGAACTTCAAGACGGTCAAGGACGCCGGGGCCGACGAGGTGGTCGACGCCAGCGTGGACAAGATCACCGTCACAGAGAACAAGAACAACAGCGCGCAGGTCACCGACATCGAGCAGAACAAGGTCGATTTCATGGTGGACCCGCCGGCATCCGACCGTCTGCAAGAGGTGAAGACCCGCTACGGCAACCGCTTCCGGATGGAAGATTCGATCAACACCTACTTCTTCTGGATGAACACCCAAAAGCCGCCGTTCAACGACCTCAAGGTGCGCCAGGCGATCAACTACGCCGTCGACCCCGAGGCCCTGAACCGGATCTTCGGCGGCCGCATGCATCCCACGCAGCAGGTCCTCCCGCCCGGGATGCCCGGCTACTCCGAGTACAAGCTGTTCCCGGGACCCGACATGAACAAGGCGAAACAGCTGATCGCAGAAGCCAACCCGGCGGACCGCAACATCACGGTGTGGACGAATGACGAGCCGGACCGCAAGCGGATCGGCGAGTACTACCACGACCTGCTCACCCAGCTCGGCTTCAACGCCACGCTCAAGGTGATCGCAGGCGACGTCTACTTCACCACGATCGGCAACGAGTCAACCCCCGACCTGGACACGGGGTTCGGGGACTGGTTCCAGGACTTCCCGCATCCGGATGACTTCTTCCGCCCGCTGCTGCACGGTGACAGCATCCTGCCGACCAATAGCAACAATTGGTCGCGGGTCAACATCCCCGCCAACAACGCGAAGCAGGACGAGCTGCTGACGAAGCTGATCGGCGACGGCGGGGTCGAGCAGCAGTACGCGGACCTGGACAAGGCGTACATGGAGCAGGCGGTCTGGGCGCCCTACGGCAACGAGCGATTCACCACGTTCCTGTCCGAACGCATGGACTTCGACAAGTCCTATCATCATCTGCTGTTCAACCAGGATTACTCGTCCTTCGCGATCAAGTAGCCACTCATGGTCGTCCCCGTTGGCGAACTGGAGGTCCCAGGAGAACCGCCACTTCCCACCGGTGTGCCCGCATCGCAGATCCAAGGCCGCAATCCCTGGTATCTGGCGTGGCTCCGGCTGCGGCGCAACAAGGTTGCGCTGGTGTGCGGCGCCGTGTTCGTGCTCATCGTGCTGTTCTGCCTGGCAGCGCCACTGTGGGCCGAACATGTCGCACACACCGGTCCGAATGAAAACCACATCACCGAGAAGGTGGTGATCGACGGGCAACCGACCAATGTGGTGGCGCCTGACGGCACCCCGATCGGACCGGGCCTGCACGGGCAGTACCTGCTCGGCGCGGACCAGAACGGCCGCGACGTGATGGTGCGGCTGATGTACGGCGGGCGCACGTCGATCTACATCGGCCTGGCGGCCGCCGCGGTCACCACGGTGCTCTCGGTGATCGTCGCCCTGCTCGCCGGTTACTACCGCGGCTGGATCGACTCGGTGCTGTCGCGGATCATGGACGTGATCTGGGCGTTCCCGGTGCTCCTCCTCGGCATCGCGTTGGGTACCGCGCTGGCCATCGGCGGCCTCAAGATCGGACCCCTCGCGATCGCGGGCGATTCGATCTGGATTCCGATCATGATCATCGGCTTCGTTTACGTGCCGTACATGGCACGGCCGATCAGGGGCGAAATCCTGGCGCTGCGGGAGAAGGAGTTCATCGAGGCCGCCGTCGCGCAGGGCAAGGGGCCGTTGCGGATCATGTTCTCCGAACTGCTGCCGAACATCATCTCCACGATCATCGTGTTCTTCACGCTGAACATCGCCAACAATATGCTGCTCGAATCGGCGCTGTCGTTCCTCGGGGCAGGTGTGCGCCCGCCCAACGCGTCGTGGGGCACGATGATCGCCGACGGCTACGAAATGATCTACACAGCACCACATCTGACGATCGTGCCGGGCCTGATGATCATCGCGACTGTGCTGTCCTTGAACGTCTTCGGTGACGGCCTGCGCGACGCACTCGATCCACGCGCGAAGATCCGGCTGGAGCACTGATGGCCAGATTCATCGTGAGGCGTCTTCTCGGCATGATCGCAGTGCTGTTCGCGATCTCGGTGATCGTGTTCCTGATCTTCAACGTCATCCCGAACTCCGACCCCGCGGCGCGCATCGCGGGCAAGAACGCCGATCCTGCGCTGATTGCCAGGGTCAGTGCGGATCTCGGGCTGGATCAGCCGCTGCCGGTGCAGTACCTGACGATGATGAAACAGATCTTCACCGGCCAACTCATGTCGTATGCGAAGGACCGCAACGTCGTGCAGCAGATCTGGGACGGGGTGCCCGCGACGTTCTCGTTGTGCATCGGGGCCGCGGTGATCTGGATGGCACTGGCGGTGCTGTTCGGGTACATGAGTGCCATTCACGCCGGGAAGTTCACCGACCGCGCGCTGACAATCCTTTCGCTGGTGGGTATTTCGATGCCGGTGTTCTGGCTGGCCGCGATCCTGCTGTACTTCCTCACGTTCAAGATCCAGCTCTTCCCGACAGGCAGTTACGTGCCGCTGACGGAGAATCCAGTGGGTTGGGCGTCCCACCTGATCTTGCCGTGGTTCACGCTCGCCGTGCTCTTCGTCGGGTTCTACAGCCGAATGTTGCGCTCCAACATGCTCGACGCGATGAACGAAGACTACGTGCGAACCGCGCGGGCTAAGGGGCTGTCCGAGCGTCAGGTGCGTATCCGCCACGTGCTTCGCAACTCGATGATTCCGATCGTGACGTTGTTCGGTCTCGACTTCGGGCAGGTGGTCGGGGGCGGCGCGATCCTCACCGAAACGGTGTACAACCTCAACGGGGTTGGACTGTATGCGGGGGAGGCGATCCGCAGCCTCGACCTGCCGCCGCTGATCGGTGTGACACTGTTCGGCGCGTTCTTCATCGTGCTGTTCAACACGATCGTCGACTTCGCGTATGCAGTGCTGGATCCGCGGATCCGGCTTGGTGAGGCGGCACCGGCGTGAGCACCATCCTCAAGGTCGACGACCTCAATGTCAGCTTCGCCACCGAGGACGGTGTGGTGCAGGCGGTCGGTGGCGTCTCGTTCGAGCTGCGGGCCGGCGAGGTGCTGGCCATCGTCGGCGAGTCCGGTTCGGGTAAAAGCGTTACGGCGCAAACAATTACCGGGCTCACCCGCGCCTCCAACGCCAGGATCACGGGGACCGTCACCTACCGCGGCCGTGAGCTCAACGGGCTCGAGGACGACGAGCTGCGCGACGTCCGCGGCGAGCAGATCGCCATGGTGTTCCAAGACCCGATGTCCTCGCTGAACCCCGTCTATCGCGTCGGCGATCAGATCACCGAGATGATCCGGGCGCATCGTGACTTGTCGAAACGCGAGGCGGCCGACCGGGCCGTCGAACTGCTTCGTTCGGTGGGCATCCCGAATCCCGAACGCCGCGTGCGGCATTATCCGCACGAGTTCTCCGGCGGCATGCGCCAGCGCGTGATGATCGCGATGGCGCTCGCGCTCGAACCGGACGTCCTGATCGCCGACGAGCCCACCACCGCCCTTGACGTCACGGTGCAGGCCCAGATCCTGCGCCTGCTCGACCAACTCAACCGCGACCGCGACCTTGCCATCATCCTGATCACCCACGACCTCGGGGTGGTCGCCGAGATCGCAGACCGGGTGCTGGTCATGTACGCGGGCCAGATCGTGGAGAACGCCACACTCGACGAGACGTTCTACGACCCGCAGCATCCCTACACCTGGGGTCTGCTCGGGTCGCTGATGCGGCTCGACCAAACGCGCGGCGCTCGCCTTGCGCAGATCCCCGGACAGCCGCCGTCGCTGCTGGCACCACCGAAAGGCTGCCGGTTCGCCCCCCGGTGCCCGCACGAGTTCGACAAATGCAGCGAGCTGCCCCCGCTCGAGCCGCGCGTGGGCGGCAACCATCTCGACCGCTGCTGGCTCGACCCGGAGGAGAAGAAATCGCGTCGGGCGCAGGTGATTTCGTGAGCAAGGGCGATCCGCTGCTCGAGGTCACCGACCTCGTCAAGCACTTCCCGATCAAGTCCGGGGTGGTGGTCGACCGCGAGGTCGCCCGGGTGCGCGCGGTCGACGGGGTCAGCCTGTCGCTGCGCGAAGGTGAAACGCTCGGCCTGGTCGGCGAATCCGGTTGCGGCAAATCGACCCTGTGCAGGGCGATCCTGCAGCTGACCCAGCCGACGTCGGGCTCGGTGAAGTTTCTCGGCGAAGAACTCGTGGGCCGGTCGCGTCGCGATCTGCGCCCGCTGCGCCGTGACATGCAGATGATCTTCCAGGACCCCTTTGCGTCGCTGAACCCGCGCAAGCGCGTGGGCCAGATCGTCGGAGATCCGCTGGAGCTGCACGGGCTGGCCAAGGGCGCCGAGCTCAAGCGACGGGTTCAGGATCTGCTCGACCGGGTCGGCCTTTCCCCCGAGCACTACAACCGCTACCCGCACGAATTCTCCGGCGGGCAACGTCAACGTATCGGCATCGCAAGAGCGCTGGCGCTGCAGCCCAAGATGATCGTCGCCGACGAACCGGTTTCTGCGCTCGACGTTTCCGTGCAGGCGCAGATCATCAACCTGCTCAAGGAACTTCAGGACGAGTTCGGTCTGTCGTATCTGTTTGTGGCACACGACCTCGGCGTGGTTCGCCACGTATCCGACCGGGTCGCGGTGATGTATCTCGGCAAGGTCGTGGAGAATTCGGAGACCGAGGACCTATACCGCAGGCCGATTCACCCGTACACGAATGCCTTGCTGTCGGCGGTCCCCATTCCCGATCCGAAACGCAACGCCGCACGCGAGCGGCTGGTGCTACAGGGTGATGTTCCCAGCCCGATCGACCCGCCGCCGGGCTGCAGCTTCCACACGCGATGCCCCTGGGCTACCGAGATCTGCACCACCGACGAGCCAGCCTTGCTCGAACACGCGGCGGCTCATGTGGCCGCCTGCCACCATCCGCGCAACGTCGAGGAACCGGTTGCTCAGGGCAGCTGCTGAGGCTGCTGGTACTGGTACGGGTACTGCGGAGCCTCGTATTGGGGAGCCTGACTCTGCGGACCCTGATTTGGCACCTGAATCGGGATCGGCACCGGCACGAACGGCACGGTGATGTACGACGTCGTCATCGGCGGCGTCGTCGTCGTCGTGGTGGTTGTCGTCGGCGTCGTGGTGGTCGTGGTCGTTGTTGTGGTGGTTGTCGTTGTCGTCGTTGTTGTTGTTCTGGTGGTGGTCGTCGGCTGCGTCGTCGTGGTGACGTGCGTTGTCGTCACCGGTTCAACGGTGGTGGTCGGTGGCGGAGGCGGTGGCGGCTCGCTGGTGACCGTGACGGTCTCGACAGGTGGCGGAGTCGACGGCGGCGGTGCCGCGCTGGTGGGTGCGGGGGCAGAGGTGGCGGGTTTCGTCGGCTCGGTGGCCTTGGTGCTGTCGGTGGCGCTCGTCAGGGCGATGGCGACCCCGCCAACAGCCACCACCGCGACCACGGCCGCGAGCCCGAACACCAACTGCGGCACCCGATTCCATGTCGAACGCGGCTCCTCGATCGGCCCGGTGGCCGGCATGTACTGCACCTGCGGACGCGCGGCGGTCACGCCGGTGTCGTACACATCTCCGGTGTACGGCACGACGTCCTCGGTGTCGTCGTCCTGGGACCAAGCCAAGGCACGGAACGTCGCCGAGCCCGGCGCGTCGACCGGATCGGGAACATCCACCGGCAGCGCCGGGGCTACCCCGGTTTTCGCGTCGGCTTGCGCACCGTAGGCGGCGAACAAGGCCGCACCAACCGCAGCATCCAGCGCCGGCTGGGGCGTCGTCAGCACCGGCGCCTGCGCGTGTTCGGAAAGTCGCGCTGTGATGAGCGGAATGCTGGCACCACCACCGATGGTGACCACCGCAGAGACATTCGACCAGCTAATCCTGTTGCGCTCCAACGCATTTTCCAGAGCGGTGAGCACCCCGGTAAGCGGCGGAGCGATAAGGCTTTCCAATTCGGTGCGGGTCACTCGGATCCCCGAGCGGTACCCGGGCAGTTCGGCGATCAGTTCGGTGACCGTCTCCGCCGACAGCCGCTCCTTGGCGTTGCGGCACTCCTCGCGCAGCCGGGCCAGGGAACCGACCGCCGCGGTGCCTGCCGGATCGACGCTGCCCGAGTTGGCGATGCCCTCCAGCACATGGCTCAGCAGCGCCTGATCGATGAGGTCGCCGGAAAATTCGGCGTATCGCGTGATGTCTTCGATCGGCTCGTACCGCGATGCGGCGTCCGCCAACGTGATGTTCGTGCCGCCGCCGCCGAAATCCAGCAGCGCCACCACACCCTGCGAAACCAATCCGGGATTGGCGTTCAGCGCCGTCAGCGAGGCGACGGCATCGGAGACCAGCCGTACCGGCATGCCGTTGGGCGCCAGGGTCGGACTCGCGCGCATCGCGTTGCGCAGCGCCCACAGCGTCGATGTGCTCCAGTGCGCGGGGACCGCAATCGCGGTCTCCGGCGACGGCTGGCCGCCGCTGGCGTAGACCATCGCCTGCAGCGCATCGACCAACAGCTGGTCGGCCTGATGCGGCGACCCGTCGGCGGCCACCAGCGGGACGGGGTCGCCGACGCGCTCCACGAAGCCACCCAGCACGATGCCGTCGGAGTGTGCTGAGGGCACGCCGACTTCCGGCGCGGCATGGCCAAACAGGGTCAACACCGAACGCCGTAACACGGGTTGATTGCCGACACGCGCCGCGACCAAGTTGGTCGTCCCGATCGACAACCCCAACGGGTCGCTCATAACGGACCACACGATAGCTGCCGGACGAGACCAATTCCGTTAGACACTCCGGTTTTTGGGCCGCATTGCCAGCCGGTTGGACTCAAGCCCATAGCTGGGACACAGATTTCAGTGTTGTCGTAGTACGCGTGAAAACATTGGCGCGCTGCGCAGCAACAACATTCATCATGACGACCGCGCTCGGATTGGTCGGTGTAGGAGCGGCAACCGCCGCGACAGCCCAGGTGGGCGAATTCCCGAGCTACCACTGGTGTCCGGGTGAGGATTGGCATCCCGAAATGGGGCAACAACTGGGATGCGGGCACCTGCCATGACGACCGTCACCGCGATATTGACGGCGACGATCACCACCGCGATTTCGGTGTAGGCGTGCGGTTTGATGCCCCGCGTTATCACTGGTGCCCCGGCGAATTCTGGCGGCCGGAGTGGGGTTTCAACTTCGACTGGAACACCTGCCACGACGATCACCATCGCGACGGTGACGGCGACAACCACGACCACGACTACTGGGGTTAACGAGGGGTTTCGTCCTTGCTGGCCTGGGTACAGCATGGCCATGACATCGCTGTGGCTCGCCGACCGGATCGACCGGTCGATACCGCCGAACCCGCTGCTTGAAGCGGACCTTTCGGCCGACGTCGTGGTGGTCGGTGCCGGGCTCACCGGGTTGACCACCGCGGTGTTGCTGGCCAGGGCCGGCAAGGACGTTCTCGTGCTGGAGGCACACTCCGCAGGTGCTGGCGCCACCGGCAACACAACCGCGAAGATCAGCCTGCTGCAGGGCACGAAGATGTCGAAAATCGTCGGCAAGCATGGCCCGAAGACCGCGGCGCAGTATGTACAGGGCAACCGCGAGGGCCAGGAGTGGTTGGTCCAGCATTGCGAGGCGCACGGCATCTCCGTGCAGCATGAAGCCGCCTACACCTACGCGCAATCAGAAGACGGCGTCGCCGCCGCCCGCGCCGAACTGGAGGCGTGCACGGCTGCTGGCTTAGAGGTCGAATGGGCGGACGACGCCGATGTGCCGTTCCCGTATCACGGCGGCGTCCGGCTCGCGCATCAGGCGCAGTTCGATCCGATGCCGCTGCTCGACAGTTTGATCGTCGAGCTCGAAGAGCGCGGCGGCCGGATCGCGCAAAGCGTGCGCGTGCAAAGCGTTTCGGGCAAGGACGACGCGCTCGCATTGCACGTACGGACCACCGACGGTGACGAATTCGACGTGCACGCCAAGCAATGCGTGTTGGCGACCGGCATTCCGATCCTCGATCGCGGCGGCTTCTTCGCGCGGTTGAAGCCCAGCCGCTCGTACTGCATGGCCTACAAGGTGCCGGGCAACATCACCCACGGCATGTACCTGTCCGCCGACTCGCCCACCCGATCGGTGCGTTACGCGCCGACGCCCGGTGGTGATCGGTTGGTCGTCGGCGGTGCGGGCCACCCGGTGGGCCGCGAAAAGAGCCCGGCATGTTCGGTGCAGGAACTGGATTCGTGGGCCAAGAAGAACTACCCGGGTGCGATGCAGACGCACTACTGGTCGGCCCAGGATTACACGCCGGCCGACGAGTTGCCATACGTCGGCCCGATCCTGCCGGGTAACGAAAAGATCTTCGTTGCAACGGGTTTCGACAAGTGGGGAATGACCAACGGCACCGCTGCCGCGCTGGCATTGTCGAGTCGAATCCTCGGCGGGCGGATGGACTGGGCGAACGCGTTCGCCAGCTGGAGCCCGCATGAGCTGTCGGGCATTCCGAAAGCGTTGCAGGCCAACCTCGAAGTCGGGTTCAACCTGGCCAAGGGGTGGATCACGCCGGTGCTTCGAATAGCCCACCGGACACCGGAGAGTGGTGGGGTGGTCAGCGGCCCACCGTGGGATCTGGAGGCGCGCTGCGTGGTCAACGGCGTGGAGCATCAGGTATCGCCGGTGTGTCCGCACCTCGGTGGGATCGTCAACTGGAACGACGCCGACGAATCGTGGGACTGCCCGCTGCACGGCTCACGCTTCGCGCCGGACGGCACGCTGCTCGAGGGTCCGGCGACACGCAATCTCACAGCGGCTCAGTAGCTTCCGCCTGCGCCGGGAACAGCTTCCGCATCGCGGCCGAGCCGACGATGCCAACGACGATCAACCCGATCCCGACCCCGTCGGGCACAGCGTCCGACACCCATCCGACGATGCCGGTCACGAGCACGAACGGTGGCAGCCAGTCAAGTATCCGGGCCCATGACGTCGCTTCACCCGTCGCGCGGTCGGGGTAGAACTCGGTGAACGCGCCCGCGAAGATGACCGCCGCCAGCGGCACGATCCATGCGGTCCAGAAGTTGTCGTTGTCGCGCAATACTGCATCGCCGTAGGCGCCGACGACGGCCGAGACCAGGAACGCTCCGGCCCACACGGCGGAGATCACGTAGTTGATCCGCAGGAACAGCGGATCGTCCCAGTGCTCGCGCGGCGTCGTGTCCTTCGCGTACGCCAGCGTGAACGGCTTGCGGATCAGCAGAGTCACGATCGCGAACGCGGCCAGCGCGATATTGCTTAGTTCACCGGCCCACAGTTCCAGCCAGTCGATGGTGGCGTCCGAGGCGACCAGCCCGAGCACCGCCAGCACACCGAAGTAGCCGACGGTGAACACCTCGAGAAGGTGCACGGGGACGCCGCGCCTGGAGCCGACCCACAGGGTCAGCAGCGCCAGGCCCAACGCGGCGGAGGCGGCTTCCTCGAATCGGCCCGGCCCGGACACCACACCCATCAGCACCCACGGTGCGATCCCCGCGAAGGGGGATCTGACGTAGCTGTCAATGAATTTCATGACCGGACTCTATGCGGTTGTGCCCGGCTGTGTTGCAATGTCGGCCATGGGTGACATCGACGAGATCCAGCAAGTCAAATACCGGTACCTGCGTGCGCTCGACACCAAGCACTGGGACGACTTCGCCGACACGCTGACCGAAGACATCATCGGCGACTACGACGCATCAATCGGCGAGTCACACCACTTCACCGACCGGGACACGCTCGTCGAGTTCATGCGCACGTCGATGCCAGCCAACATCATCACCGAACACCGCGTCACCCATCCCGAGATCACGGTGAACGGCAACGAAGCGTCGGGGACTTGGTATCTGCAGGACCGCGTGATCGTGCCCGATTTCAATTTCATGTTGATTGGCGCCGCCTTCTACCACGACCAATACCGCAAGACCGGCGACGGCTGGAAGATCAGCAAGACGGGCTACGACCGCACCTATGACGCGACCATGTCGACGGAGAACCTCAACTTCAAGCTGAAAACCGGTCGGGCGCTTAATATTTGACGATTACTGGGTGACCGCGATCAGCGCACCCGGCCGCAGCCAGCGCATGATCTCCACCAGGGTGCCGTCATCGATCGCCACACATCCCGCGGTCGGACCGCCGTCGGTGGTGTGCAGGAAGAACGCGCCGCCGTTGCCTGGTACGCGGGCCTTGTTGACGCCCATCACGACGGCATGGGCGTATTGCGGAATCTCGAGGTTCTCGGTGCCGCTGTCCGGTGACGTGTCGAACGGACACTGCGACTTCTTGCAGACCTGCATGGTGTTGTAGGTCGGGCTCTTCATGTCGCCGTCCCACCAGTGGTCGGGACCGACCTGGACGTATTGCAGGCCGCCGCCCGGATTCGGCGCGGTGCCGAAGGCGAAATCCAGGGTGTAAATGCCCAGCGGGGTCGCCATGTTGCCGTCGTGGGTCTCGGCGGCAAAACCGTTGGCGCCGACATGGGCGGGGATGCCCGCGCGCACGGCTTCCCATCCGGCGGCGCCGCGTTGGAAGACGTCGATTTTCGCCAATGAACCACCAGACCCCACAACGGAAATCACCTGAGTGGCGTTACCGACCTGCGGGGCGAACCACGGCGTGAACTCGGCGTGAGCGACCGGTGCCGCGGTCAGTGAGACGGCTCCGGCGCACAGCAGAGCCAGCAGTCGGCGCACCGACTTATCGTCAGCGGTGTCACAGCCGGGGTCAAGTAAAGGTTCAGACACGATTGAGGAACGTCAGATCTGGCTACGTAGACGTCATGGAATTACTGCCCTTGCGAGGGCGCCTGCGCGGTATCCGGCAAATTGGCGAAGGTCTGGGCACGTTGGACCGCGAGGTGTTCGAGGCGATCGCGGAGTCACCGAGCCCGCTGCTGGACGCCACGATGCCGCGGCTCACCAGGGCCGCGGACCATTCGAAGGTCTGGCTGGCCCTCGCCGCGGTGATTGCAGTGCTCGGCGGTCCGTCGGCGCGGCGTAGCGCAACGCGTGGGGTGCTCTCCCTGGCGGCGACCAGCCTCTTTACCAATCTGGTGGCCAAACGGGGGTGGCGTCGGCCGAGGCCGAACCGCCTGTCGGTGCCGATCGCGCGGCGAGGCCATCGATCGCCGACGTCGAATTCCCTGCCGTCGGGTCACTCGGCGAGCGCAGCGGCTTTCGCGGTCGGCGTCGGTCTTGAAAAGCCACCGTTGGGACTCGGGCTGGCGCTGCTGGCCGGCTTGGTCGGACTGTCCCGGGTGGCCACCGGGGTGCACTATCCCGGTGACGTGTTCGCCGGTTTCGGCATCGGCGCAGGCATCGCGGTGCTGGGCGGGCGGGTGGTGCCGCCGGTTGTGACAGCCAAGATTCCGGTCGCGGACCCGCTGCGCGTGGATACCCCGGAACGTCCCGACGGCGCAGGCGTGGTGCTTGTGGTCAACCCCGCGTCAGGCGGCGGGACGGGCGCGCGGGTCGCCGACGAAGTGCGAGAGTCGTTGCCGCAGACCGAGATTGTCGAACTGGGCGAGGACGACGATGTCGAAGAAGTACTCCGCAAGGCGGTCGAGCGGGCCGAGGTGCTCGCGGTCGGCGGCGGCGACGGGACGGTGTCGTGCGCAGCTGGTGTGGCAGCGGAAGCCGGTGTGCCGCTGGCCGTCTTCCCCGGCGGCACCTTCAACCATTTCGCAAAGGACATCGGCTGCGACAGTGTCGACAAGACGGTCGAGGCAATCCAGCGGGGCAGCGTGGCATGCGTCGATATGGTGTGCCTCAACGAGGGTCGCATGGTGATCAACACCGCAAGCATCGGTGCATACCCGACATTCGTGCGGACGCGCGAGAAGCTCGAGCACAAGGTCGGCAAGCCGCTGGCGGGCCTGTACGCGATGCTGCGCACGCTGGAGCAGGACCGGCCGGTGCGCATCGTGTACGACAACAAGACGCTGCAGACTTCGCTGTTCTTCCTCGGCAATTCGACGTATCTGCCGTCGGGGTTCGCGCCGTCGCGGCGGACCCGAATGGACGACGGGCTGCTGGACGTCCGGATTCTAGAGACGGGCCGGCGGTTCAGCAGGGTGCGGATTGTGGCGGCGCTAGCACTGGGTCGCCTGGAGCGCAGCCCGCTGTATCACGAGCTGCGGGTGCCCGAGTTCACCTTCAAGACGGTGGACGGCCCGACGGTGCTGGCACATGACGGTGAGGTCGGCACGGAGGTCACGGAGGCCACCTTCACCTCGAAGTACCGAGCGCTGCCGGTATTTCGTCCGTTACCGTGACAGGCCGCGACGGCGGGACCATCAACAGGCACGCAACGAAATATGCGTAGCCCAGCGCCCATCCGGCGAGCACATCGGACGGATAGTGGACGTTGAGTACCACACGGCCGACTCCGATCAGGACGACGACCGCCGCACCACATGCGACGAGCAATGCTCGCAGTGGCTGGCGAACGACGGGCAGAACGACGGTCAGCAGCGCCAGCACCCCGACCATCACACCCAGGGCGTGTCCAGACGGAAACGAGGTCGAGGGTGCGGAAGCCAATGCGGTGATGGGGCGCGGACGATCCGCCGCGTATTTGGCGATCTCGGTGACGAGCCCGGCCAGCTCGACACTGATCACCAGGAACATCGCGACGCGAACGTTGCGGCGCACGAGGGAAGAGATGATGACCGCGACGGTCGCGAGTCGGAACGCGGTCGGGCCGAGTACGGTGCAGAACACATTCCAGGCGGTCACCCATCCCGGACGAGGGGCGCCGTAGCGATGCGTGGCCTCCAGCCATAACGAGTCGATAGTCGTCAGCCAGTTCCAGTGCGACGCATAGCCGATCCACATCAGCGCATAGACCGCGACGGCAGCGGCCGCCGATATGATCAGCCAGGTCTTGCGCGGTGTCATCTCACCAGCTCTACCACCTGTATCGCCCGCGACGCTGCAAGGTCCCGTTAGGGTTACTCCACATGGCTGTCTTTCTGCGGAAGTTGCTGGGGATCGGCAAGCTTCCCGATGAGATACGCACCGAGGTCGAGGCCGAGGGCATCATCCACATTGCCGAATACGTTCCGGTGACGCGGCGGTTCAGCGGACGGGTCCCGGGCAAGCGGTCTGCGGGCAGCATCGCAAGCTACGTCGGCTCGCTGGTGCTCACGAACCAACGGGTGCTGGCGACACTCTCGTCGGTGCCGAAGTTGGCGGGCCGCACCATTGATCTGCGCTGGGACGCACCGCAGACGGGCGCCGTAAAGGCCCAGCTGTCCGAAACCGGCCTGGTGCTCGACGCCAACGTCGCCGATGTCGACCCGCGCTGCACCGGCCAGCTCTCGTTGCACTACAAGGATGCACTGCCTGAGGACGTCCTGATGCGGCTGCCCCGTCGATCCCTGGCGTTCGATGTGCCGCCCGAGTATGTGTTCCGCGCGGTCGGCGTCCCGTACCACCCGTAGGTTTGCGAAACCGTTAGAAGGGTGGGGGTTTGTTGCGTTCGGCGATGTAGTCGTCGTTGAGTTTGCGTTCGGCTTCGATGCGTTTGGCGAGGTTTTGGGCTCGGGTGCGTCGGCGTTTGGGCATCATGAGTCCGCGGTCGCCGCGGGGCCAGACTTTGGGTTCTTCTCCGGGTGCCCACAGGGTGCCGGTGGGTCGGCATAGTGCGGGAAACAGCACGGCGCTGCCGGGTTTGGTGGTGTAGGTGTGTCCGGTTGGTGAGGTGACGATGAGGGTGCCGTCGGGCAGTTGTTGCTCGCGCCAGCCGTCCCCACCGCACAGGAAGGTTTTCAATAGGTGGTGAAAGCGGCAGTAACACTTGGTATTTGAGGCATGCGTGGGCCCGATCGGGTAGGGCACGGTGTGGTCGATGTCGCAGCCGTAGGCGGGTTTGTCGCATCCCGGCCAGCGACAGGTCAGATCGCGGCACCGCACAAAATCGGCCAGTTCTCGTGAGGGCCGGTAGTGCCGTTCGGCTGGCGCATCGCCGGGGTGGCGGATCTCGCGCACCGTGGCGCGCTCCAGCGCGGCGGCCAGCAGCGGCGCGGGCAGCACCCCGCCACCGATGACGAACGCCGGCGGCGCGGGGCAGAAGGCCGGTGGGGCCGAGGCACTTTCGGCGACCGGGGCCGGGCAGAAGGCCGGCGGCACACCCGCGGCGTCTGCCGCCGGAGCGGGGTCGTCGTCGACAGGCTCTGACGACGCCAACTTGTCGAGGTCAGGTCCGGGAGCCGGCGCAGGATCAGCGTCAGGCCCGTTGGCGTCGGGTGGTGGTGTGGTGTTTTGGGTCTGGGCGGCATCGACGGTGTCGGCGTGGGCGACCATATGGATGACCGCGGGCGTCGCCGGCGTGGCGTCGGGTGCGGCGGCCGGGCAGTCGGTGCTGCCGCATCCGCAGGCCAACTGCGTGATGCCGGTGGCGAGCGCGGTCAACACGTCACTGCGCCGCTCGCCCAGCGTGCGCGGATCGTCCTGGCACACCCCGCGGGCCATCTCGTCCACCCGCTGCTGTAGCACCGCCGCATCCGGGGCATACAACCGGGCCCACATGCTGGTGAAGCCGGCCTCATCCGAGGGCGACCCGAATTGCACATCCCGCTGGCACGCGGTCTTGCGTGAGCGCCGCAGGGCGCCCGGATCGACCTGATCAACGATGGCATCAATGGCCTGTTCGAGCTTCTTGGCCGACAGTGGCCCCCAGGCGGTGACGTGCTCGGCCACCAAGACATCGACCCGGGCGATCGCCTCGTCGTCGGTGACCAGGTCGGTGCGGTACTCGATGGTGCGCACCAGCACCTCACTGATCAGACCGGCCGCAAACAGAGCGGCCACCTTGGGCAGCCGATCGGCCAGCACCACCCCGCGATGAGCTTGGGCCAGCGCCATCCAGGTGCTGATGTTCTGGCTGGCCGCCAACTCCGCACCGACACTCGCCTCCGGGTCGACCCACCACAGCTCGCGCTCGCCGGCGGGCAGTCCGGTGCGCCGGGCGAACAGTTCGGCCATCACCGCCGTCTTGCGCGCGCACGCGGCGTTCTCGGTGCGCGCCCAGCCGGCGGCAGCATCGACGAGCGCCGCGTCCTCCAACGCGGCTAACTCGCGGACCTCCGGCAACGAACCATCGAACATACGAGCGAAACTACCGGCGCCACCCGACCCCAGCCCTACCCAAAGCCGCCGCTCAGCCCAACCTGTGGATGAATTCGCAACTGGGGATAAGTTGCTCTGCGTGAGCAGAAGGGTTGCCGAATCCTCATAGGCACTGTTCGGTGTACCGACGGGACGCGAAAGGACAGGCAGTGACCGAGCGACGGGACAACGTGCTGATCGTGCATTGGCACGACCTCGGCCGCTACCTCGGCGCCTACGGCCGCGCCGACGTGTCCAGCCCACGACTCGATCGGCTCGCCACAGAGGGCATTCTCTTCACTCGCGCGCACGCCACCGCGCCGCTGTGCTCCCCGTCGCGCGGCTCCCTGTTCACCGGCCGCTACCCGCAGAACAACGGCCTGCTCGGGTTGGCCCATCACGGCTGGGAGTACCGCGCCGGCGTCCGGACGCTGCCCCATATTTTGATCGAATCTGGTTGGTACACAGCACTATTCGGTATGCAGCACGAGACGTCGTACCCGTCGAACCTGGGCTTTGAGGAGTTCGATGTTTCGAACTCCTACTGCGAATACGTCGTTGAACACGCCACCCGCTGGCTTACCGACCCTCCCGAGCAGTCGTTCCTGCTCACCGCGGGCTTCTTCGAAACGCACCGCCCGTATCCGCGCGACCGCTACGAGCCCGCCGACGCCGATGACGTCGCGGTGCCCGACTACCTGCCCGACAACGCTGAGATCCGGCAGGACCTGGCCGAGTTCTACGGGTCCATCTCGGTCGCCGACGCCGCCGTTGGCCAACTGCTCGACACCCTGGACGCAACGGGCCTCGACGAATCCACCTGGGTGGTCTTCATGACCGACCACGGCCCGGCGCTGCCCCGCGCCAAATCGACACTTTATGACGCCGGCACCGGAATCGCGCTGATCGTGCGGCCACCGAGGCGCACCCGCATCGAGCCGCAGGTGTACGACGACCTGTTCAGCGGTGTCGATCTCGTGCCGACTCTCCTCGAGCTACTGGGCATCGACATACCCACCGACATCGACGGCTTGTCGCATGCCCGCAATCTGCAGATCTCACCCCAAGAGGCGGTGCGCACCGAGGTCTACACCACGAAGACCTACCACGATTCGTTCGACCCGATTCGCGCGATCCGCACGAAGGAATACAGCTACATCGAGAACTACGCCGCACGCCCGCTTCTCGATCTGCCGTGGGACATCGCCGAAAGCGCACCCGGTCGCATCATGGAGCCGCTCGTACTCGCGCAGCGGCCCGAGCGCGAACTGTACGACCTTGTCGAGGATCCCACCGAGTCGCACAACCTGCTGGGGCCTGACGTCACGGACAAGGCCGAAGCGATCGCCAACGACCTCGCCCTGCTCCTCGACGACTGGCGCCACAAGACCAACGACGTCATACCGTCCGACTTCGCCGGTACCCGAATTGCCGAACGGTACACAGAAACCTACCTACGAATTCACGGTCCACAGGTCACCAGTCGCTCGGCCATCGCCTCCGAACGAGGCATCGAAGACGACCACAGTTCCGGACAATAGTTCTGCTCACGGTGATTGCAATGTACGTCAGTGCCAAGCGATTTGATTGCGGTTAGGCTCACGCGCATGTCCCACTCGACGGCCTATCTGGTGCTAGCTTCGCAGCGCAGTGGCAGCACGCTGCTCGTCGAATCGTTGCGGGCCACGGGTGTGGCCGGCGAGCCAGGAGAGTTCTTCCAATACCTGCCGACGACAAGCCAATCGCCGCAGCCGAGGCAATGGTTCGAAGGCGTGGAGGACCAATCGATCCTTCGGCTACTCGATCCGCTCGACGAAGGCAAGCCCGACCTCGCGCCGCCCGAAATCTGGCGCGACTACATCCGCACCGTCGGTCGCACCCCAAACGGCATCTGGGGCGGCAAGCTGATGTGGAACCAGACACCGCTGCTGCTGCAGCGCGCCGCGGGCTTGCCCGGTCGCTCCGGCGATGGGCTGCTATCCGCGATCCGTGATGTCATCGGCAGCGATCCCGTGCTCATCCACGTCTATCGACCCGACATGGTCTCCCAAGCGGTTTCGTTCTGGCGCGCAGTGCAGACCCGCGTCTGGCGTGGCAGACCCGACCCCGCCCGCGACTCCCGCGCCGAATACCACGCCGGCGCGATCGCTCATGTGGTGTCCATGATGCGCGCACAAGAAGAAGGTTGGCGCAAGTGGTTCGCAGCGGAGGGCGTCGAGCCAATGGAAGTGGCCTATCCGGTGTTGTGGCGCAACCTCACCCAAATCGTCGGCACCGTTCTCGAGGCGCTCGGTCAGGATCCGGGGCTGGCGCCGGCCCCGGTGCTGGAACGCCAGGCCGATCAGCGCTCCGACGAATGGGTGGACCGCTACCGGGCCGACGCGGAAAGGGAGGGACTCCCAACATGACAACCGCCTTCGACACGGTGCACGTCGACGAGCTTCGGCTGCTCGAAGCAGAGGCCGTGCACATCATCCGCGAGGTCGTCGCCGAACTGGAACGGCCGGTGCTGCTGTTCTCGGCCGGCAAGGATTCGATCGTGCTTCTGCGCCTGGCGGAGAAGGCTTTTCGACCGAATCCGCTGCCGTTCCCGGTGATGCACGTCGACACCGGGCACAACTTCCCCGAGGTCATCGAGTTCCGGGACCGGCGGGTCACCGGTCAGGGCCACAAGCTGATCGTCGCGTCCGTGCAGGAGTCCATCGATATCGGCCGCGTACCTGATCCGGGCCCCGGCGCGTCCCGCAACCGCCAGCAGACCCGCACACTGTTGGACGCTTTGGAGGCAGGCGAATTCGACGCGGCTTTCGGCGGCGCTCGCCGCGACGAGGAGCGCGCCCGCGCCAAGGAGCGCATCCTGAGCTTCCGCGACGAGTTCGGCCAGTGGGATCCCCGCGCACAGCGCCCCGAGCCGTGGTCGCTGTACAACGGCCGGATCAAGAAGGGTGAACAGGTCAGGGTATTCCCGTTGAGCAACTGGACCGAGCTCGATGTCTGGCGCTACATCGAGTTGGAAAACCTTGAGCTGCCGTCGATTTACTTCGCACACGAACGCGAGGTGTTTGAGCGCGACGGCATACTGCTCGCGGTCTCCGAGTACGCCAAGCCGGTCAACGGTGAAATCGCTGCGGTCGAATGGGTGCGTTATCGCACCGTCGGCGATCTCACCATCACCGGTGCGGTGCGCTCAGAAGCCACCGACATCGATCGGGTGATCGCCGAGATCTCCGCGGCCACCGTCTCCGAACGCGGCGAAACCCGCGCCGACGACCGAACGTCTGCCGCGGCAATGGAAGACCGCAAGCGCGAGGGGTACTTCTGATGACGGCACCACCCAAGACGATCACCCGTCAGCTGCTGCGGATCACCACCGCGGGCTCCGTCGACGACGGCAAGAGCACCCTGATCGGCCGACTGCTGCACGACACCGACAGTCTCCCGTTGGACCACCTCGAAGCGGTCACCGATGAGGAAGGCGTCGCCGACCTCGCCGCCCTGTCCGACGGCCTGCGCGCCGAGCGGGAGCAGGGCATCACCATCGACGTCGCGTACCGGTTCTTCTCCACCGACACCCGCAGCTACATCCTGGCGGACACGCCCGGCCACGAACGCTATACGCGCAACATGTTCACCGGCGCTTCCAACGCCCACGTTGCGGTGCTACTGGTCGACGCCCGTGCCGGTGTGCTGCGTCAAACGAACCGGCACGCCCGAATCGCAAAACTTCTCGGCATCACCCACTTCGTCGCCACGGTGAACAAGATCGACCTCGTCGACTTCGACCATGCCCGGTTCACCGAGGTGGAGAACGAACTGCGATTGGCGGCGGCGCGCCTCGGTGGTGTCGACATCACCGTTATCCCGGTCGCGGCCAAGCACGGTGACAATGTCGTGCACCGATCCGACCGCACCCCCTGGTATCAGGGGCCCACCTTGCTCGAGTACCTGGAAAGCGTCGAACTGACCGCGCCGCAACCGGAACCGAGCAAATTGCGGTTGCCCGTGCAGTGGGTTTCGCGGCCGACGGCCGACCAGCGCCGCCGCTACACCGGTCGGCTCTCCGGCGGGACACTCCAGGTGGGCGACCCGGTCATCAGCCTGCCCGCAGGCACCCGGTCGTCCGTCACCGTCGTCGACGCCCTCGATGACGAGCGCACCACAGCCGTTGCCCCACTATCGGTTTCGATCGAGCTGGCTGACGACATCGACGTCGGCCGTGGTGATGTGTTCGTCAGCGCCGCCGATGACGCGACACATCCCGTGCTGGCCCGCGAGCTCGACGCCACGGTGTGCTGGTTCATCGACAGTCCGTTGCGGGCGGGCGACCGGCTGGCGCTGAAGCAGGGCACCCGAACCGTACGCACCACAGTGCAGGCCCTGCACAGCAGGCTGGACCCCGAAACGCTCGATGAGTTGGACAACCCGGTCGAGTTGGTGCTCAACGACATCGGTGAGGTGACGCTTCGGACGAGTTCGATCGTCGTCGCCGACGCCTATACCGACAACCGCGACAGCGGCGCGTTCATTCTGATCGATGAGACCACCAACGACACCGTCGGCGCTGGGACGATCCTCGAGCCACGCGAGGTCCAGCCGGGGGTGCAGACCCGCAACGACATCCGCTGGCACCCTTCGTCGTTGGATCGCGAATATCGCTGGACGGCCACCGGCCAACACGGAGCCACGATCTGGTTCACCGGGCTTCCGGCGTCGGGCAAGTCGACGATCGCGGTGGCGGTCGAGCGTGCACTCGTGGAGTCCGGTCAGGTCGCGTATCTGCTCGACGGCGACAACATCCGGCACGGCCTGTCGGACGATCTCGGCTTTTCGGCCGGTGATCGGGCCGAAAACATCCGTCGGGTAGGCCATCTCACCCGGCTCTTCGCCGACGCAGGCGTCGTCGCGTTGGCGTCACTGGTGTCGCCGCTGAAGTCCGACCGCGAGATCGCCCGCGCGCTCAACAATGCGGCCAGGCTGCCGTTCATCGAGGTGTACGTGTGCACGCCGCGCGCAGAATGCGAACGGCGTGACCCCAAGGGTCTGTACGCGCGGGCCCGTGCGGGTGAGCTCAAGGGTCTCACCGGTGTCGACGCGCCCTATGAGGCGCCCGAGGATCCCGATCTTGTGCTCGACACCACCGGCGCGGACATCAACCAGCTCGTCGCGCAAGTCATCGATCTGCTCAACGAAAGACGTCAACGTACCTGAGCGACAACGAATATCCGGCGGAACGGGAAGAACGTCGTGCCGTCGGGCCGACCCGGATAGGCCGCGTGCAGCATCGGGATCAGCTCCTGCCGAAACTGCTCCCACTGTTCCTCATTGAGCCGGCTCTTTACCGGTGTCAACGCGGTGCCCGTGATCCACTCCAGCACCGGATTGTCACCAGTCAGCTCGTGGATGTAGGTGGTCTCCCACGCGTCGACGGTGCAGCCTGCGTCGCTGAGCAGCCCAGCGTATCCTGACGGATCGTCGACCTGGCCCTCGCGAAACGGGAAGTCCCGCAACGGCTCTGACCATTGGTCGCGGCGGGCGAGTTCGCGGACGGCCCGATGAGACGGCGCGTCGAAGTTTCCCGGCACCTGCATGGCGATCCACGAACCGGACTCGAGCTGGTCCGCCCACCGGACCAGCAGCTCGGCGTGCTCCGGCACCCACTGCAAGGTGGCATTGCTCACCACGACGTCGGTGGCGGGGCGCGGCGTCCACGCTCGCACGTCGCCGATGTGCGCATCCACCCCGCGTTCGCGGGCGGCCTCCACCATCTCCGGTGAGCTGTCCCACGCTTCGATGACGGTATCGGGCCAGCGCTGCGCAAGGGTTGCGGTGAGATTGCCGGGACCACAGCCGAGGTCGACCACCCAGCGCGGCTTCTCGGCACCGACCCGCGACAACAGGTCGAAGAACGGACGACCGCGATGGTCGGCGAAGGTCAGGTAGACGTCGGGATTCCACATACGGCCAGTGTCGCACCACCATCGAACTCACAGCGTGTTCGCAGCCCTGGCACAGGCCCGCGGCTGGTAAGCAACGGCACCGTATGCGTCGTGACTGCCCTCGTCGACCAACCGGTCTCCGTAGAGACCATCGCGCCGGCCCGCACCGGCCACTGGTCGCGATGGACGTTGGGCACCCTGCTCGCGGCGACGGCTGCGCTTTACCTGTGGAACCTGTCGGCCAGCGGGTACGGCAACACCTTCTACGCCGCGGCAGCCCAGGCGGGTTCACAGAGTTGGTCAGCGTGGTTCTTCGGATCGCTGGACGCCCAGAACTTCATCACGGTCGACAAGCCGCCAGCGTCTCTGTGGGTTACCGGGCTGTCGGTGCGCTTGTTCGGCATGAACAGCTGGTCGGTAATGGCGCCGCAGGCGCTGATGGGCGTTGCCGCTGTCGCCGTGCTGTATTGCGCGGTGCGACGCGCAGTCCCGAATCCGAACCACGGTGCGGCCGCGGGGCTGCTAGCTGGTGCCGTGCTGGCGGTGACGCCCGCAGCGGCGTTGATGTTCCGCTTCAACAACCCCGATGCGCTGCTGGTGCTGTTGCTGACGGTGGCCGCCTACTGCCTGATGCGCGCAGCGATGGCAGCGTCGTGGCGCTGGCTGGTGCTCGCCGGTGTGGTCATGGGCACCGCGTTTCTCACCAAGATGCTGCAAGGCTTCCTGGTGCTGCCTGGCTTTGGGCTTGCGTACCTGTGCGTTGCGCCGACGTCGTGGGGCAAGCGTCTGGCCCATCTGCTCGGCGCCGTCGCAGCATTGATCGCGGCTGCCGGCTGGTGGGTGCTGGCGGTGCAGTTGACACCGGCGAGCGCGCGGCCGTACATCGGCGGGTCGAAAGACAATACCGTGCTGGATCTGGCGTTGGGCTACAACGGGATCGACCGCATCCTGGGGCGCCACCATGAGGGAAAACCGTTGGGCGACTGGGGCAGTTCGAGCCTGCCCATGATGGGCGGGCGCACCGACCTGCACCGACTGTTCACCGGCGAGATGGCCAATGAAATCTCATGGCTGATCCCCGTGGCGTTCTTCGTCGTGGCATTCGGGATGTACTTGGCCGCGCGTCGGGCCTTGAGCCGCAGCGAGTTATGCGCGCTGCTGATGTGGGGCGCATGGCTCACGGTGACCGGTGTGGTGTTCAGCTTCATGGGCGGCATGGTCCACCCGTACTACACGGTCGCACTGGCTCCTGCGATCGCCGCACTGGTGGGCATCGGTGCGGTGTGGGCGTGGCAGCGACGTTCGAACTGGGACGGCCGGTGCGTGCTGGCCGCGATGATCGTGCTGGCTGCTGTCCCGTCATCGGTCTTGCTGCACCGCCATGCCTTTGGGCATTCGTGGCTACCGTGGCTGATCGTCGTGCTGGCTGTGGTGAGCGGCAGTGCAGTGTTGTGGCCGCGTCCACCGATCGCCCTGCTGGTATCCGGATGCTTGACCGGATTGGCCGGCACCACAGTGTTTTCCGTCGCGACCGCCGCAACCCCGCATCACGGGACGATACCCACCGCGGTGCGCTCGTCGCAGGTGACCGGCGCCTGGGGCAACGACGAGGCGACCAATACCCAACTCGCCGGCGTACTGGCCGCCACGCACACGCAGTGGTCCGCGGCGACGAACGGCTCACAGTCCGCTGCCTCCCTCGAAATCGCCTCCGGTACATCGGTGATGGCCGTCGGCGGCTGGAGCGGGGACCCGGTGCCGACTCTGCAGCAGTTCATCGACGACGTGCACGCCGGCAAGATCTCGTACTACGTCGAGGCCGGTCGCGGACCGAATTCACCGGGCGTCCATGGCGAGGTCATCCGCAGCGAACTGCACACCGCGTCGCACACCCGCGAGATCGCCGACTGGGTGACCGCGCACTATCCAGGCACGTTCATCGGCGGATCAACGGTGTACCGCTTGATCTGACCGCTACCATGCGGATGTGTCCAGTTCGCGGGACTCCGACGGCGCGCCCGTCGATCCGCCGATCCCTGTTCCCGACGTTCCCGGCGCCGACGCCACCGCCGGTGGACTCCCCCGCCGCGTCGACCTCACGCCTCGTCAACGGTTGATCGTCGATTCGTCGGCCATGGCCGACATCGCGCTGCGCACCGCGATCGCATCGCTGCTGAGTGTCGCGATGGTGCCGACGATGCTCGGCACTGCGCTGCGCCGGTCCGCGTCACGCGCTGAACGTGACTATCTGCGGTTCTACGCCGAACTGGCCAGTGCGAGGGATCCGGAGTTGTCCTTCCCGGCGCCGACGTCGGAGCCGCGGATCTCGTCGCGCCCGGCCAATCCCATCGCCGAGTGGATGGCCAAAGGCAGCGTTCGCAACATCCGCTTCGACAGCAGCTTCGAGGCGGTCAACCCCGCGCTACGGGAGCAGTGTCGCGGCTATGTCCGCAACAACGTGGTGCACGCGCAACACTGGGTGCACGACGACGGCCCACATCCCACGTTGTGTGTGATTCACGGGTTCATGGGATCGCCATACCTGTTCAACGGTTTGTTCTTCTCGCTGCCGTGGTTCTACCGATCCGGTTATGACGTGCTGTTGTACACGTTGCCATTCCATGGGGCGCGTGCCGAAAAGGGCTCTCCCTTCAGTGGTTACGGCTACTTCGCGCACGGCTTTGCGGGTTTTGCTGAAGCGATGGCGCAGGCCGTGCACGACTTCCGTTCGCTGATCGACTATCTGGAGTTCACGGGTGTGGACCGGGTGGCGCTGACCGGCATGTCGCTGGGCGGATACACGTCGGCGCTGATCGCGTGCGTCGAGGACCGCATCCAGGCCGTGATCCCCAACGTTCCGGTCGTGACGCCGGACAGGACCGTCGACGAGTGGTTCCCCGCCAACTATGTGGTGCGCTTGCGCGACCTGATCGCCGGCGCCGAAGACGAGTTGGTGCACGAAGCGACGAAATACCCGTCGCCGCTGAACTATCCGCCGCTAGTGCCCAAGGATCGGCGGCTGATCATCACCGGTCTCGGCGATCGGCTGGCGCCGCCGGAGCAGGCGGAGTTGCTGTGGGAGCACTGGGATCGCTGCGCTTTCCATTGGTTCCCAGGCAATCACGTGTTACACGTCAGCCAGCCGGACTATTTGCGCCGGATGACCCGGTTCATGCGTGATTTCATGTTCAAGTGAGCCGCTCGACTGACATCGGGCTCAGCGCGTCGAGGGCAGGGCGATGGCGTCCGTTCATCGGCGTCGCGCCAGCGGGGGCCTCGGGCTTGTCGTGGGTCCGGATGGCGCACGCCGCGGCGGTACGCAAATCATCTGCCGTGCCAGTCATCTCGAGGGCGGTCCAGATCTCCGACGACGGCAACGCCCGAACCTCAGCAAATCGCCGTCGACGCGATAGGCGGCGACGTAGCCGGACGAATCGCGAAGGCCGCGCCAGGTCTCCTTCGCGTCGCGTCGCACGGGGGCATCGGCCGTATCGACTGGAGTGATGTTCCAGCCCGTCTCGCGGAGATGATCAGCGAGGCGCCGAGCTGTTTCCCGCGGTGAAGGCGCAAGCCCAGGAAGCCGAATCCGCCGGATTCGACACCGTGTTGGTGATGGATCACTTCTATCAGCTGCCGACGCTGGGGAAACCGGATGAACCGATGTTGGAGGC
>DASRJA010000146.1:0-9164 GCA_035649695.1 Mycobacterium sp. | reverse complement strand
GCTGCCGGCGCCTCGGCGGGAGCGGACTCTTCCTCCTCGACGAGGACCAGCGAGATCTTGCCGCGGTTGTCGATATCGGCGATCTCCACGCGCAGCTTGTCGCCGACCTTGACCACGTCTTCGACCTTGGCGATGCGCTTGCCCCTGCCGAGCTTGGAGATGTGCACCAGCCCGTCACGTCCCGGCAGCAGCGACACGAACGCGCCGAAATCGGTTGTCTTGACCACGGTTCCGAGGAACCGCTCGCCGATCTTGGGCAGCTGCGGGTTGGCGATCGCGTTGATCTTGTCGATCGCGGCCTGCGCGGCTTCGCCGTTGCTGGCGCCGACGAACACGGTCCCGTCGTCCTCGATCGAGATCTGCGCGCCGGTCTCCTCGGTGATCGAGTTGATCATCTTGCCCTTCGGCCCGATGACCTCGCCGATCTTGTCGACCGGCACCTTGATCGTGGTGATCCGAGGCGCGTACGGGCTCATCTCATCGGGGCTGTCGATGGCCTCGGCCATCACCTCGAGGATGGTCAGCCGGGCATCCTTGGCCTGCGCCAGCGCGCCCGCAAGCACCTGCGACGGGATGCCGTCGAGCTTGGTGTCCAGCTGCAGCGCGGTGACGAAGTCCTTGGTGCCTGCGCACTTGAAGTCCATGTCACCGAAGGCGTCCTCGGCTCCGAGGATGTCGGTCAGAGTGACGAAGCGCCGCTCGGTGCCGCCTCCCTCGACCTCGACATCGTCGGACACCAGGCCCATCGCGATACCCGCGACCGGAGCCTTCAGCGGCACACCGGCGTTAAGCAGCGACAAAGTCGACGCACACACCGAGCCCATCGACGTCGAGCCGTTGGAGCCGAGCGCCTCCGACACCTGGCGGATCGCGTACGGGAACTCCTCGATGCTCGGCAGCACCGGGACGAGCGCCCGCTCCGCCAGCGCGCCGTGGCCGATCTCGCGTCGCTTCGGCGAGCCGACGCGACCGGTCTCACCGGTCGAATACGGCGGGAAGTTGTAGTGGTGCATGTAGCGCTTGGTGGTCTCGGGTCCCAGCGAGTCGATCTGCTGGGCCATCTTGACCATGTCCAGCGTGGTGACACCGAGGATCTGGGTCTCACCGCGCTCGAACAGCGCACTGCCGTGCGCCCTTGGCACCACAGCGACCTCGGCGCTCAGCGCGCGGATGTCGGTGATGCCACGACCGTCGATGCGGAAGTGATCGGTCAGAATGCGCTGGCGCACAAGCTTTTTGGTCAGCGACCGGTACGCAGCACCGATCTCCTTTTCGCGCCCGGCGAACTGCTCAGCCAGTCGCTCGAGCACCTCGGCCTTGATCTCGTCGGTGCGGTCGTCGCGTTCGTGCTTGCCGGCGATGGTCAGTGCCTTCGACAATTCATCGGTGGCAACCGAGGCCACCGAGTTGTAGACATCGTCGCCGTAATCGGGGAAGACGGGGTACTCGCCGGTCGGCTTGGCCGCACGACCGGCCAGCTCCTGCTGCGCCGTGCACAGCGCAGCGATGAACGGCTTGGCGGCCTCAAGGCCTTCGGCGACAACGGCTTCCGTAGGCGCCTGCGCGCCGCCCGCTATGAGCTCGATGACGTTCTCGGTGGCCTCGGCCTCGACCATCATGATGGCCACGTCGTTGTCTTCGAGCGCACGGCCTGCCACGACCATGTCGAACACGGCGCGCTCAAGCTGCTCAACGGTCGGGAACGCGACCCAGGTGCCGTCGATCAGTGCGACGCGCACCGCGCCGACGGGTCCGGAGAAGGGCAGACCCGCCAGCTGAGTGGACGCCGATGCCGCGTTGATGGCCACCACGTCGTACAGATCGTTGGGATCCAGGCTCATCACGGTGACGACGACCTGGATCTCGTTGCGCAGGCCGCTGACGAACGACGGGCGCAGCGGCCGGTCGGTCAGCCGGCAGGTCAGGATCGCGTCGGTGGACGGCCGGCCCTCACGGCGGAAGAACGAGCCGGGGATGCGGCCCGCGGCGTACATGCGCTCTTCGACGTCGATCGTCAGCGGGAAGAAGTCGAAGTGATCCTTCGGGTTCTTGCTGGCGGTGGTCGCCGACAGCAGCATGGTTTCGTCGTCAAGGTAGGCGACTACCGAGCCGGCGGCCTGCTGGGCCAGCCGTCCGGTCTCGAAGCGGATGGTGCGGGTGCCGAAGCTCCCGTTGTCGATCACGGCGGTCGATTCGTACACGCCGTCTTCAATTTCAACTACAGACATGGGCGTCCGTATGGCCTCTCTGGATTCAGTGTTCAGCTGTTTCGCGTCGTCACAGCGCCTGAACCACCGGCCTCGATGCGGCTACGGCCATCGATCGAAGCTGTCGGGTATCAGACCCGGCAGCCACTACCGAAGACCGCGCGATCAGGCGGGTCCCGATATGAGACGCGGGAACGGCGCTCGCGGATCTGCGAAAACCGCACCCAATCGTTCGAGCCGAAACGGCTGGCGAACGAAGCCATCGTACCTTGCAGCAGGTACGGGGCCGAATTCTCGGTCGAGTCAGCGCGTGGGCCAGATGCGCCGCTCAGCGGCGCAGGCCGAGCCGATCGATCAGGGAGCGGTAGCGCTCCACGTCGACCTGGGCGACGTACTTGAGCAGCCGGCGCCGCCGACCGACCAGCAGCAACAGTCCGCGCCGCGAGTGGTGGTCGTGCTTGTGCACCTTCAGGTGCTCGGTCAGATCGGCAATGCGCTTGGTCAGCAGCGCGACCTGGGCTTCCGGCGACCCGGTGTCGGTGTCATGCAGGCCGTACTGGCCCAGAATGTCCTTCTTCTGTTCGGCAGTGAGCGCCACGAAATAACTCCATATCCATCGGTCCGCGATCAGAAAAATGCGACGTGGCCGCCGCGAACTGCAGCACACGTCGTGGTCGCCAGGCAGTTTATCGCATGGTCAGCCCGCGGACAGAATCGTGCGGGCGTGCTCGGTGTCGTCGCCCATCGTCGCCACCAGCTCCTCGATCCGCTCGAACTTCTCCTGGCCGCGGATGCGGGCGACGAAGTCCACGGCGACATGCTGGCCGTACAGGTCCGCGCTGGTGTCCAGTACGAAGGCCTCCACGGTGCGGGTGCGCCCCGAGAAGGTGGGGTTGGTGCCCACCGACACCGCGGCCTGGTAGCGCTCACCGGGGACGACGGTGCCGGTGATCGGGCCGTGTCCGAGGACGGTGAACCAGGCGGCGTAGACGCCATCGGCGGGGATCGCCGAGTACATCGGCGGCGCCACGTTCGCGGTCGGGAAGCCCAGCACCATGCCGCGTCCCTCGCCGCGGACGACGACGCCCTCGACGCGATGCGGACGGCCAAGCGCTTCGGTGGCCGCCACGACATCGCCGGCGTCCACGCAGGACCGGATGTAGGTCGACGAGAACGTGATGTCCTCGTTCTGGTGGTGCTCACTCACCAGCGACATGCCTTGCACCGCAAACCCGAATCGTTCGCCGGCTTTGCGCAATGTGTCGACGTTGCCCGCGGCCTTCTTGCCGAAGGTGAAGTTCTCCCCCACCACCACCTCGACGACGTGCAGGTGTTCGACGAGCAGCTCGTGGATGTAGCGATCCGGAGTGAGCTTCATGAAATCGGTCGTGAACGGCATCACCAGGAACACGTCGATGCCCAATTCCTCGACGAGCTCGGCGCGACGGGTCAGGGTGGTCAACTGCGCCGGGTGGCTGCCTGGAAACACGACCTCCATCGGGTGCGGGTCGAACGTCATCAGCACAGTCGGCACGCCGCGAGCCCGGGCGGCCTTCACCGCGTGGCCAATCAGCTCCTGGTGCCCTCGATGCACACCGTCGAAGACGCCGATCGTTAGGACGCATCGGCCCCAGTCCGTCGGGATGTCTTCTTGCCCCCGCCAGCGCTGCACAGCGGCAAGCCTACGACGCGCGGTTTCGTACGGCTTCGCTAGTAGCCCAGAGCAGGTGAAGATTGCCTAAACTTTCTAAGCGTGAGTCCCGACGGCAACCCTCGCGACCTAACCACGGTTGCCCAGGACTACCTCAAAGTCATCTGGACCGCCCAGGAGTGGTCGCGGGAGAAGGTCAGCACCAAGCTGCTCGCCGAGCGGATCGGCGTGTCGGCCAGCACGGCGTCGGAGTCCATCCGCAAGCTCGCCGACCAGGGGCTGGTCGATCACGAGAAGTACGGCGCCGTGACGCTGACCGAGGCGGGTCGCCGCGCGGCGTTGGCGATGGTGCGCCGGCACCGGCTGATGGAGACGTTCCTCGTTCGCGAGCTGGGCTACAGCTGGGACGAGGTGCATGACGAGGCCGAGGTGCTCGAGCACGCGGTGTCCGATCGGATGCTCGACCGCATCGACGCCAAGCTGGGTCATCCGACCCGCGACCCACACGGCGATCCGATCCCGGCGGCCGATGGACGGGTGCCGACGCCCGATGCGCGGCAGCTGTCGGTGTGTCAGAACGGTGACGCGGGCACGGTGGCGCGAATCTCCGACGCCGACCCGGAGATGCTGCGGTATTTCGACAGTGTCGGCATCAGCCTGGATTCTCGGCTGCGGGTGCTGGCGCGGCGTGACTTCGCCGGGATGATCTCGGTGGCGATCGAGGGAGCCGAGGGCTCCGATGACACCACGGTCGACCTGGGAAGCCCTGCCGCAGAAGCGATTTGGGTGGTCGGCTAACGCGCCACGGTTCCGGCTCTATCGGGTGCCGGCTGCTTCAGCCCAGCCGACAGCACGAGCGCCGATAGCACGATTGCGACCAAGAGCAGCGCGGCGACATCTCCCCAAAGATGTCCCATCTGGTGCTCGGTGAAGGATTGCACCGCCATGATCGCGGCATGCACGACGCTGGACCACACCGCGAACCAGATCAGGCTGAGATTGGCCGCGGGGTTGCGTGCGGCGTTCAACAGGAAGGCTCCCAGCGTCGCGTAGATGCCGACGATCATCATGAAGTACACCGAATGGTGGGGTGCGCCGTGATGCCATGCCCACCCCGACGGCCACACCAGGGCCAGTGGATACAGCAGGATCATGATTGCGCCGAATACGGCGAGTGCGAGCTGCAGAAGCTTGTAGGGCGATCCCATTTGGGCAGTATGCGCGCGATAGGCTGCCACGCTGTCGCATTCGCGGTAAAGCGATTACAGCGTAGCGGGCCTCAACACGACCACCGACGTCGTCCGGTTCGGTCCGTCCGTCAGCAGTGCGATCACCTGACCGTCCGGGGCGGTCGCTGCGTAAACCCCATCGAAGCCAGCGGGTTTCAGCGGTCTGCCGTGCCGGGTGTCTTCCGTTTCGTCGGCAGTCAGATCGCGGCGCGGAAACGATTGCAGGCACGCCTCGTCGAGGGTGTAACTCAGGCGCGGTGACTCGGCGAGGTCGTCGAGGATGCGGGCTTGGTCGAGTCCGAACCGCCCGACGCGGGTGCGCCGCAACGCGGTGAGATGGCCGCCGACGCCGAGGGCAGCGCCAATGTCGCGGGCCAGCGCCCGAATGTACGTGCCGCTCGAGCAGTCAACTTCGACGTTCAGGTCGATGAGCCCGTCGTGGTGCCGGATGGACCGCACATCGAATCGGTCGATGCGGACCATGCGAGGCGCCAATTCGACGGTCTGCCCCTCGCGGGCCAGCTTGTAGGCGCGCTTGCCGCCGACCTTGATGGCGCTGACCGCCGAGGGCACCTGGGCGATCTCCCCGCGCAGCGCAGCGACCGCCTCGTCGACCTGGGTGTCGGTGACTGCGTCGGCCGAAACAGACTGCAGGAGTTCGCCTTCGGCGTCGTCGGTAGATGTCGTCTGGCCCAGGCGAATGGTCGCGGCATACGACTTGTCGGTGGCAGTCAACAGGCCGAGGATCTTGGTGGCCCGTTCGATTCCGACGACGAGCACGCCGGTGGCCATCGGGTCGAGTGTGCCTGCATGCCCGACCTTGCGGGTGCCGAAGATGCGCCGGCACCGGCCCACGACGTCATGGCTGGTGACGCCGGCGGGCTTGTCGACGACGACCAAACCGGCGTCGGTCACAGCACGATCGCCGTCAGCGCGAGACCGTCCCGAACCGACCAGCGTCCCGACAGCGTCTGCAGCGGCGGGCCAGATTCGGCGGCCGGATCGATGAGAATGCGCGATACGAAGCCACCCGTTGTGCCGCTGTCGTCGACGTCGAACGTGATGTGGGCATCCTCGAAGCCGAGCCAGCGGTGCGTCAGCGGAAACCACGCTTTGTACGTCGCCTCCTTGGCGCAGAACAGGATTCGATCCCAGTGCAAACCGTCGGGCATCGCCTGTAATTCAGTACGTTCGGCCGGCAGGCTGATCGCGTCGAGCACACCCTTGGGCAGCACGTCGTGCGGTTCGGCGTCGAGGCCGATCGAGCGCACCGTGCCGAGCTTGCCGACGGCCGCGCCGCGGAAGCCCGTGCAATGCGTGAGGCTGCCAACGATGCCGTCGGGCCAGCACGGTTCACCCTTGTTCCCCTTCAGGATCGGGACCGGCGGCATCCCCAGCTCCTCCAGGGCAAGCCGCGCGCAGTACCGCACAGTGATGAATTCGTTGCGCCGCTTGGCCACCGACTTGGCGATCAATGGTTCCTCTTCCGGCAGCGGGGCCAATCCCGGTGGGTCGTCGTATGTTTCGGCGGCCGCCAAGGCTGCGACACCGGGTAGCACACCGCCGAGCAACGGTGCGGTCGTCATGACTGCCTGGCCCTGATGCGCTCCTGTACCTTCTCGGCGTGCTCCCGCATCTCCTGCGTGATCTGGAAGTGACCGCCGAACTCATTGAGGTAGCCCGGCGCGTAGTTCGGATCAGGCAGTATCTGCCGCAGCCATCGATATGGCTTGCGGCGCCGCCATTCTCGCGGATAGCCGACCGACACCTCTTCGAACCGCACGCCGTCATACCACGTGGTGCGCGGGATGTGCAGATGGCCGTAGACCGAACAGACCGCGTTGTAGCGGGTGTGCCAGTCGGCGGTCGCCGTGGTGCCGCACCACAGCGAGAACTCGGGATAGAACATCGCATCGCAGGGTTCGCGGACCAGCGGGAAGTGGTTCACCAGCACGGTCTGGTCCATCCAGTCGAGGTCCTCGAGGCGCTTGCGCGTGTAAGACACCCGGTCTCGGCACCACGCGTCGCGGGTGGCGTAAGGCTCGGCCGACAGCAGGAACTCGTCGGTGCCGACCACGTTGCGTTCACGCGCGATGGCCAGACCCTCGGCCTTCGTGCCTGCTCCCTGCGGTAGAAATGTGTAGTCGTACAGAATGAACATCGGCACGATCGTGGCCGGGCCGCCCTCCTCGTTCCACACCGGAAACGGGTGCTCCGGCGTGACGATGCCCATCTCGTCGCACATGTTGACCAGGTAGTCGTAGCGCGCCTTGCCGAAGATCTGCATCGGATCGTGGTTCGTCGTCCACAACTCATGGTTGCCCGGCACCCAGATCACCTTCGCGAACCGTTTGCGCAGGAGGTCCAGCGACCAGTGGATCTCGTCGGTCCGTTCGGCGACGTCCCCCGCCACGATGAGCCAGTCATCGGGCGAGGACGGATGCAGCGATTCGGTGATCGGCTTGTTGCCGGTGTGACCGGTGTGAAGGTCGCTGATCGCCCACAGCGTGGGTCGGCGGCCGTCTCGTGTCACAACCGACCAGCCTACTTGCGATATCGTCGGCCCCTGGACCGGCAACTAGAACATGTTCTCGTTTCCCGTCCGGGTGGGAGTGGCAGACCGATACACTCCCCGGAGGGTCGGACGAGCGTAAGGGGTGAAATGGTCGCCAAACTGCGCGTCCTGTCGGCGCTGTGCGCGCTGGTCGCGGCGGTGATCGTGGTCTGGCAGTCCAACCCGGCCGGACCGGTGCAGGTTGATGCGACCGACATCCCGATGACCAACGTCACCACGTCCATCAAGTGGCCGGTGATCGATACGACCGATCCGAGCCCGTTCGACCCCTGCCGGGAAATCCCGCTCGACGTCATCCAGCGCATCGGGCTGGCAGCCACACCGCCGACGCCCGAAGAGGGCCTGCGCTGCCACTACGACGCCGGTAACTATCAGATGGCCGTCGAGCCCTTCGTGTGGCGCTCCTACGAGGAGGCGCTGCCACCCGATGCCGTCGAGCTCGATATCAACGGTCACCGCGCGGCCCAGTACTGGATCATGAAGCCGACGGACTGGAACGACCGTTGGTGGATCACCTGCATGATTACGTTCAAGACCAGCTACGGCGTGATTCAGCAGTCGCTGTTCTACTCGCCCATCTACGCTGCCGACGACGTCGACTGCCTACAGGCGAATCTGCAACGCGCGCGCGAGCTTTCGCCGTACTACATCTACTAACCGTCACGGACACCACGGCGGGATCGGGCAGAAGTTGAGGCCCGGGGGCGGCGGTGGAGGCGGCGGCGGTGGCGCTTCGCCTTCAAAAATGTTCTGCGCGACGTTGCCCTGGCCGAAATAGACGTACCAGTAGGTGTGGCAGACGTTGTTGTCCCACACCACCGGGTTGGTCCGCAGATTGCCCGTCTGCACGGGCGGATCTCCCGGGCACCAGTGACACGGGCCCGATGGGTTGTCCTCCGGACAGCCCGGCCAGCTACGTAGTGGGATCGGGTCACCGGGAAGGGCGCTGGCAGCACCGGGGAACACCCCCGCGACGCTGCCCGAGAGCAGCACTGTCGTTGCGAGGCCCACAACTAGCCGTTTCATACGGACATCGTCGATCCGGGAAGCACGCTGGTCTGGGGTAGTTGACTACTCCAATTTTCGGCTCCGTAGGTCCTCGCTGCCATCGATGACGAGCTTGCGTAATCTTTGTTAGGTGACCGCAGTAACTTCCGCCGCGCCCTCGTCACAGCTTCGCTCCAGAATCAGGCAGGTCACCGGCCGCGCCGTCAGCACGCTACTGAAGCTGCCGCCACACACCACGGACTACCGGGTGATCCGAGGCTTGCGCACGCCGATGCGCGACGGCGTCGAACTGATCGCCGACCACTACGAGCCGCAGACCTCCAGTCCCGCGGGCACGCTCTTGGTCCGTGCCCCTTATGGCCGCGGGTTTCCGTTCTCGATCCAGTTCGCCGCGGTGTATGCGTCGCGGGGCTACCACGTGATCATCCAAAGTGTGCGCGGCACATTCGGGTCCGGCGGTGAGTTCAACCCGATGGTCAACGAAATCGCCGACG
>DASRJA010000145.1:0-6242 GCA_035649695.1 Mycobacterium sp. | reverse complement strand
GGGGCTGCGGGAGCTGCTCGACGATTCGGTCGGCGACGGCTGGCTGGCAGACCTGGACAAGCTTCGCGGCCTGGAGTCCTATGCCGACGACGCCGCGTTCCGCCTCCAGTGGCGTGAGGTCAAGCGGGCCAACAAGGCACGGCTGGCCGACTATGTGAAAGCGACGGCCGGTGTTGAACTCAACCCCGACTGGCTGTTCGACATCCAGGTCAAGCGCATCCACGAATACAAGCGCCAACACCTCAACATGTTGCACATCGTCGCGCTGTATCACCGGATCAAGCAGAATCCCAATCTCGATATCCCCTCGCGGGCATTCATTTTCGGCGGCAAGGCGGCGCCCGGCTATTTCCTGGCCAAGCGAATCATCAAGCTGATCAACGCCGTTGGCGAGACGATCAACAACGATCCGGACGTCAACCGATTCGTCAAGGTCGCGTTCGTGCCCAACTTCAACGTGCAAAACGCACACCTGATCTACCCGGCAGCCGATCTGTCGGAACAGATCTCGACGGCGGGCAAGGAAGCGTCGGGTACCGGCAACATGAAGTTCATGCTCAACGGCGCGCTGACCATCGGCACGCTCGACGGCGCGAATGTGGAGATGCGCGAGGAGGCCGGAGCCGAGAACTTCTTCCTGTTCGGGCTGGCCGTCGAGGAGGTCGAGCGGATCAAGCGCGACGGCTACCGACCGTCGGATTACGTCAACGGCGAGCTGGCAGCCGTCCTCGACTTGATCGCCGGCGGGGCGTTCTCGGATGGCGACACCGAGGTGTTCCGCCCGCTGGTCGACAACCTGCGCTCCGACGATCCGTTCCTGGTCCTCGCCGACTACGCGTCCTACGTCGAGGCCCAGGAACGAGTGAGCGACGCGTGGCGCGACATCCCGGCCTGGACGCGGATGTCGATCCTGAACACCGCGCGCAGCGGCAAGTTCTCGTCGGACCGGGCCATCGCTGAGTACTGGGACGAGATCTGGAACGTCCTGCCGGTGACCGTCAAGCGCTAGATGCCGGGGGGCGCACAGGTTGGCGTCAGTCCGGAGAAGTGAACCGCCGGCATGCCGTCCACGGTGACGAAATCCGTTCCGGGAGACCAGGTCGTGCCCGGCGCTATCCACGGCGGAACACCCTGGGGATAGGCGATCGTCAAGTCGGAGTAGAACTGGACGCCCGACGGGCACGCGGGACTCGTTGGCGCTGAAGCATTCCACGCGTGCACGACGATCGGATTGAACAGCCGGGGTCCCTCCGCGCAGTTTGGCTTGCACTCGACGGCGCTGTCGGTGCCCGTCCCACGCGCGCCGTCGGGTCCCCAGGACGTCCACGTCATGTTCTCCATGACGCCGGTGGTGTCGCAGTTGTAGGCGAGCGAGCCAGGCCGTTGTTGCGGAGGTTGACTTGGATCGAAGCACTTGCCGATGGCGAAAACCGCATCGCCCTGTCCGGCAGGGTCCGCCGATGCGGTGGCGGGGCCGCCGAACAGGGAAACGACGCAAGCTATCAGAGCGAGGGCGCGGAGCACGCCCGGATGTTAGCTCAGTCGTGTGACGGGCACGACACATCGACGAAGACCATCGTGTGCTGCTTGTCCTGCAGCGAATCCGACTCGTCGAGAGTGGGGTGGACATCGGTCGCGGTGCACAGCTTCAGAGGCACCTGGACGAGGCCGTTGACCTGCACGTTGTAGCCCTCGGCTTTCAGGCTGTCGACGACGTCCTCGGCGGTGCCTGCGTTCGGGAACGCGGTGGCCGTCGCGGCCAGACCCAGGGCTGCGGCCCCGAGCGCCACTGCCGCGAGTGGGGTGATGACGAAGTTGTTCATGACGCAAATGCTGTCTGGCCAGCGGCTTCGAAGCTTGGAGATTGTGTGGAGATGCGGTGGAGATTGAAGGCGGCTAACCGAATCGCGCGGCCAGCTCGCGCCTATCCACCTTTCCGATGCCGCGGCGGGGCAGCTCGTCGACCAGATGGACTTCACGTGGCGCAGCAGTCGACGACAGCGTCGACGTGACATGCTCGCGCAGGTCGGTCAACGTCGGTGTCGCGCAGCCCGGGGAGACGACGATTGCTGCGACTACCCGCTGGCCCAGTCGGTCGTCGGCGACGCCGAACACCGCGGACTCGGCCACCGCGGGGTGGGTCGCCAACGCCGCCTCCACCAAATGCGGCAACACCGTCAATCCGCCGGTGCTGATCGCGTCGTCGATCCGGCCTAGCACCCGCAACACACCCGAATCATCAACGGTGCCAATGTCATCGGTGCGAAACCAACCTGGCTCTGCAAACGGATCCGGTTGCACCGGATTGCGGTAACCCTTCGCCAGCGTCGCGCCGCCCAACACCACCCGGCCGTCATCGACGCGCACCCGCACCCCGCCCAACGGCACGCCGTCGTACACGCAACCGCCCGCTGTCTCGCTCATGCCGTATGTGCGGACGACCGAAACCCCTACTGCCGAGGCTCTTTCGGCCAATCCCGGTGGCATTGGCCCGCCGCCGATCAACACCGCGTCCAGCGATGCCAGAGCATCGGTTGCGGCAGAGTCACGCAACGCCTTGTCCAGCTGCGCCGCCACCAGGGACGCATACCGGCGTCCGCCACCCAATGAGGTGACGGCGGAGGGGAATTCGGCTACGTCGAAACAGGCAATGGGCGTCGTACCCGCGACGACGCTGCGCACCAACACCTGCAGCCCCGCGACGTGATAGGCCGGCAGTGCGAGCAGCCATGCCCCGGGACCGCCCAGCCGACGGTGCGTGGCTTCCGCACTCGCCGTCAACGCCGACGCCGTGAGCATCGCCCCCTTGGGTGTACCCGTCGTCCCCGACGTCGACACCACCACAGCGACGTCGTCATCGATCGCCAAGCCTGCGCGCAAAGACGTTGTCAACAAAGCACTTTGACGCGCGTCGTCGGCCGGCACGGGAAGGACAGACGCGCCTCCGGCCAGCGCATCCTCCAGCACCGGCAGCAGCGACAGCGCTGAAGCGCCTGACGGGACAGCGACGGGGCGCAGGACGGCTATTCGGTCTCCTCGGCGTCGCGCGGCTCGTCGAGCGGCCATCCCTTGGCCGCCAACCGGTTTCGTACCCGCTCGACGTCCTCCGGGGCTGGCAATTCGTCAGTCATCTGGGTGATCAGCACGCCGATGTCCACGTGGTCGAACTCGCCGCGGTCCATCAACGCCTTCGCGACGGTTTTCACCTCGTCGTCGGTGAGCCGCGGCCGCAGGAGCGCGAACAGCGGAACCCGATCCGGACCCGGCACGCCTTCCGGATACCCCGAGGTGATCCACGCGACGATCTTCGCGAGAAATTTGGTCACGGCGTCAACTCCCGACGGAGGCCGGTGGCCTCGGTTCCCTGGACAGATCGATGGTAGTGCCCGGCCCCGCCGACGGAGCAGACAAACGGTTCCGGACCGCCGAGTGAACACTGTATGAACACCTCACTGGACAAGGCAAAGTCGCAGGTCGGAGCGGCCGTTTAGGGTAGCTAGCGGCTGGTCTAATTTGCCGCTCTGGCCCCAGAATTAGCAGCCATGAGCGCAGAGATGATCATCCTGGTGCTGCTGATCGCAACAGCACTGGCCTTCGACTTCACCAACGGATTCCACGACACCGGCAATGCGATGGCGACCTCGATCGCCACCGGTGCCCTCAAGCCAAAGACCGCCGTTCTGTTGGCGGGCGTGCTGAACCTCGTCGGCGCCTTCCTCTCGGTTGAGGTCGCCGTCACCGTCACCACGTCGGTGCTCAAGGTCCAAGACAGCAAGACCGGCCACCTACTTCCGTCGATCGATGCGTCGACGGGTCTGACGATCATCTTCGCCGGCCTCATCGGCGGCATTCTGTGGAACCTGCTCACCTGGCTGTTCGGCATCCCATCCAGTTCGTCGCACGCGCTCTTCGGCGGCCTGATCGGCGCCGGCCTGGCCGCGCTGGGCACCGCCGGTGTCAACTGGTCGGGGATCACCCAGAAGGTGCTGATTCCCGCGGTCGCCGCCCCGGTGATCGCCTGCCTCGTCGCCGCATGCGGTACCTGGCTGGTCTACCGGATCACGCGCAAGGTGCTGCAGAAGCGACGTGAAGAAGGCTTCCGTTGGGGCCAGATCGCGACCGCCTCGCTGGTTGCGTTGTCGCACGGCACGAATGACGCCCAGAAGACGATGGGCGTCATTGCGCTGGCACTGATCACAACCGGTCACCTGACTGGCGACGTGAAGAAGGACGGCCTGCCGTTCTGGATCATCTTCAGCTGCGCGCTCGCGATCGGCCTCGGCACCTACATCGGTGGCTGGCGCGTCATCCGCACCCTGGGCAAGGGCCTTGTCGAAATCGAGTCGCCGCAGGGCTTCGCCGCAGAGGCATCATCGGCCGCAATCATTTTGAGCTCGAGCGCCGCAGGCATGGCGCTGTCGACCACCCACGTCGCGACCGGCTCGATCTTGGGTAGTGGCGTCGGCAAGCCGGGCGCCGAGGTGCGCTGGGCGGTCGCCGGCCGCATGGCGGTGGCGTGGCTGGTCACCCTGCCTGCCGCCGGAATCGTTGGGGCGCTTTCGTACTGGCTCTCGGACGCCGTCAAGTCTGTCAGCGGTTCGGCGCTGGCGGGCGATGGACTGATCTTCCTCATCCTCGTCGGACTGTCGTTTTACATGTGGTGGCGTGCCCAGCAGCAGAAGGTGGACCACAAGAACGTCAACGCCGATTGGGACGACTCGACCAACTCCGTCGTTCCGGCCGAAGTCCGCGAGGCCGCCAAGGCGCCCAAGGACACGGCGGCCGTCTAGGCCTTCGAAGACAAGCAAAGGAAACGTTGATGACTTACGCAGAAAGCATTTTGAAGGTGCTCGTCGTGGGGCTGCTCCTCGGCGCAGGCCTCCCCGCGGTCTTCGCCGGCGGACTGGTGGCGTATTCGAGCGGAGCGGGCGGCCAAGCGTCAGACGGCACCGTGCACGCACCCAATCCCGTGCTGAAGTACCTCGGCATCGCGCTGTTCGTATTCGTCGCATGGGTGATCGTCACCGCGGTCTTCTGGATCACCAGGACGACGATCATCCACCACTTTGGTGTTGACCTGTTCCCCTTCATGCCCAAGAAGTGAGCTGAGACCACATGACCGAGAATCAGACTGTCCTGGACAACGTGCTTGGGTGGCTGCATCAGGGCTACCCGGAAGGTGTTCCGCCGAAGGATTACTTCGCGCTGCTCGCGCTGCTGAAGCGGTCGCTGACGGAGGAGGAGGTCGTCAAGGCGGCCCAGTCCATCCTCAAGTCGAACAATTCCGACACGGTGACCGAGGACGAGATCCGCGACGCAGTGCACGCGGTGATCGAGAAGGAGCCCAACCCGGAGGAGATCCATCAGGTCGCCGCGCGGTTGGCCTCCGTCGGGTGGCCGTTGGCGTCGCCTGCCAGCTGATCGGAGCCGTCAGCCTCTGGTATCGCGTCGCAGCGGGTGGGTTTCGGGTACCTGTACGAAGATCAGCAGGACACCGTCGGGATCGACGACGTGCATCTCGTGTAGGCCCCACGGTTCCTGCTTTGCCTCGCGAGCGATCTCGACGCTGCGGCCCTTGAGCTCCTGTTCGGTGGCGTACACGTCGCGGACCTGAAGCCACATGGTGCCACCGGCACTCGGCGTGCCGTGGCCGGCGAGTTCGATCAGCGATTGGCCGGCGAAAAACACTGTGCCCGCGCCGTAGTCGCGAAAGATCGCGAGCCCGAGCTCGTCGCGGTAGAACCGCCGCGACCGTTCGTAGTCCGCCGGCCGGATGAGCATCCGGCTGGCCAGGATCTCCATGCATCCGTGTCTATCACGATGGTCAGCCGATCTGACGCCCGACACCCTCCCAGTAGGGTTCGCGGAGCGTTCGCTTGAGCAACTTGCCGCTCGGGGTCCGCGGCAACGCGTCGGCGAAGTCCACCGATTTGGGCAGCTTGAACCCCGCAAGCCGCTCGCGTGCATAAGCGATCAGCTCCGCTTCGCTCGGCGTGGTCCCGGCCGTGGGCACGACGATGGCCTTGACCGCCTCGCCCCACCGCTCATCGGGCACGCCGATGACAGCCACATCGCCGACCCCGGGATGCGTCATCAGAACGTTCTCGACCTCGGCAGGCGACACGTTCTCGCCACCCGAGACGATCATGTCCTTCAGCCGGTCGTGAAGATAGATGAAGCCCGCGTCGTCGACGTAGCCCGCGTCACCGGTCTTCAGCCACCCGTCGACGGTGACGGTCGCG
>DASRJA010000144.1:0-3840 GCA_035649695.1 Mycobacterium sp. | reverse complement strand
CTTCCACGACCACGGTGGCGCCCGCAAGCGCAGCGACGAGCCGGTTGCGGGTGAGGAACCGGTGCCGCTGGGGCCGCAGGCCCGGCGGATATTCGGTGACGATCACGCCTTCCTCGCCAATCCGATGCAAGAGCGCGGCGTGGCCCGCCGGGTAAGAGACATCGATGCCGCCGGCCAATACCGCGACCGTGAACCCGTCGGCCGCCAGCGCGGCACGGTGTGCTGCTCCGTCGATGCCGTAGGCACCCCCGGACACCACGGCCACGTCCCGCTCCGCCAGACCGGCGGCCAGCTCCGCGGCTACATGCTCGCCGTAGGTTGTGGCCGCCCGGGTTCCGACGATCGCCGCCGCCCGCTCGGCCACCTCGTCGAGGCACGCCGGCCCCAACACCCACAGCGCAAGCGGGGGATGCGCCTCCGCCCGCTGCTGCGTGTCGACACCTGCGAAAGCGGTGAACGCCAGCAGTGGCCATTCGGTGTCCGCCGCAGTGACCAGTCGTCCACCCAGTCGCTCCAATACGGCAAGATCCCTTGCAGCAGAGTCGATTTCATAGCGAGCCTCGGTTAATCGCAGCAGCTGCTCATCGACGGCCCTTCGCTTCACCCGGTCGGCGGCTTCGACCGGTCCCACCCTGGTGACCAGCGCCGCCAATTGTCGGCAGGGCGGTTCGACGACCCGCGACAAGTAAGCGTAGGCCGACATCACGGAATCGGTCATCGCGCGCCCCCACCCTGACGGAAACTCAGCGCCGTGCTGACCTGCTCGACACCCGGTGAGGTCCGACCGGCGAGATCGGCCAGCGTCCACGCGACCCGCAACGTGCGATCCATGCCTCGAATGCTGATCTGGCCGCTGTCGAGCGCGGTTCGCAGCGGCTTCATCGCGTCCGCCTCAGGCCGGTACTTGCGCCGCAGCAGTGCACCGCTGACCTCGGCGTTGGTGCGTATGCCATGTGACCGCCAACGTTCTTCGGCGACAGCACGCGCGGCCGCCACCCGTTGCCTGACGACGGCCGTCGACTCGCCTTCTTCCGCGGCGAAGGCTCCCGCCCGGGCCATGTGCATTTCCACGCGCAAGTCCACGCGATCCATTAGTGGTCCGGAGAGCTTGCCGAGGTATCGCCGCTTGGCCATCGACGCGCAGATGCAGTCCTTCGGGTCCGCTGGCGCGCACGGGCACGGGTTGGCGGCCAGCACCAACTGGAATCGTGCCGGATAACAGGCGACGCCGTCGCGGCGGGCAAGCCGAATCTCGCCCTCCTCCAACGGAGTTCGCAGTGCTTCCATCGCACTGACCCCGATCTCCGCACACTCATCGAGGAACAACACGCCCCGATGCGCGCGACTGACCGCTCCCGGTCGGGCCAGGCCCGAGCCGCCGCCGACCAATGCGGCCACACTCGACGTGTGGTGCGGGGCGACAAACGGCGGCCGGGTGATCAGCGGCGTGCTGCCCGACAGCAGGCCTGCCACGGAGTGGATCGCCGTCACCTCCAGCGATTCCTCTTCCGACAGCGGCGGTAGTAGCCCCGGAAGGCGTTGCGCCAGCATCGTTTTACCGACACCTGGCGGGCCGGTCATCATCAGGTGATGGGCTCCGGCCGCGGCGACCTCGACCGCGAACCGAGCGTGCGATTGGCCGACCACATCGGCGAGGTCCATGGGCGGCTCCGGCATCGACGATGGAGTGCCCATCCGGTCGTCAAGCTGAGCGGCTCCGGTCAGCCACTTGTGCAGCTGCCCCAGTGTGCGTACGCCCCACACATCGATACCCTCGACCAGGCTGGCCTCCGCGAGGTTGTCGATGGGGACCACAACTGCAGGCCAGCCTTCACGCTTGGCTGCCAGTACGGCGGGCAGCACCCCCTTGATCGGACGGACCCGCCCGTCTAGCGCCAATTCTCCTAGCAGCACGGTCTTTTCGAGTCGCTCCCACGCTTTCTTGCCATTGGCCGACAACACCGCGCAGGCAAGCGCCAAATCGTAGACCGAACCCATCTTCGGAAGCGTCGCCGGGGAGAGCGCCAAAGTCAGCCTCGCCATCGGCCAGCTGTGGCCGCAGTTGGTGATCGCCGCGCGCACCCGGTCCCGCGACTCCTGCAGGGCGGCGTCGGGCAGCCCGACCAGATGCACGCCAGGCAGACCGGAGCTGATATCGGCCTCGATCTCCACGATCTCACCGTCGAGGCCACGCACCGCCACCGAGAACGCCCTGCCCAGCGCCATCAGCCGACTGCTTTCAGGTGCGTGATCTCGGGAGCCCGGGTACGGCCGATGCGTACGCCGATCACGTCGATGCGCACCGCCGCCCAGCTGCCGCGCTGCGTCGCGAGCCACAGCCCGGCCAGCCGCCGCAGCCGGCGCACCTTCAAGGGCGTCACTGCCTGGGACACGCCACCGAATTGGTCGCTGGTTCGCGTCTTCACCTCAACGAACACCACCGTGCGCGCCGCGTCGTCGGCCGCGATCACGTCCAGCTCGCCGTATCGGCAACGCCAGTTGCGGGTCAGCACGCGCAGTCCGAGCGACGTCAGATGCTCAACCGCCAGCTGCTCTCCGAGTGCGCCGATCTCGGCACGGGTCAATGTCGTCATGACGCCACGGTCCGGACCGGCACTGACAAAGCACTGACCCGAATGCGTTGTTATCCCCAGTCGCGCATTCATCCACAATCGCCGCGCGCACGGTTTCGCAGTCGTCAAAACACGGGTATACGGAGCCATGGTCGACAATCCGCTCCAAAGCGCAGTTGAAAACGCAACCGACAACGACGCGTTCGAGTACGCGGCCCGCGCCGGGTTCGCGTTCAGTGGTGTGCTGCATCTCGTCGTCGGGTACATCATGGTGCAAATCGCGTTCGGCTCCGGCGGCGAAGCCGATCAGTCCGGCGCACTTGGGACGCTGGCGCGCCAGACCGGCGGTGCGCTAATCCTGTGGGTCGTCGCGGGCGGGTTGGTCGCGCTCGGCCTATGGCGGGTCGCCGAAGCCATCGTTGGTTCCAAGCCCGGCGAGCGCTCCAACTGGAGCGCAGATGACACCCCGGTGTGGAAGCGCGGGAAATCCTTGGGACTCGCGATTGTGAACTTCGCGATCGCCTTCTCCGCTGCGCGATTCGCGATGGGAGCCGGCAAACAGAGCAGTCAGCAGAACGCCGGGCTAAGCGCCCGAATGATGCAAACCGATTGGGGCAAGACCATTCTCATTGCAGTGGCATTGGGCCTCATCGCGGTCGGCGGCTATCACGTGTACAAAGGCGCATCCAAGAGGTTCTTCAAAGACTTACGCGTGTATGGCGGAACGGGAGTCACCGCGGTCGGTGTCACCGGTTACGTCGCCAAGGGCGTGGTGCTCGCCGGCGCTGGTGTGCTCGTGATCGTCGCGACCCTTCAGGCCGACCCGTCGAAGGCGACCGGTCTCGATGCCACGGTGAAGGCACTCGGCAATGCCCCGTTCGGAAAGGTCCTCCTCGTCGCGGCGGGGCTAGGTATCGCGGCGTTCGGTCTCTACAGCTTTGTACGTAGTCGCTACGGCCGGATGTAGCCCCTACATCGGCGCGCCTGACTGCGACAGCGCCTGATAGAGCGCGGCGATCTGCATCGGCTGGATCGCCGTGTTGCAGCCGCGCTGCAGGTCGATCAGCGGCGCCGCGATGCCGCGCAGCTCCTGATACTCCTGCGGGCGGCCGACGAAGTAGTCGCGTACCGACTGCTCGGCGCCCGCGCCCTGCATGCCCGCCGCCGTCAATACGTTGTTGGCTTCCTGATGCGAGTCGAGCCACGCGCCCGCCGCTGCGAGCACGCCGCTGGCTGTGTGGGAGAAGCCGCTCGCCGTGCAATCGGG
>DASRJA010000143.1:0-23666 GCA_035649695.1 Mycobacterium sp. | reverse complement strand
GGGGGGAGTTCGGCCGGGCCTTTCGTTCGCGCGCCCTACGCCGGCACAGGGACACGCTCCTGTGCCGGTTCTTCGGCGTGCGAGGTGCGATCGTCGTCGACCATGGTGAGTTCGTCGAACGGGTCCTCTCCACCCAGAACGGCGTTCACCTGGTCGCGATCGATCGTCTTGGTCCACGAACCGACGAGCACCGTCGCGACCGCGTTACCGGAGAAGTTCGTCACTGCACGCGCTTCGGACATGAACCGGTCGATACCGACGATCAGGCCGACACCGTCGAGCAGATCGGGGCGGTGGCTCTGCAGGCCGCCGGCCAGCGTGGCCAGCCCGGCGCCGGTGACACCCGCGGCGCCCTTGGACGCGACGATCATGAACACCAGCAGACCGATCTGCTGACCGACCGACATCGGGCTGCCGAGCGCGTCGGCGATGAACAGCGACGCCATGGTCAGGTAGATCGCGGTGCCGTCCAGGTTGAACGAGTAGCCGGTCGGCACGACGACACCGACGGTGCTGCGGTCGACACCCAGGTGCTCCATCTTCGCGATCAGCCGCGGCAACGCCGACTCCGACGAGGAAGTCGAGAAGATCAGTAGATACTCGCGGGCCAGGTAGCGCACCAGCTTGAAGATCGAGATGCCCGACACCACGCGCAGCAGCACGCCCAGTACGCCGAACACGAACAGCACGCAGGTGACGTAGAACCCGAGCATCAGCGTCAGCAGCTGAGTCACGGCGGTCCAACCGGTTTGGCCGACGACGTTGGCGATCGCGCCGAACGCGCCGATCGGAGCCAGCCACAGGATCATCACGAGCACCTTGAAGACCAGCTTCTGCAGATGCTCGATGCCACGCAGGATCGGCTGACCCGCCGAGCCCATGGCCTGAAGCGCGAATCCGACGAGCAGCGCGACGAACAGCGCCTGCAGCACGCTGCCCGCGGTCAGCGACGAGAACAACGTGTCCGGAATGATGCCCTGGACAAAGTCCATCAGGCCGCCGGACTCATGCGCCTTTTCAGCGAGTTCGGCGCCCTTGCCCGCCGCAGTCTCGGAGAGGTGCATCCCGCTGCCGGGGTGAATCAGGTTGCCGACGACGAGGCCGATCGCGAGCGCGAAGGTCGACATCACCAGGAAGTAGACGAACGCCAGGCCGCCGACCTTTCCGACGGTGGCGGCTTTGCGCACCGATCCGATGCCCAGCACGATCGTGCAGAAGATGACCGGGGCGATCATCATCTTGATCAGGCTGACGAACATCGTGCCGAGCACGCCGACGCTCTTGCCGACTTCCGGGGCGACCAGACCGACGGCGATGCCGGCCAGCACCGCGACGATGACGGCGATGTAGAGCCAGTGCGTGCGGTCGCGGCGGCGCGGTGGCTCCTCTACCGGCGGCCTGTCCAGATGCGTGGTCATGGTCGTTTCCTCCAAGCAGATGCGGAATGTGGTCTGCAAGGAGCTTCGGCCAGGAGGTGAGCCAGGTCACGTTTTAGTTCATTAAGTTCGCGCCAGCCGGCGTTCGATTAGTTGATCAGTGATGGGTTCAGTTGGCGGGGGCCGTGCCTTGCAGGAGATCGCGGGCTGCTTGGTTGTGCGCATTCAGGGCGGGCCAAATATCCGGGCACATGGTGTTCGCTGCCGCGGGCATGATTATTGCCCGGTCCATAACCGCGTTGAACCCGGCACGGGTCAGAAGGTTGATGGCCGAATCGACCGACCCGATGGTGCCGCCGGTGCGAACGGTCCGACATGCGGCTTTACCGAGGTCAATCATCTCCGAAATGTTGTAGTAGTAGACCCCGTTGTTATCCAGCACAGAGATGAAGTCATACTGGTCGGCGTTTGCGGGCGCAGCGATCCCGAGGGCGCCAACCACCGAAATGCCACTCATTGCTAAGTTGCGGATCATCATAATTGCCTTGTGAAACTGCTGGTGACTACCTGATGCGTACCCATCTGAGTGCTTGCTGAACGCTCCCAGGCCCCGGGCTGAAGTCACGCCCATACTGGGTCTCCCGCGCCTTTTCGGCGCCTCAGGTGTGGGTTCGGGGTGACAGTGACCTAATTGCCCACCCACCCGATTACCTCGGCGCGGCGGCGTTCGGCCACCACTGTGGCGCTAAGAGCGCCCCCACCCCCTGCCGCACGGCCGCCATGTGTTTGCTGTGTGGGTCGGCTCAGTCGGCCCGAATTGCGAACGCACAGCCTGGGTTAACCAACTCAACATACTGATCCAGTACGTTCAGGCCAGCCGCTCGCACCCACCAAAGACGCGGCGGCCCGGCGCTAGGCGCCTAAACCCGCTCGGCCGTCATGTGAATGTCAAGGGTGCCCTGGCACGGACCGCTCATGATCTCGGTATGCATGGTCCCGGCAAGTGTCCCGTCGGGTTGGGGCGTGTAGCGCACGTCACCTCGGGCCGGACTCCATTGAATCGTGGTGTCGGGCATCATGCAGTCCCACTGGAAATCGGTGGCTTGTGTCCAGGACGACCCATCCCACGTGAATTGAATCGGTTGCGGAACCGTCGGGTTCCTTGGCGGAGGGCCGCTGATGATCGTCGCGGTGCACTTACCGCTGTCACAGCTCGAGCTGAAGCCGTACGTATCGGTGTACTGCACCTCGGACTGACCGGCTGCGATGCTGCTTCCCTCTTTCGGACCGACGATGAACGTGATCGCGTACTCGCCGTTCCAGGACGCAGGCTCGGCAGAAGCCGTTGGCAGCAGCAGCGAAGCGATGGCGAGCGACACCGCGCACAAGCAGACCAGATAGCTCGAACGGTCTCGCATCATCGGTTTTCTCCTCTGTGTATAACTACCACGGGGCGAGCTCAGCTAACCGCCCTTGACGCCATGAGTTGATCAGCACGACCGCGGGGGGCGCGGGGCCGCCAAGATTGGCGGAATCATCACAGACGCATTCGTCGTGATTTCTCTCCATCGGCGGCAAAGGTGACCAGAATTGCAGCAGTCCGGCGTTCAGTACGTCTAGCGGAAGGCGCCATTGAACAAGTTCTGGCCACGATCGCTGGCCGGTCAGGCGATCGCCCTGCAGATCCTGGTGATCGCGGTGGTGGTGCTGGCCGGCAGCGCGCTGGCGCTGTTCGACGCCGCCCGCGACGGTGACGCCGCCGCGCGCCAACAAGTCCTCGGCATCGCCACCGCGCTGGCCGATTCACCGTCGACGGCCGCCGCGATCCAATCGGGAAACGCCACCGCGACTCTGCAACCCGTCACCGAGGCCGTCCGCAAGAACACCGACATCGCGTTCATCACGATCATGGCGCCCGACCGCACGCGCTTCACCCACACCGACCCAAACCAGATCGGCGGCAAGTACATCGGCACCATCGAGCCGGCGCTGCAGGGTGAGACGTTCACGGAGGTGTACACCGGCACGCTGGGCCCGTCGATACGCGCGGTCGCACCGGTGCGCGACCAGACCGGCCGCATCGTCGGGCTGGTGTCCGCGGGCATCCTGCAGCAGAGCCTGGCCGACCGCTGGCGCTCGCAGGTGCCGACGATCGTCGCGGTGAGCCTCGCCGCACTGGCCATCGCGCTGGTCGGGGTATGGGCGATCCGCCGCCGCCTGCTACGGCAGACCCATGGGCTACGCCCCGACGAGCTGCGGGTGATGTACGAACACCACGACGCGATCTTGCATTCGGTCTCGGAGGGACTGATTGTGTTGGACCGCAATGGTGTAGCGCTGGCCAATGACGAGGCCCGCAGGCTGCTCGCACTGCCGCCCGGCCCGGTGGACCGATCGGATCTGCCGGAGTTCCTGCGCACGTACAACCCGGGAGCACGCGACGAGGTGCACGTCACCGCGGAGCGGGTGCTGGTGGTCAACCGCTCTCGGGTGGAAGACGCCCCGCGCGATTCTGAGGTCGTGACGATCCGCGACCGCACCGAATTACAAGGCGCACTGGGCGAACTCAGCTCGCTGAAGGTGCTCACCGACACCTTGCGCTCGCAGGCGCATGAGGCGGCCAACAAGCTGCACACCATCGTCACGATGGTCGAGATGGGCCGCGCCGACGAAGCCGTCAAGTTCGCGACCAACGAACTCGAGCTGTCGCAACAATTGGTCGACCGGCTCTCCAGCACGGTTAGCGAGCCAGCGCTGGTCGCGCTGCTGCTTGGCAAGACGGCGCAGGCCGACGAACGCGGCATCGAGTTGACCGTGACCGAGGAGACGCATCTCCCGTCGAACGCCGACGACCTCGCCCTGTCGGGCCAGGAAATGGTCACGGTGTTGGGCAACCTGATCGACAACGCGATGGACGCATGCGATCGCGAAGACCCGTGGGTCGAGGTGACGGTCAGCCAGGACGACGGCACGCTGCTGATCCGGGTGGCGGACAGCGGACCAGGAATGGATGCGGCAACCTTCGAAAAGGCCATGCAGCGCGGCTATTCCACAAAAGACGATTCTGAACAACACGGCTTGGGATTGGCGTTGGTAGCGCAGGTGGTCCAGCGGCACAACGGCACGCTGACCGCCGACGTGACCTACGGGTCCGTGGTGACAGTGACGGTGAAATCGTGATCAGCGTGCTGATCGTCGAGGACGAACCGCTGATCGCCGAGGCGCATCGCACGTATCTCGGTCGGCTGTCGGGTTTTTCGGTGGCGGCCGTCGCACACACGGCGCGCGACGCGATGCGCGCGGCATCGGAAGCGATGGCGAGCGAGACACCAATTGACTTGGTGCTGCTGGATATTGGACTGCCCGATGCGAACGGGATCGCGCTGGCGTCGGGGCTGTCAGGCCTGCGGCCAGCGCCGGACATCATCGCAATAACCTCCGAACGGGATCTGGAGATGGTGCGCGCCGCCGTGGGGCACGGCGCGCTGGCGTATCTGCTCAAACCATTTACCTTCGCGGCGTTCCGGGATCGGCTGGAGCGCTACAAGCGGTACCGAGAGGCGCTACCCGCCGGCACGGACGCGGCCAGTCAGGCGGAGGTCGACCGCGCGCTGGCCGAATTGCGGGTCGGCGCAGACAGATCCGCGGCACCCAAGGGTGCGGCGCCCGGCACCAACGACGAGATTGCCCGCGCAGTCCGGGATTCCGCCGATGGCATCACCGCCGACGAGGTGGCCAAGCAGGTCGGGGTGTCCCGGGTGACGGCCTGGCGCTACCTCGAACGGCTCGCGGACGAAGCCACAGTCACGCGCCAGACGGACTACGGCAAGGCGGGTCGTCCAAAGACCCGCTACACCTGGCGCTAGTCCCCAATACCCGCGAGAGTGCGTGTCTGCACATCGACACGCCGCATTCCGCGTACATTTTGCGCACGCTCGCGACGGTGCGAGTGCGCGATGATCGCCGCTGCCGTAAGGATCGCCACGCCGCCAAGCGCCTGCACTGACGAAATGCCTTCGCCCAACACGAGGCCGGCGAGCAGCACTGTCGCGGCCGCCTCCAACGTCATGACGACGGCGGTCTGGGTCGCACCGATCCGGGCCAGGGCCGCGAATGTGAGCGCGAATGCGGCCGCGGTGACCGCGCCGTAGCCCACGATCTGCACGACATGACCGGTCGGAATCTGAAGCGTGCCTCCCACGACACCGCGCATCAACGACGCCGCCGCTGCACCCACCGCCACCCAGCAGGCTGCAGTCATGGAATCGGTCTGCCTACGCACGCTTCGACCGACGACGAGATAGAGCCCGTATGCCGTCGCGGCCGCAAGCGCGAGGATGACCCCCGTGGCCGAGATCGAAACGTCGCGACCGACTGCCACCACGCTCGCCGTGCCGACCACCGACAACAGCAATGCGCCGGCCGTCGGCTTGGTGATCTGCTCTCTGCCCCGGGCGAATTCGATCACGGTGACGATGGCAGGGTATGCATAGAACAGCAGAATGCACGCGGCGGCGGTGCCGTGCCGCAGCGACAGGTAGAACAGCGTGGACTCCAGCGTGTACCCAATCGCGCCGAGCAGGACAATCGGCAGCCATTCGCCGGTGCCTGGCCGAAACGGAGCACCGCGCAGCCAGATCAACACCGTCAGAATGATCGCCGCAACGGAGAACCGAATGCCAAGCGCAGTGGCGGAGTCGACGCCGGAGGCAGCAAGCGCGCGGCCGATGACTGTCGCGATGCCATAGGCAACTGCGCCGACAGCGGCCAGGCCAACGCCCACAACACCAATGCGGTCATGCCGCGGCGCGTTCATCGACCACTTCCGTTAGGGCGTCGACGAAACGCTCCCGCTCGTCATGACGGGGTGCGACGATGCGCAGTGCGTCGGGTCGCACGCCATGCGCCGCGCCCAATACACGAACACCGATTCCGTGCCTGAGGAACACATCGGCGACCTCGAGCGAGCGTTCGCAGAACGCGAATTGAAAGTGCACATTTTTGTTTGCATGCAGGTCGAGACCGCCTACGCCCGACAGCATCTCGGCCAGCCAGGCATTATCGTCGTGCATCTGGGCACGGCTGCGGTCGGACCAATCGGCGTCGCGCACTGCAGCGCACGCGATCCGCACGTCGACCCCGGAAAGCCCCCAGTTCTCTTGCTGGCCGAAAAGGTATGCCAACGGCTCGGATTCGGCGCACCATGCGATGCCGGTGCGGGTCGCGGCGATGCCGTAGAACTTGGTGGTCGAGCGCAGCACGACGATGTTGGGTAACTCGCAGCCCAGCACCGACCACCCTGCCGGGTCGGGTGTGAAGTCGATGTACGACTCGTCGACGACCAGTGTCGCAGCAGGATGCGCGGCGGCGACGGCGATGAGTCCGCCGGGATCGAGATGGGCACCGGTCGGGTTGTGCGGGTTCGAAATGATCACCACTCCAGCGGCATTCAGCGCCGAATCGATCTGCTCGAGCGATGGGATTTGGCTGCCACGAGGATCGAAGCCGCGGCCCGGGAATGCCTTCAAGTAGTCGGTGTACGCAGGCATCGGCACCTGCACCGAGGCGTGGTCGAGCTCGCGACACATCGCCCAGATGAACTCGCTGGCACCGCGGCCGGCGATCATCGCCCCGTGGGAGACGCCGGTCGCTTCTCGGTACAGCTCGATGAGTTGGGGCGCCGCCTGATACGGATGAAGCACGATGTCGGCCGGCTCGATGGCGTGTAGTGCCGCGATCGCGGCCGGCGCCGGTCCATACCGGTTTACGCAGGTGCTGAGGTCCATGTCGACCCCGCGGCTCGGGTCGCCGCCCTGTGCGCCGAAGTCAATCGCCGGTGCGTTGGTCTTGGGCCCGGGCATGATGTCCTCCTGGTCTGCGCGCGTTTTTCGATCGCGCTTGTGACCGTAGGAAGACCGGCCGTGCCGGACATACGTAGTTCACTACCTGTTTGTCGGCGCGTAACCACGCAGGCTAACTATGCCGTGGCTGGCTCCAGCTCGCGCGGTGCGGCCAGCGCGATCGGCTCGGTGGCCACGAGCCGCGAGTACAGCTGCGGCAACGTTGACGCGACCGAGAACACACTGACATCGCCGGCGTAATCGGCGACGTACAGCCGACCGCCGTCGGAATCCACTGTGACGCAAGACGGCCGGGCATCGACCGAAACGGTGGTGACGACCTCGTGGCTCAGCGTGCACAGCACGGCGACGTGGTCGTAGTCGACGACGTACGCGCGGGACTTGTCGGGGCTCAGCGTCATCTGAGTGGGCGCGCCGATCCCGAGTTCGATCGTGTCGGTGATCCGGTTGCTCGACATGTCGATGACACTGACCGCGCCGCCGCGAACGCGATCGGACGTGAGGACGTAAGCGGTGCCGTCGGCGAAGGCGAGGTCCCGGATCGGCGCGCCGACCCACACCTTGCGCTCAACGCGAGCGGTCTCGGCGTCGACGACGACGAGCTGACTGCCGCGGGCATCGGTGGTGGCGACATACAGCCGCTTGCCGGTTGGGTCGACGGCGATGGCGTCGACCCCGATGCCTGCGCCGGTCGCGATGTCGATGGTGCCGACGCGCTCGGCCGTGGTGTCAATGACGGCGACGTCGACATGGTCGTTGCCAGTCCGCCCTGCGTAGACGCGCTTGCCGTCCGGGCTGATGGCCAGGGCGGTGACGCCGAAGGCCAGCGGGTACGTCGCGATGACGGTCCTGGTGTTCGTGTCGATCACGGACACGGCGTCGTGGCTCGCCGACGACGAGGTGACATAGGCGCGATCGTTGGAGATGACGGCCGCGAACGGCTCGCCGGGGACGCCGATGGTGTCCTCGGCCGCGAGAGTCTCGGCGTTGAGGAACGAAACGCTGTCATCGCCGTAGTTGGTGACGATGGCGGCCACGCCGCTGGCGGCGATGTCGCCGATCGGACCGCGACGGACCGCGACGGTCCCATCGAGAGCGATTTCCGGGTCCACATGCGCCTCGTCATTCACATGAGAATCAGCAGTGCCCTCAGGCATCAAAAAGTTAGCCATCTTTATCGGTACCTCCACCGGTTTGGCGTGCACCGGCCCTAGATTGCAGGTCTATCTGCGCCTTTTCGCGCGATCTCGGTCGAGTGTAGCGACGAAAATTCGTGTTACGCGCGGGTGACTTTGCGAATCCCCGGAAATCGCGCCAATCCTCTCAGACAGCGCTTAGGAAAATCTTCGTTATGCACTCGTTATTTTATTATGGCAACGCGATAACCTTGGTCAACGTGCACGTTTGACCTCCTGGCAATCGATTCATGATCAGCTGCCGCTGTTCTGCGGAAAACGGATTCTTATGTTTTGGAGCGAAAGTGAGCGGTAGATCACATCCGACACGTCAGCAAACTTCTCGACGCCCGTCACGTACCCCGCACGTTCGGGCGACGGCCCCAGCGTGGACGCCACGGGAAACCCACGACGGGCGTTGCGGTGTTAGCTGGATCACAGAGCTTCATTTGCCGTTCAAGCGGCACAGCCGTTTCAGCGCCGTCAGCCCCTCGGGCGTGCCCGGCCAGTGCTTGGCCAAGGCGTCGGGCCCGGCGGCTCGTGTCGTTGACCGCAATACCAGCGCGACGATGATGGCGTCATCGGCGTAGCCAAGCACCGGGACGAAGTCCGGAATCAGGTCGAACGGCAGCGCGAGGTACCCGAGCAGCAGCGCGAGCCGGATCCGCACGCCGCGCGGCGTGTCGGGATCGGCGGCCAGGCGCTTGATCAGCCGGATCAGGTCGGGCAGCAGCCGCAGGGCTTCCTTCAGGTCAGACGCGCCTGGCTTGGTCCGCCATAGCACTGCCACGAGAACGACCCACACCAGGACGAGCCCGCCGACGATGCCGAGCGCAATCGCCCACCACTCGTTCCACACGACTCAATGATCCAGGCTCCGAAAACAGGGCACTCCCCCGTCGTCGCCGTTGACGAAGGGGGAGCGCCAGGTGGGTGGTGGTTACTTGTCGGCGGGGTTCAATCTCCGGAACGCGAGCCCGGCGGCGACCGCCGCGACTAGCTGGGAGGCGACGAACATCCAGATCATGGACCCGGAGAACATTCCCATCGCGACACCGCTGATGGCCACGGCCGGGTTGAAGGCGCCACCCGAGATTCCGCCGACGGCCACGGCGCCGGCCGCCACGGTGAAGCCGATCGCCAGTCCATAGAACGAGTTGTCGGGGTGATCCTTGCTCGTGGCGACATTCAGCACCACGTAGCAGAGCGCGAACGTGACGAGCAGTTCTGCGATGAAAGCCGCGGCCAAGGCATGCCCGGACACGTTCATCGGACTCGTCTGCGCCGGGGCGACGGCGGAGACGAGCGCCGACGCCAGCAGGCCGCCGACAATCTGTGCGATCCAGTATCCGACGGCCTCGCGGATTTCGATCCGGCCGCGGATCAGTACCGCCACCGTCACCGCCGGGTTGTAGTGAGCGCCGGAGATGTGCCCGCCGGCGTAGACCATCGCCATCAGGACCGCCCCGATGGCCAGGGGAGCAAGCGGATTGCCGCTCCGAACGGCGGTGCCGATCGTGAAGACCAGGAACAGGGTGCCGATCATCTCGACGGCGTACTTCATTGCGGTCGGATGAGCGACGGGCTTGGCGTTCCGTGCGCGTGTGACAGGTTTGGTTGAAGGGTAGATGGGAGTGGTGGGGATGGTTGTTGTCATGCGTATTAGCCTGCGGCGCATGTCAGCCGAGCGGCAGCGTCCATTCGCACGAGCACGGGGATGAACCGGGTGTCATCCAAATGGATGAACGCTGGGGCTTACTCCAGCATGTGGTTGCGCATCGCCTGCGCAACGGCGGCGCCGCGATCCGATACGCCCAGCTTTTCGTAGAGCCGGCGGATGTGTGTCTTGATGGTGGTCTGCGCCAGGTAGAGCTCCGCGGCCATATCGGGCACCGATTTGCCTTCGGTGGTCGCGGACACCAGCAGCACGCGTGTCGGCAGCTTGTCGCGGACCACCGCGTGGGCCACCGCGATTCCGTCGAGACCCGGCATCTTGTAGTCGAGCAGCGCAACGTCAGGCGAATGCTCGCGAATCGCGTCGAGCGCCGCCCTGCCGTCGCCCACGGCGACCACCACTTCCGTGCGGCCGTTGTTGTCGAGCGCATGCACCAGGCCGTCCCGGTAGACCGGGTGATCGTCGCCGACAACAACCCGCACCCGATCCGACTTCGTCACTGAGCCTCCTGCCCAACCCGTATCGGTAGCCGCACCCGCACCCACGTTCCTCGTTCGCCCGGTTCGAACTCCACTGTTCCTCCGAGCGTTTCGATGCGCGCACGGTGCGATGCCACGCCGATATGTCCCTCGCTGAGTCGCCTTGCGACGATCGAGGGGTCCATGCCCACCCCGTCGTCCCGCACGTCCAGCGTCACGACATCGCCTCGGTCGGACAACTCCAGCTAGACCCGGTGCGCGTCTGCGTGACGGGCGACGTTGTTGAGCAACTCTCGCGCAGCTCCGTACAGCGTCGCGTCGAAAACATGGCGCTGCGGATAGTCGATCGAACACTCGACTGGCACGCCGGTGCGTTCGGAGAAGCTGTCCGCCAACGACTGGACGGCCGCTGCGAGACCCGCCTCGTCGAGCACCGACGGATGCAGTTCGCGAGTGACCTGCCTCAAATCATGCGACACGTCGACCAGCAGCTCGCTGGCCCGTTCGATGCCCGACCTGTCGCCATTGGCCCGAATCGCTTCGCGCAGATCCTGTTTCGCGGCGAGCACGGTCTGCAACGCTCCGTCGTGCAACGCCTCCGCGATGCTGCGGCGTTCTCGTTCCTCCGCCGTCATCACATCGGCGAGCAGAAGCGACCGGCTTGCCGTCAGTTCAGCGATGCTCGCCAGCCTGCGCTGTTGCGTCCGTGACACCGTATACGAGCACAGGCACAGCAGGGCCAGCATCGTCAGGATCGTCACGATCGCCAACGGCGACAAGTCTTGCCGGAACACTGGATCCGTCAGTACCCCGACACCACCGCCGACGATCGCCGCGACGGACATCACCGCCGCGCGGCGCCCCGCCTGCGTCGCGATGAAGAACGGGAGGAACGCCAGCAGGCCCAACATGAGGTAACTGCCGGTGGACATGAAGGGCAGCACGCAGATCGCGGCGATGTCGACAGGCACCATCGGTTCGATGGCCCGTAACTTGCGGGCGCGGTGCGGGTGTCGCAGCCACATCCAGGCCGCGACGATCGAGAGCGCGCCGTAAACGGCCACCAGGACGAACTGGGCCGGCCATTCGGAACGCGATGTCCCGCTGAACACAGCCAGCACCATGATGGTGACCAATGCGAGCCGCAGAATGCTGCGCTGCCGCTGCGCCCGCTGGTCGAATTGCAGAAAAATGACGCGCACCGCTTCGCTTCCAGTTGGGCCCACTGCGATCGGCGGCACCAGCAAGCTCGACCAGAATCGGCTTGGTGACCGTGGCACTGCGCTGCCGTCGTGGCGCACACCGGGAGTGTAGCGCCCAAACAGCGGCCATATCGCAGGTCAGGCCGCCGTTTGCACCGGCGCGGCGTGCTGGGTTGGCACGGCTGCGAGCGCACTGCGGAACTCGTCGGGGCCGCTGCGACCACGGCGGAGCGTGCCGGTGACGACGACTGGGCAACCGACGTCGCCGGCGGTGTCGGTCATCGCCCGCCTGAGCACCGGGTGGGCGCTCGATTCGACGAAGACGCGATGGCCGTGCGCGAGCAGCACCCGCATCGCCGGGTCGAATAGCACCGGACGACGAGCATTGTCATACCAGTAGTCCGCGGTGAGCTCGTCACCTCGCAACGCATCGCCGGTCACCGTCGAATAGAAGGGGATGCGGCTCGGCCGCGGCCGCACTCGCGCAAGCAGCGCAGTCAGGCGCTCGTGCAGCGGCTCGATGTAGGCGCAGTGCGACGGGATCGACACCGGCACCGCCTTGGCCGCGATATTGCGGTGGCTGAGCTGTGCCACAAGGCTTTTCAAGGCGGCGAGTTCACCGGCAACGGTCACGGAGCTGGCGCCGATGATTCCCGCGATCTCAAGCCTGCCCTGGTACGGGGCCAGGTAGTCAGTGGCCTCACGCGCCGCCAGCCCGATCGACGCGATCCCGCCACGTCCGACCAGTTCGTCGGCGAACAGCTGAGAGCGCGAAACCATGATGTGCACGGCGTCCTCGAGGCTGAGCGCGCCGGCCACGCAGGCCGCTGCGATTTCAGCCTGGGACTGCCCGATAACAGCTTGCGGAACAACGCCGTTGGCCATCCACAACTCCGCCAGCGCGACGTAAACCGAGAAGAGGACCGGCTGGACAACCTCGACGTGCTCGAGCGAAGGGGCGCCGGGCCGCCGCCTCAACACATCCTCAACCGACCAGTCGACGTATGCCTGAATCGCCTCGGCGCATCTCCGCAGTTGAGCAGCGAATACCTCGCTGGTGTCAACGAGGTCGCAGCCCATGCCTGCCCATTGGCAGCCCTGACCGGGAAACACGAGAACTGTCATGCCGACGACACTGCCGGGGGTCACGTCCGTCCGGCAGCGCGCAATTGCACGACTTACGGGATGAACCGCCGTTCATCCGAACGGATGACGCTAAGGGCCGCCCGTCGAACCGGTCGCGACGATCTGCACCGCGCGGTTCACGGCGGTGACCCCGTTGAAATCGGGCCAGTCACCGTAGTGGATGTGGGGGTTGCGAATCAGGAAGTCGCCGACGACGATCGCGGTCCTGACGACCTTCGCGAAGTTCTCTGGCGTGTTGGCGAGGTTGAGCAGGGCGAGGAACTCGTTGCTCTGGATCAGCGTGAAGATCTTCAGCGCGAACGGCAGATCGAGTTCGAGCGGGGTGAGCGCCTCATAGCCGAGGTGCAGCAGCGTATCGTCGGTGGTCGTGCTGTACATGTCGCCGTTCAGGACGAAATCGTATGTGCGCGAACGGAACTGTTCTGGGGTATAGATACCGGAGATGCCGGCTCCCGGCGGATTGTTGCCGAGCAGCGTCGGGCCGGGCGGCCGGCAGGGGCTGCCGAACGTGATCACCTTGAGCAGGTCCCCGGCGCGGTGCGCCAACGGCTGGCCGGGCAACATCAGCCGCAGCGTGCGGACCACCACCTCAGCGCCCTGGCTATAGCCGCAGAGGTAGAACTGCCCGGCGTTCATCAGGATCAGCCGCAGCAGTAGTCCCATCTGTTCGACACGCCAGCCGACATCGAATGGTGGTCCTTGGAACGGTGTGGCCCAGGTACCGGAGGCGCAGTAGAAGAACGGCAGGTTGGTGGGCAGCGGCGGGGGTTGGTCGAAGTTCAGCCCAAGCCGCCCGAGGGTGCGGGGTCCGGCGATGCCGTCGACCACCAGACCGGCGCGGCGCTGGAATTCGCGGACCACGGCGGTGCTGCGCGGCCCATAGATGCCGTCGACGACGAGGTTTGAGTACAGCGGATAGTCGCGGTTCAGCCGGGCCTGCAATAGCCGGACAAGATCGTTACTGTCACCGGGGCGCAATACAACTGCCATACATCGACGCTACGCCGGATTCCATTCGCCTGTAACGGATTTGGTCCCGCTACGACGGAGCAACCTGGTGCGGCATCGCGCGAGGGCGTTGCCGTCGCGGTTTAGTCGTGCTCGTCGATCTGCGCGAACTATTTGCGGCGGCGGAAGGCGCCGATCGCGAGGGCGATGCCGATCACCGCAACGATCGGACCGATGATGGACCAGGTGGTGGTGTTGCTCATCGGGCTGCCGCCGAGGACACCGAACCCCTGCAGGGCCCACACCACGCCGAACAACGCAACGACCACGCCGATAATGCCAATCGCTACCCGCATTCCTTCACTGTAGGCGCGAGACCATTATGGAACGGTGAGCACCACATCCCAGCGGCCCATGACCGACTATCCCCAGATGGCGGCGGTTCGCGGACGTATTGAACCGGCGCCGCGGCGGGTCCGCGGCTACCTCGGAAGCCAGTTGGTCTTCGAGACGACGGCGGCGCGGTACGTGTGGGAGGTCCCGTATTACCCGCAGTACTACATCCCGCTGCGCGACGTCCGATCCGAGTTCCTACACGACGAGAACCACCCGCAGAAGGTGCAGCTCGGCCCGTCGCGGACGTTCTCGTTGGTTGGCGACGGTCAGACGCACCAGTCGGCGGCACGCGTGTTCGACGACGGTGATGGCCCCGTCGCCGGGCTGGTGCGTTTCGACTGGGAACCACTGACGTGGTTCGAGGAGGACGAGCCGATCTACGGTCATCCGCGCAACCCGTACGTCCGGGTCGATGCCCTGCGCTCACACCGCCACGTCACCGTCGAGGTGGACGGCGTGGTGCTTGCCGACACTCACAGTCCCGTATTGCTGTTCGAAACCGGTTTGCCGACACGGTATTACATCGACCGGACCGATGTTTCCTTCGAGCACCTGGAGCCGTCGGACACCCAGACGCTGTGTCCGTACAAGGGCGTAACGTCGGGTTACTGGTCGGTGCGCGTGGGCGACGCTGTCCATCCCGACCTCGCGTGGACATACCACTACCCGCTGCCGGCGGTCGCGCCGATCACGAACATGGTCGCGTTCTATAACGAGAAGCTCGACATCACCGTCGACGGCGTGAAGCTTGCGCAGCCGCAGACGCACTTCAGCTAGGTGGCTGCTGCCCGCCGACGATGCGCACCAGGTCGGGCTTCATGGCCTGCAGCTGCGAGCCCCAGTAGCCCCAGCTGTGAGTGCCGTCGGGTGGGAAGTTGAACACCGCGTTGCGACCGCCGGCTGCGATGTACTTCTGCTGGAACTCCTTGTTGGTCGACAGCGTGATGTTCTCCAGGACCTGGGCGCTGTATTGGTTGCCGAGATTCGCCCCGTCGTCAAGTTCCGACGTGACGCCATTGCCGCAGTAGATCCACAGCGCCGTGTTGTTGGCCACCAGGGTGTTGATGTTGACCATCGGATCGTTGCGGCGCCACGCGGGGTCGGACGTCGGCCCCCACATGTTCGAAGCGTTGTAGCCACCGGCGTCCTTCATCGAAACGCCGATCAGCGTGGGCCACAAGCCCATTGATGGGTTCAGGTACCCGGACAGCGAGCTGGCGAAGATGAACTGCATCGGATGCCAGATGGCCAGGGTCAGCGCCGCGCTGCCCGACATGGACAGTCCGACAACGGCATTGCCCGTCGGCGCCTGAGCCTTGTTGGCGGCCAGCCAGCTCGGCAGTTCCTGCGTCAAAAAGGTCTCCCACTTGTAGGTGACCGTTCCCGCGCTTCCTGTCGCGGGTTGATACCAGTCCGAGTAGAAGCTGGATTGTCCGCCGACGGGCATGACGACGGAGATTCCGGACTGGTAGAACCACTCGAACGCCGCGGTGTTGATGTCCCAGCCGTTGGCGTCGTCCTGAGCCCGAAGCCCGTCGAGCAGAAAGACGGAATGCGGTCCGCCGCCCTGGAACTGGACGCGGATGTTGCGGCCCATCGATGGCGACGGCACGTCCAGGGACTCCACCGGGAGCCCTTTACGTGAATACGCTGCGGCCGTCGGCGTTTCAACCACGACGACGGCGAGCACCGGCAAGAGTGCTCCCAGCACCACCGCGCAGAGTCTGCCAAGCAACTTCAGCATCGCAACCACCCCGGCAAGCTAACAGCGAGAGTGACGCGTTTCTGCGCGGCGCGCGCCGCTTGACCAGCTTGTTATCAAAGTTGCGGCCTCGCTGAAACCTTTCGAACGAAAGGAAAATGCGTCACCGACCACACAACCCGAGGAGGCGCGCCGACCGGCGGTTGAGCGCAACCGCTTCATCCAAGTCTCAGCGGGACCACCAAAGCGTGGATCGGACACGGAGGTCAGGACGGACCTTGGTACGGCAATTGATCGGCGGCGACGGCCTGCGCAGCGCGCCACGTCTGTTGAGCCGGCGCTGATCTGCTGCGATCGGCACCCAAGGACGGCCTTTAGAAATTCTTGAGTCCTTGCCTGAACACTGAGCGAACGAATACGTCGACGGTCGATGTACTCGCAGCTTGCAGAAAGGGCATGGCAATGAACGAACAAGAACTCGACTTCGATGGCGACGACTTGCTGGTACCCGACGCGGACTTCGACGGCTTCGCAGACGCGATCGTCAGCGCCTATGTCGACGCCATCGCGGACGCGGAAGGGGCCACCGACCTCGTCGACGCGGACACCGGCACAAACGGCACAGACGGTACAGACGGTACTGAGGTCACCTACGGCGAGGGCGGTGACGCCGTCTTCCACAATCCCGACGGTTCGGTGTCGTTCTCGGGCAGCACACTTGGTGGCGGCGACATTTCCTACGACTCCGATCTCGGCGTCGCGGACTATTCGTCTGGCTTCGACGTGGACTACTGAGCGGCGGGCGGACCGACGGTGAAGGGCATTCATCACATCCGCGCTGCTGCGGCTGAGGCCAAGGCGCGTGGTACGCAACGGGTGGACGACGTCATGCGAAGCGCGAAAGCGGCGCGACCGGACACCTACGATCGATCCGAGGAGATCGTCCGGAAGTCAGTCGCAGCGTCTATGGGTTTGGTCCGGGGCGGTCAGGACAAAGTCGAGGACGGCTATCGCCGGGTCGAAGGCACGGCCCCCGGGGCGGCAGCCGGTAGCGCGGTGCGCCGGCTCGGGGCCCGCGCCCGGCAGATTCCGCTGCTGACGTTGCCCGCGGACGCCTTGCAGGAAAGGAACGGCGTTCGGATGCTAGCCGAAAACGCCGCGGCCAACCCCGATTGTCCGATGGCGCACCTTTGGCTCGGCGAGGCGCTGTCTGCGCTCGCGAAGGATCAGCTGGTGTTCAACGCCGCCCGCACGGTCCTCAACCCCCTATCGGCGCTGTCACGGGAAGCGATGCGGGCGGTGGGACGAATGGGTGCCGGGCAAGATCCAGCGCAACAGGTGCTTCGCCGCGCGTACGTCCTCGCGGTGGCCCGGCTGCGCAAAGATAAGCGAGATGCGGTAGCGCTGCATGCGATCGCTCGCATCGAATTGGCTAACCGACGGCCCGATCAAGCGGTCCTGCCGGCCCGACTGGCGGCCACAGCATCCGAGGGCGCCGCGCGCGGAGCCGCATTCGCGACCTTGTCGCGTGCCTATCTAAGCCTCGGCGACGACGACCGCGCCCGGCGCAGTGCCATGGCGGCAATCGACGCGGGGTGCACCATCGGCTGGGACACCGTGGCCGAGCTGCTCTACCGCCCCGGCGAGGGTCCTCACGCCAACCAGGACGGCAGCCGTCAACGCCAGTACGTCGACATCAAGTCACGGGTGACGGACGAAGACCGGCGGCTCTACTGCGGTGTCCACCGGGACGCCGCGGAGATCACCCGCTCGGTGCTGAAGAGCCAGTCCGCCAAGGCGAAAGATGGTGCGGCCCAACTCAGGAAAGGCATCAGCCAGATTGGCTCGCGTCGCCGCAACAAGCCCTAAGGAATCGGCTACCCTCCGAGTCAGTCGTCGGGCAGGTCAGCACATCCCGAGGCTCCCGGAATACAAATCGGTACCGCGCAGATGCCGATTGAGTTGCCGCAGATGTTTATGGGTATGCCGATCGGAACCTGTATGACATCGGCCGCCGGCGGCGCAACCGGAGCCAGCACAAGCGGGGGCGGAGCCGCAAGCGGGGGCGGCACAAACGGGGCTGGAACCGGGTCCGCAGCCGGAAGCATGAACGGTGGAGGCGCCGGTACAGGCAGAGTTGGGAAGACAGGTGGAGGCGGAGGCGGGAGCGGATTGGCGTTTGCTGCAGCCGCGCTGAATCCGACTGCTAGCACGCCGGCAGACAGCACAGCAGCGGCAAATATTTGCATTTCATCGACGTACCTCTAGCAATATCGACCCGAACCCCTTGGTGGGCATGACGGTACTCCGACATGCCGCCGCTGCACCCATTTGTTTGCCGTGCTGTGTATCTGACGGCGCCGATCGGTGACTACGCGGCTTGCAAGAGTTTCAACCTCAGCGCCGCAGCGGTTGCCGGTCCAACGATCCCGTCGACCTTGAGGCCACCGGTCCTTCGCTGAAATGCCCGGACGGCGGCTTCGGTCTTCGAACCGAAGATCCCGTCGACAACCAGGTCGGTGCCCTCCTCTTCGTGAGCCGACGTTGGAGTTCGGCGACCTCGGGCCCTTCGGAACCGCGATGCAACAGAACATCGGCGTACTCGGGCCTGCCGATGGCGATGGAAGCTGCCGTGGCGTTGTCCGATCCGGTGTGGTGCACCATGACGCCAGGAATGTCCTTGAAGTCACCGTGGCCGCGGTCGCGCCAACCGGGATACTCGACGAGCCGGACACCCTCGGCGCGCAGCACGTCCGCGAGCCAGACCGGGTCGCCCGTCCACGATCCTGACTGAGCCACTGGGCATTTCCCTTCGCAAGTGTTGGATGACCCGAAACTACGCACCTCGGCAAGCGATTCTCGACAGCTGGTGAAAGGAAACGAAGTAGTCAAGCCGGACTGTTGATCGGCAACGGATTCGACGGCGCGGCCGGCCAGAACGGCGGCACTTCGGCATGTCTTCGATCTCATAGGCATTCCGCTCCTCACCCGGTCATCTTCTTGGTGGCTTACCCCGCGGATAGGAAACTCTTCCTCTTCGACAGTTGAGTCTGGCTTCGTGGCGATTACGCCGCCATTGCCTGATCACGAGTATTTCCCCCATGGCTATGGACCGCCAACGGGAACAGATGACGACGGGGCTTGCGCTAGTCGATGCAGCAAGCGTCGCGCGCATCGCGATCGTTGGAGTTGGCGTCGGAGGCACGCTCACCCTCAGTCAACTCGCGGAGCAGGCGGACAGCTCCTGGCATGGAACCACGCTGGACATCGTCGACCGGCCAGAGAGCCTCGGGCGTGGCAGCGCTTTCGGTAGCGACATAGCGGCCGCTGCGGTCAACACCTCCCAGCACCGGCTCGACGCACTGTCCCCGTCGCTTCATTCGTTTCGCAGCTGGCTTGACGAGTCCGGCAGCCCGTCGACTGACCTCGACACGATGCCGATGTCCCGATCGGTGTACGGCGATTACCTCGCGGCGACCTTGGCGAAGGCGATCGACCGTCTGCGCGACTTCGGGGTCCGCGTCAACTTCTACCCGATGCACGCCACGTCGGTACGGCCACAAGGCGATGGAATGGCCGTCCTCGGCGATGCCGCCGAACTGCTGCCGGCCGATATCGCGGTGGTAGCTCCTGGAGTGTGGTCTCCCGCTCCGCCTCCGACTCGCAACGTTGTCCAGGCTTACCCCCTCAGTGGCTTGCAGACTCGTCTCGGCGATCAGCGTTCAGTCGCGATTCTCGGCAGCGGCCTCACCGCCGTGGATGTCGCCTGCGCGCTTGACGACGGCACGACGCGTGTCCACATGCTGTCCCGGAGCGGCACCCTGCCCCGGGTTCAGGTGGAGGCCCAAAAGCGCTATGCACCAGAACATCTGACCGAGGATGCGGTCATCTCTGAGGCGGTCTGGAGTGAGCTGACCGCGAAGTCGGTGCTTGCCCTGCTGGACCGCGAACTCGCTCGTTTCGGATTCACCAGATCCGACATCTTCTCCGATGCAGCCCACGCCGCTCACTGGTCAGATCCGCTCGCCGATCCGGCCGACATCGCCTGCCACCACACACTCAGCGCCACCAACGACGCGTTCAACACCGCATTCACACTGCTGCCCGAGCCGGAACGGGTCCTTCTTCGTGAGTCGCTGGGGTCCAAGTGGTTCCGATACCGGGTCAGGGTTCCACTGAGCCGGTGGCGGCAGCTTCGTGCCATGCAGGCCGATGGACGCCTGGTGGTCCACGGAGGCGTCGACGCCCGCGAGGGAGGGCTTGACGACCATCTCGCCGACCTGGGAACCGACCGCGTGATCCCCGCTTTGGGCCAGTCCTCGAACCTCTTTGAAGGCCCCGAACTGGTTGCCGACCTAGCCGCGTCGGGCCTCGTCGACTGTGACGATGCCGGCCAGGGCCTGGTCGATCCCGCGACGTGCCGGGCCCTCGCCCCCGGAGGAGGGCCGCGCGACGACCTCTTGCTCGTTGGCCAGGTTTCCGCGGGCAGCTACTTCACGGTGTCTGCGCTCGATGTCGTTGTCGGACAGGCCCGCCGCGCTGCGCAGACGATCGCCGATGCCATCACCACCCGAACAAGCCTCCGTGTGCCGGCGGCGAGAAAGGCTGCCTGACATGACTTCCGCGACTTCACACGTGGTCATCATCAGCGGCAACGACTCCAGCCTTCCGGTCGTGCCGCCGCCGAATACCACGATCACGTTGATCCAGACGCCCGATAGGGCAACAGATTTCCAGCGCTCCGCAGCGGATCAATTGATCGAGGTGCCGGAGATCTCTGCGGCGTCGCTCATCGAACTGCTGCGGCCAATCCACGAGACGACACCCGTCACCGCGCTGGCGTGCTTCTTGGAATCTGCCATCTTGGCGGCGGCGGTCGCTGCCGACGCGCTGAGTATCCCGTCGAACCCGGTCGACGCCGTCCGCACCGCCCATAACAAGTTCCTCACCCGGCAGGCCCTGAAACGACACGGCATTCCCCAGCAACCATGGCGTCTGTGCCGCAGTCTCGACGAAGTCGTCGCATTCCGGAACTCGTTGGCGGGTGCGCCCATCGTGGTCAAGCCCGTGACGGGCGCCGGCAGTGCCGGTGTTCGGTTGATCCGTAACGACGACGATCTCCGTTCCGCATGGGACTCAATCGGGGGGCTCAAATGGTGGGCGCTCCTGGACAATCCGGAAAACGCGGTGATCGCCGAGGCGGTGTTGTCCGGCAACGAGTTCAGTGTCGAGGCGATGAGCGTCGACGGACAGCACGAGATCCTTGCCATCACCGGGAAGCTCACCACCGGGGAGCCCGAGTTCGTCGAACTCGGCCACTGGCAGCCGGCACAGCTCGGCGACGACCAACGGGACGCTGTCGTCAACCGGACTATAGCGATCCTCGATGCCATCGGGCATCGGACAGGGCCGAGTCACACCGAGGTGATGGTCGACGGGCTCGACGTTGGAGTCATCGAAACCCACACACGCTTTGGCGGCGACCAGATTTGGGAGCTCACCCAGCTCACGACGGGACGCCATTTCGCCACCGAGACCATCTTCGCCCTTCTCGGTCTGCCCGCGCCCGAGCCGGGCGATCGGCACGGCGCCGCCACGATGCGAAAGCTCGACTGGGCCGATCCCGACCGGATCGATGACGTCGAACAGCGGGAAGGTGTGGTGCGGGTGTCCCCACCAAAGCAGCGTCGGCCCGAGGACGTCACCGCGATCGCTGATTCGTCGGACCTCACCGGCTACGTACTGACGGTGGGCGACGACGTGCACGAGGCGTGGACCTTGGCGGAATCGTCCTGCGCCGCGGCGAAGGGCGAAAGCACCACTGGCGCATCTGTTTTGGTCATGAGCCCAGCCAAGGTGGTCAACCACTTCGGTCGGGAGCGGTTCGCCGCGGCCGTACCCGCCGGATCCGTCCTCATCACGTCCGGTCCGGTGGACGTCGACGCCTCTCGGTTGGCCGACTTGGTGGTGTTCACCGACTACACGACCGACGACACGATCCCCCTCGTGGCGGATGAGATGATCGCTCGCCACGGCCTCGAGCGCATCATCGTGCTCGCCGAGGCAGATGTCTTGCGAGCAGCCGAAATCCGTGCTCGGCACGGAATCCCCGGGCAGCAGCCCGACGACGCGCTGCACTTCCGCGACAAGACGCTGATGAAGCGAGTGGCGAGCGCCGCCGGTATCGCAGTGGCCCCGCACCGTGAAGTTCGGTCAGCGCTCGAGCTTCACGATGCCGCCGCCGAACTCGGTTACCCGTGCGTGGTCAAACCCCCGCATGGTCGCGGATCCTCTGGCGTGTCCGTGCTCGACGATGCGGAGGCACTGCGCGGCTTCCTGCGCACTGGTCCGTTCAGCGATCAAGGACGAACGTCTCCGTGGCTGGTCGAGGCTTTCCAATCCGGCGAACAGTATCGGGTTGACGGAGTGTGTCGTGGCGGTCGCGTATTCCTCGCCGCCGCAGCGATTTACGTCAACACCCACCTCGATTTCCTCGGCGGAGGATACATGGGCTCCGTCATGCTTCCTCAGGAGAGCGAAGAGGCACAGACCGTCGTCGGACTGGCCCGGTCTGTTCTCGAGGATGCCCTGCCGGCGTTCGACGGTGGATTCCATCTCGAGGTGTTCCTCACACCGGAGGGTCCGGTCTTCAGCGAAGTCGGGGCTCGGATCGGTGGCGGTTCCATCCCTGAGGAGGTCGAACTCTCCTACGGGTTCAACCTCGTCGAGGAAGCGATTCTCGCCCAGCGCGGGGAGCCTTCGCGCCATACCGCGCCGGGACAGCGCAGCCTGGCGGGACAACTGAACTTCTCTCCGGTGTCGGGGATTCTCGCCGAGGCTCCGGAGAAGTTCGAGCATCCAGATGTCGTCCTGTCGGAGATCGCTTCACCGGGGAAGAGCTTCGCTTCGATGACTCACACCAACGCCGAGTTCGCTCGGGCGGTGTTCCGCGCCGACTCCGTGGAGTCCGGCCTGGACACGATCTCAAAACTTCTGCAGCACATGAACTCAACAACGAAATGGGAGGTCTCTGATCATGTGGCGACGGCTTGAAGTGGAAGACTACGACGCAGTCATGGCGCTACGCCAGGCTGTTCTCAGCAGCCTTCCTGACCCTGACTTCTACGTCCGCGAGGACGACGAGCACATGTTCGTCCGCGGCCACCTGGACGTGTTCGGCGAATCCGTCGGATCTTTCGAGGGAGACAAACTGGTCGCATACCTGGCTCTGACCACCGACCTGGTGTCTTCGGGCGAGGACGTCGAGTTCGCGGCCTGCGCACCGACTGTGGACGACGTTGTGTTCGCCGCGGCCATGGTCCACCCCGACTATCGCGGCCGTTCGCTGCATCGGGCCGGCATCCGCCTCCACATCGCCATCGCCCAGGCGCTAGGAGCGCATCGCGGTATGGCGCAGATCTCGGCGCGGAACCACCGCTCGCTGCGGTCGTATTTCTCCGAAGGCTTTCGGTGCACACGGGCGGTCGAGTATCCCGACGGTCGTCGGCGCCTCCTTCTCGAGCGCGACCTCGTCGATGGCACCCCGGCGGCGCTGATCGACGATGTCGCACTCGTCGACTTGAACGACTTCGACAGCATCCGTCGTGAGCTGACCGATACCCGAGACGGACATCGCCTCCTTCCGGTCGGTCCCACAGCTCTGATGGTGGTCGGCACCGCTCGTTCGCGCACACCTGTCACTGCGA